>CASFRF010000063.1 GCA_949297015.1 uncultured bacterium
GGGGCCGGTCCGGTCCGGCGGGCGCGGCTGCACCCGGGGCGTGGCGGCCGCCTCGCGAACCGGCGCCGGGGGCGGAAGTACGGCCTCCCGGTCGCTGATGCCCGAGAGCGGGTTGAACAGTCCGCCCAGAATTCCGGCAAGCAGCAGGAGTCCGGCCCCGACCCCCCGCCGCCAGCTCCTCCGGAGATCGCGTGACACGGCGTCGGCGGCCGCCTCGCCCTCGGTCAGCGCGGCGCAGCCATCGGCAATCGCCCACCGGGCGAAGGCGGAGTCCTGATGGTGCTGCAACAGTTCGCAGGCGTTCAGGACCCGGGTGTTGGTGCCGGCCCGGCGATCGAACTCCCGGGCGCAGCGCACGGTTGAACCGTAGCGCCGCAGCGCCGGAGCGAGACTGCCCAACGCCGTGACGGCGAGTGCAATTCCCACCGTCACCGGCCACGGCGGACGGATGGTGCCGTGCAGTGCCAGCGCCGCCGCCGCTCCGAACAGCAGGGCTTCCGGGGCCCGGCCCAGGAGCTCCCGGCCCAGCCAGCGCCGTCGGCGGGCCGCCAAGCCGAGCTGGAAGCGGCGGGCCAGGGGGTCTGCGGTCGGCTGCACCATCAGTACTCCACCAGGAACTGGTTCCAGGTGATGACGTATCCCCCCGCGGTCATGCCGTTGACTCCGGCCCAGAGTTTGTTCTTGGAGCGAAACGGATCGTAGAGAACATGCGGCCCCAGCCGTTCCGCCGTGGGCAGCGTGGAGCTGTTTCCGGTGAGCGAACCGGTCGCGGCAGGTTTGTACATGTGATTGTCATACAACATGATGCAATGATCGATTTTGCTCTGGGAAAAGGAGGAGCTGGTCCCGTAGGGCGAGCGCCCCTTGGTTTCCGCCATATTCTGGAAATACTTCGGGAAGTAGGCGTAGGAGTTGCGGTACTCCGTGGTTTTGGGGTTGGACGGACAGATCCAGACCGCGCTTTCACCCAGACCGTAGGGTGCCAGCGCCGCGGCCGGTCCGTAGATCTCCTCGCCGCCGCCGTCATCCTCCCCCAGCCCCCGCCGCGTGGCGCAGGCGGTGTTCGCCGTACCGTCGGCCTTCACCGACCCGATGGCCCGGGCCGAGGGCCAGCTGCCGTTGTAATCCGTACCGTAGGAGATGCAGGCCAGCGCGATCTGCCGCAGATTGTTCCGGCAGTAGGTGTTCTGCGCCAGCCCCCGGGCCCGGCCCAGTGACGGCAGCAGCAGCGACGCCAGAATGGCGATGATCGCAATCACCACCAGCAGCTCGATTAAGGTGAAGTGCCGACTGGAGTCGGCGGCGTGGATCCGGTTGCCCCTGATTTGAGACATGATGGGTTACTCCTTATTGGTTATGATCGGTGTCGGTTCCGTTGATTACATTTCCGCCATGGAGACGATTTTGAACTGGTCGTCGCGCCGGACCATTTGAATTTCGACCGGCACGCCGGATTCAAAAATTCCGTAAAGCACCAGCTGGTCCGCCTCGCCCTCCACCGGGGCGCTGCCCTGAAAGGTGAATTCCGAGCGAAACCCGTTCCGCCCCAGCAGTCGCTGGCACTCCAGCAGCAATTGGCGGTCGGGCGTCTCCGCCCAGAAGTCGCGCGTCCCCGGCCAGCCCCGTCTGCGTCCCGCCTCCAGCATCTCGATCAACGTCGCCAGTGCGCGATGCTCCGTCTCATCCTTGACCGCCGGGACCTGCGGCTCCGGACGCAGCCACTGCCACCCGAGAATCCCCGCCAGCACCAGCAGCAGAAAAATCAGCAACACGATCTTTTTCTTCTCTTTCATCGTCTCTTTCCTGTTCCGGACCGGGGCGCTCCGGCCGGTTCGCGGGCAACCCCCGCTCCGAAACTCCGGTCGCCCGGTCCTAATTAGTCTTGACTAACTACCTTTTCAAAAAAAATTCCACCCCCCGCCGGGGGAGCGGTCCGGCGGGGACACTTTCCGCGGCCGGGGTTGAAAATCCGCCTCCGGCGTGAGCTCCGGGAGTGGTCCCGACTCCCCGAAAGCAGGCTCTTCTGCCGTGGAGTTTGCATACTATAACCCCGGAAAAGTGAATTACAAGCGTCTAAGTTAGATAAAGCTAACTTTTTTGAAAAAATTTTTTCTTCTGCTCAGAGCCAGGTCAGATTGCGGTGATAGAGGGCCGAGAGCAGGGCCCGGCCGCAGGAAAAACCGTTGCGGGTGTGACGCATGGTCAGCGGGAAGCGCTCCTCCGGGAAGCGGCGGGAAAGTTCGTCGCGGGCGGCGCGGAAGGCGGAGGCGTAGGTTCCGTACAGTTCCCGGAGCAGCCACCGCGGCATGGTGTGTCCGTAGCTGCCGAGGTTGGTACAGTAGAGGGGGCCGAGCAGGAAGCGGGCGCCTTGGAAGTGATAGAAGAGGAGTTCCCGGCCGTCGACGCGCAGTTCCCCGCCGGTGCGGGTCCAGTGCCCGGTCATCCAGTTCCAGGGGGCGGCGTCGGCGCCGGGGTGGGTGGAGACGACCAGCTCCGGGAAGCGCTCCGGCGCCTGATCCAGATACTTCTGATCGGCATAGCGCCCCGGTTCCACCCGGTCGCAACACCAGTCCAGACAGCGCTCCCGCCACCAGTCCAGAAAGGCGAGCCCGGCCGGGTCCCGGCGGTAGAGCTGGAAGGCCACGTTGTAGACGCCGCACTCCTCGCGCCAGCGCAGCTCCGGCGGGAAGCGGTGCGGCAGCAGCAGGAGCGAGCGCTCCCCCAGCTCCCGGAACAGCGCCTCCGGATCGTGAAAGAAAAAGAGATCGGAGTCGAGATACCCCAGCAGTTCGATCTCCGGACCGCGGGCGAAGAGGAAGCGGGGCAGCACCGGACTCAGCGTGAAGTAGTACTCCACCCGGCTGCGCTGACTCCGGGTGCGGGCGAAGTCCGGGTCGAAGGATTCGATTTCCGCCAGGGAATAGACCCGCAGGTCCGGCTCCGGACAGCGGCTCAGCAGCTCGTAGACCGCGTCATCCAGCGCCGCCACATGGAGCGTAAAGGGGTGGCGCAGCGAACGCTGCAGCGAGCGGAAGAGCGTCCAGCCCGCGAGCAGGTAGTTGCGGTCGAAACAGGTGCAGAAGTGGTAGTTCACCAGGGGAACTCCCGGATTGCGGCGATCACCGCGTCCGCCTCTTCGTCGCGCAGCGCCGGAAACATCGGCAGACTCAGCACTTCTCCGGCCAGCTTCTCGGTGCGGGGCAGCCGGACCCCGGTCCGGAAGGCGGGCTGAAGATGGATCGGCTGCGGGTAGTGCACCGCCGTGCCGATCCCCCGCGCTGCCAGGAAGCGCCGCAGCTCCTCCCGCCGGGGGGTGGCGATCACATACTGGTGATAGACCGGTTCCGCGCCCGGCCGCACCGGCGGCAACTGCAGCGGCAGCCCGGCCAATCCGGCGTCGTAGCGCGCGGCCAGCTCCCGCCGCCGGGCGTTGGCCGCGGCCAGTTTCGGGAGCTGCACCAGCAGCAGCGCCGCCTGCAGCTCGTCGAGTCGGCTGTTGATGCCGCCGGGCAGGGCGCTGATGTAGCGCTCCTGCCAGCCGTACTGGCGCAGGGCGCGCACCCGGGTGGCCAGCGCCTCGTCGGAGGTGATCACCGCGCCGCCGTCGCCGAAGGCGCCGAGATTCTTGGTGGGGTAGAAGCTGAATCCGGCCGCGAGCGAGGCGCTGCCGACCGGAACCCCGTGCAGTCGGGCTCCGTGAGCCTGTGCGCAGTCCTCGATCAGCAACGCCCCGTAACGTCCGGCTGTCGCGCGCAGGGCCGGGAGGTCGGCCGGGAGTCCGAAGAGGTGAACCACGATCACCGCCCGGGCCGGTCGCTGCTGCAGTTCCAGCTCCAGCGCCGCGGGCGACATGGCGTACCCCGACTCCTCCAGTTCGACAAAGCCCGGTTCCGCGCCGCAGCGCACAATCGCCGCCGCCGTGGCCACCGCGGTGTTGGCCACCGTGAGCACCCGGTCGCCGGGGCCGATTCCGCAGCCGCGCAGGATCAGTTCCAGCGCATCGGTGCCGTTGGCGCAGCCGATCGCCTGCGCGGCGCCGCAGAAGGCGGCGAACGCCTGCTCGAAGGCCGCCACCCGGTCGCCCAGAATGTAGTTTCCCGCCGCCAGCACGGCGGCTGCCGCGGAATCGAGCTCCGGGCGGAGTGCAAGGTAGGAGCTCAGCGGGGAGCACTGCGGAATGTTCATGCTTTGACCCAGGCCAGAAACTGATCGTAGTCGCGGATGTAGTCGGCCTCGTCGTAGTAGTCGGAGGCCAGTACCAGCAAAGTGCAGCCGTTGGAGAAATCGCGCATGGTGTGCCACAACCCCGGCCCCAGCAGCACGCCGAGGTTTTCGCGCCACATCCAGAGCTCCTGACGCTGTTCGCCGTCGTCGAGCTCCAGCACGAAACTGCCGCTGAGGCAGAAGATCACCTGACTCAGCGTCCGGTGCGCGTGTTTTCCGCGCACGCTTTCGGCGTTTTCCAGATGGGTGATGTAGTAGACTCTCCGGATCTCGAAGGGGATGTTCCGCGCCCCTTCGGCAATGCAGAGCACGCCGTCGCGCTGGTCGACGATGCGGGGCAGTTCGATGAGTCCGCAGCGGCGGACCCGGAGTTCCGGCAATTCGGTGACCTGGTTCATGACTGGCGCGTCCCTTATGTACTTGTCAATCCCAATATAACTCCGGGCGGAGGCTTTGTCAACCGCCACCCTTGCAAATTGTGCGCTCCGACGCTACATTATAACCGCTAAATCGAGGTGAGACATGGCGGCAGTGAAAGTTTTGACGGTCGGCGCCGGTGCGGTCGGCGCCTATTTTACCGGACGGCTGGCGGCGGCCGGCCGGGCCGAGGTGGCGGTGGTGGTCCGTTCCGACTACGAGGCGGTGAAAAAGCGTGGTTTTGAAATTCGCAGCGAAGCCGGGGATTTCCGGTTTGCTCCGGCCGGAGTCTACCGCTCCGCGGCGGAGTATCCGGAGGAGGCGGACTATGTGTTTCTCACCGCCAAGGCCCTGCCGGAGCTCGACAGCGCCGGCTTGATCGCCCCGGCCATCCGCTCCCCCCGGACGGCGATCGTCCTGATCCAGAACGGAATCGGAATCGAAGAACCGGTGGCCGAAGCCTTCCCCCGCAACGAACTTCTGAGCTCCATCGCCTACATCGGCGCCACCCGGATCGCCCCCGGCGTGGTGCAGCAGAAGGGGGCGCATCAGCTCACCTTCGGGCGTTACGGCGGCGGCGATTCGGCGGCGGGCCGGAGACTGGCGGAGCTCTTCGCCGGGGTGCCGGGCGTCCAGGCCGGATTCGTGTCCGACATCGCCTGCTACCGCTGGCGGAAACTGCTCTGGAATCTGCCCTTCAATCCGGTGTCGGTGCTGGGCGGCGGCCTCACCACCGCCGAAATGTGTGACGGCGGGCCGGTGGAAACCCTCTGCCGGGAGCTCATGGAGGAGGTCCGGAGCGTGGCCGCCGCCTGCGGCGTCGAGCTGGCGGAGTCGCTGATCCCCGAAAATCTGGAGTTCACCCGCAACTTCCCCCCCTACAAAACCAGCATGCTGGTCGATTACGAGGCGGGGCGGCCGTTGGAAACGGAGGCCATTCTGGGCAATGTCTGCCGTCTGGCCGAGCTCCGGAACGTGCCCGCTCCCCGGATGCAGGCCTGTTACGCCCTGCTTACGGCGCTGACCCGGAAACGGTAAGGTCCGAACTCCCGCCGCCGCGCCTTCCCCGGCTCCCGGGGAACCCCCGTCGCTGACCGGCGGTGACCGTGCTCCCCGCCCGGTCGCGGCCGGAGCTTGTTTCGTCCTCCGCGGCCGGACGCTTCCCAGCTCCCTTTTCTCCCCGCTCAGCCGTCGCCGAAATGGCGGATTCTTCCACTTTTTTCTCGGAAAAGACTTGAAAAAGTCGGTTTTTAGAGTAAAATAGGAGTGGAAAGTAGCGTTTAGGGGCATTTAGGTTTTATGGACGGCAGTCAGAATCCGGAATCACAGGTGATGTTTCTCGGCGAGTACGACCATGTGTTGGACCCGCAGGGACGGATCACCATTCCCCGGGATTGGCGTCGTCCGGATGGCGGCGAGAGCGATTTTGTGCTGTTTCCCGCGCGCGATGCGGCGCTGCTGCTGTTTCCGGCGGCGGTGTTTCTGGATTTTGTAGCGCGCGCGCGCAAGCTGGCGATCGCCGACGCCAAGTTGCAGCTGGCTTTTGCTGCGCTCGGTTCGCGGGCGCGGCGCTGCAAGTGCGACAAACAGGGGCGGCTGGCGCTGGAGCGCCGGATGCTCGAGGGGATCGGCGTGACCGGGAAGTTGAAACTGCTCGGGGCCATGACCCATATCCGGATCTGCGCGGCGGAGAACTGGCTGCCGCCGGAGGGCGCGGCGCTGGACAGTTGTCTGGATGAGATTCAGAAGCTCAGCGGGGTCGAGCCGGAACTGGCGGCGCTGCTGGCCGAAAGTCTGCGGAAATGACCGAAACCGCGGTTCATATTCCGGTGTTGTTTGAGGAAGTGATGGCCGCCTTTGACGGGCTGGGCGACCGTCCGGCCCGGCTGATCGACGGCACGCTGGGCAACGGCGGCCACGCCGCGGGGCTGCTGAAGCGTCACCCCCGGCTGGAGCTGCTTGGCATCGACCGCGACGACGAGGCGCTGGAACGGGCGGCCCGGACTCTGGCCTTCGCCGCCGACCGGGTCCGGCTGCGGCATGGCGTCTACTCGGAGCTGGCGACCTGCGCCGGAGAGCTCGGCTGGACCGAGGTGGATGGAGTACTGCTCGATCTCGGAGTCTCCTCGCCGCAGCTGGACACGGCCGAACGCGGGTTCTCCTGGCGGCTGGAGGGACCGCTGGATATGCGCATGGACCGGCGCTCGCCGCTGACCGCCAGCCGGTTGCTGAATCGGGCGTCGGAGGAGGAGCTGGAGCGGATTTTCCGCGACTACGGCGAAGTGCGCGCTTCGCGCCGTCTGGCGCAGCGGATCGTCCGCCGCCGCACGGAGCGGCCGCTGGCCACGGTGCGCGATTTGGTCGAGCTCTGCGACGAGGTGATGGGGCGGCGGCGACCGGGCGAATTGCCGAATCCGACGCTGCCCTTTCAGGCGCTGCGGATCGCGGTGAACGACGAGCTCGGCGAGCTGGAGCGGGGGCTGGCGGAGGCGCTGGCGCAGTTGCGGCCAGGGGGCAGGTTGGCGGTGATCAGTTTTCACTCGCTGGAGGACCGGATGGTCAAGCAGTTTCTGCGCTATCGGGCGGCGGGCTGCGTCTGTCCGCCGGGGCTGCCGGTCTGCGTCTGCGGGAAGCGCCCGGAGTTGCGGGAGGTGTCGCGCAAGGTGATCACCGCAAGTCCGGAGGAGCTGGCCGCCAACCGGCGGGCGGCCTCCGCGCGGTTGCGGGTGGCGGAAAAGTTGTGACTGGAGCAGGAGTGATGGAAAGATAAGTTTCGGAATACGGAAGGTGAAGGAGCGCGATGAAAGTCAATTTGCAAACCGGTAATTTCCAACGGCGTCCGGTCGAGCGGTCGGACCGTTCCGTCTGGGGCCGACTGTGGCTGGTGGTGCAGTTGATGCTGCTGCTGGTGGTGGTGGTGGCGATCTGCAACGCCTACGTCTATTTGAACCAGCAGATCGCGTTGACCGCCTCGGCGATCCGGACTTCGCGTTACAACATCCATCTGGCCGACCGGGAGATCGATTCGCTGCGGATCCAGCGGGAGCGGCTCTCCAGCTGGCCGCATATCAGCAATCAGATCCGGAAGTACAACCTCGGGTTGCGGGCTCCCGCTCCGGGGCAGGTCCGCAAACTGGTGCTGCGGCTGCCGGTGCGGAGCGACGCGCCCCGGGTTGCCCGGCGCTAGGGGGCGCGGTCGTGCTCAGCAACAGCGATGCGATCCGGGTACGGATCATTCTGATCTCTCTGCTGCTGGTCCCGGTGGCGGTACTGCTGGCGATCCGGCTCTACTATGTGCAGGTGATCCGGCACCCGGAGTTGCTGGAGCAGGCCCGGAAGCAGTACACGCTGCGTCGCACCACCTTCGGCAAGCGCGGCGAGATCTACGATGTACGCGGCAATCTGCTGGTCGGCAACGTGCCCTGCATTCATGTGCTGGCCGATCCGGCCGGGTACGCCGACAATCCGCTGCGCCGCCGCCGGGCCGCCCAGTTTCTGGCGCGGGAGCTGGAGCTCGACTACCGGGAAACCTTCCGCAAACTCCGGCCCGACCGCAAAGCGCGCGATGAGCACGGAGTCTACCTGCGCGACGAGCACGGCGACATCCGCGAAGTGCCGGTGCGTTACGCCATGCTGGCCCGCAACCTCTCGCTGGAGGAGGGGATGGCGCTGGAGGCGAAAGCGAAGCAGGAGTATGTGTACAGTCTCTTCTTCCGAGAGGGCTACAGTCGCAGTTATCCGAAGGGGCGGATGCTTTCCAACATCCTCGGCTTCACGAGGTTGAGCGATGACCGCGAGGTCCCGGTCATGGGCGTGGAGAAGGCCTTCAACCGGCAGCTCGCGCCGCAGGAGGGCGAGGAGGAGTTCGAGCGCTCACGCGACGGGCGCCCCCTGATCTACGGGCGCCGGATCGCCCAGCGGGCCAGTCAGGACGGCTGGGGGGTGGTGCTGACCGTGGACGAGCGGCTGCAGGCGGTGCTGGAGGAGGAGCTCGATCTGGCCTATGAGAAGTGGCAGCCCAAATCCATCTACGGGATTCTGGCCGATCCCTATACCGGCAACATTCTGGCCATCGCCCAGCGTCCGACCTTCGACCCCGGAAACCGCAAAAACGTGGAGTCCGAAGCCTGGCGCCTCCGCTTTCTGGAGGACGGTCTGGAGCCGGGGTCGATCATCAAGCCGATCACCATCGCCAACGGGCTCGACGCCGGGGTGATCACGCCCGATTCGCGGTTCGACTGTCACAAGGGACTCTGGTATTATCTGGGCAAACCGCTGCGGGATACGCACGCCAACGAAATTCTGACCGTCTCCGACATCATCAAGGTTTCGAGCAACATCGGAACCGCCAAGGTCGCGCTCGAAATGGGGCCCGATCTGGTTGAGCAGGGATTGCGCAAATTCGGGTTCGGCGAACGCTGCGGATTGCCCCTGCGGCCGGAGAGCCGGGGGATCTTCCCCACCAACCGCCGGCAGTGGAACGGCATCGGCCTGACCCGTTATCCGATCGGCTATGGAATTCTGGTCACGCCGGTCCAGATGGTCCGCGCCTACTGTGCACTGGCCAACGGCGGCCGGCTGTTCCCGCTGCGGCTGGTGGACCGGCTGATCGATCCGGAGACCCATCGGGAGCACAAGCTGCCCCTGAGTCAGGGCGTCCAGCTGTTCCGGAGACCGGAAACGCACACCGAGATCACCACCATGATGGCGCAGGTCACCCAGCGCGGGGGAACCGGCACCCGCGCGGCGATTCCCGGGTATACCGTCGCCGCCAAGAGCGGTACCAGCCGCAAGTATGTGGCCGGTCACGGCTATGCCTCCGGGAAGTACTTCGCCAGCTTTGCCGGATTTGTCCCGGCCGGGCGGCCCGCCTTTGTAATGATGGTCACCGTGGACGAGCCGAAGGGCAGCATCTACGGCGGATCCGTCGCCGGACCGGTGTTCAAGGCCGTGGCCGAACGGGCGCTGAAATTGCTGAACGTGCCGCCCGACGCGCCGAAACCGGAGGTCGCGTCACGATGATTCGCAACTCCCACTGGCATTTCGTCGGGATCGGCGGCATCGGCATGAGCGCGCTGGCACAGTTCGCGCGGGCGCTCGGTTGTCGGGTCTCGGGCAGCGACCGGGGCCACGGCCGACCCGAGAACGCCCGGATTCTGGAGCCGCTGGTCCGCCAGGGCATCCGGCTCTATCCGCAGGACGGCAGCTTCCGCCGCGACGGGGATCCCGACGTGCTGATCTGGTCCACCGCGATCGAGGCGGACAACCCCGATTTCGTCGCCGCCCCGGAGTTGCCCCGGAAACACCGGTCGCAGGCGCTGGCGCAGCTGATCCGGGAGTCCGGTGCCGCCTGTTCGATCGCGGTCACCGGCAGCTGCGGCAAGAGCAGCGTCACCGCCTGGCTCACCGAGGCGCTGGTGAATCTGGGGGAGAACCCGCGGATGGTGAACGGCGCTTTGAGCAAGCGCTTCCGGTCGCCGACGGCGGCGGGGAATTTCCGCGACGGCGATGAAAAAATTCTGGTCTTCGAGGCCGACGAGAGCGACAAGAGTTTGACCGCCTTCGCCCCCGACTACGCGATCGTGCTCAACATCGGCACCGACCACTACGACCGGGCGGAGCTGGCCCGGGTGTTCACCGAATTTCTGCGCCGGGTGAAGCGCGGCGCGGTGCTCGAGCGCAACGTCTACGAGGCGGTCCGTTCCGGTCTGCCCCGGTCACTGGAGGTTGCGGTCTTCGAGTCGGAGCCCGGCCGGAGCGGCGAACACGCGGTGACGGATTGTCACTGCGCCGAGGGGCGGAGCCGGGTGACCTTCTCCTCCGGCCCGGAAGTGTATCTGCTGCCGCAACCGGGCTGGCATCAGGCGCTCAATGCGCTGGCCATTCATACGCTGTTGCCCCTGCTCGGGCTGGAGCCCTCGCCGCAGGCGTTCGCGCGGTTCGACGGAGTCTGGCGCCGCAACGACCGGGCCGGGTTCACCCCGGCGGGCGCGCTGGTCTGCGACGATTACGCGCACAATCCCGAAAAGATCGTGTCGGCCATCCGCACCGCCCGGGAGACGGTTCCGGGCCGGATTTTCGCGATCTTTCAACCGCACGGCTACGGTCCCTTCGGCTTCATGCGCGAGGCGTTGCTCGCACAGCTGGAGCCGGTGCTGCGCGACGGCGATGAGTTTTTGTTGCTGCCGCCGTACTACGCCGGGGGCACCAGCAGCTTCCGGCCGACCAGCGAGGAGGTGACCGCCGACTACCGGAAGCGGAGTCGGCACCACTTCGATTGCTTCACCGACCGTGGGGAGCTCGCCGCCTATGTGCTCGGCAAAGCCGGAGCCGGAGATGAGATTCTGATCATGGGCGCGCGCGACAATTCGCTTTCGGACTTCGCCGCCGAACTGGCCGCGAAAGAGCCGGAATCCTCACTTGCCTGATAACGGCAGCGCCGAGCACGAGGAGTTCAGCTGCTCCTGCTCCGCTTCCGGATCGTGCTCCGCGGGGTCGGCGGCGGGACGGGTCAGCCACTTGGAGTTGCGCATGGTGAAGAACGAGTAGACGCTGATCCACGAGAGCAGCGGCAGGCAGTAGAGCCCGTAGACAAACGCCCAGACCGCCTCCGCCTTGCCATAGCGCAGCGCATAGACCAGCGCCGGCAGGGCCGACCACAGCGTGCTGAACGCCACCAGATACCCCAGCGACACCAGCGGCCGCACCACCAGGCCGTAGAGCAGCATCGGCAGCACGAACATCGGCAGCAGAATGGTGATGCTCTGGAACACCAGATTGAGCAGCAGCGGCGGCAGCCACCAGGTCAGCGGCATCCGGCCCCGGAGACAGTAACTGAGCATCAGCAGATTTTCCCGGACGTCGCTGCGGCACCAGCGGATCAGCATTTTGCACAACGTCGGGTAGGAGGTCGGCATTTTGGTGAAGGCCATGGCGCTGCCCTGATAGGTCACGCTCCAGCCGGAACGGATCAAGAGACTGGTGATCGCCCGGTCTTCGCCGATGCCCGAGGGTTTCCCCAGAAACCGCTGCTCCAGCCACTCCCGGGCCAACGGCCGAATGGCCCCGGTCCGGTAGGCGCTGAGCGCTCCCGGCGTGCACAGCACGCTGTGGACGACACTCTGGGCGGTCCGCATGAACTCAAAGCCGAAGGCGAAGACGGTGTCGAGCATCCGGGGGATGATGCCCTCTTCCAAATTGGTCACCCGGATGTTGCCGGCCACCGCGCCGACCTGCGGATTCCGGAACGGGGAGACGATCCGGCGCAGAGCGTCGGGAGCCAGAATCGAGTCGCTGTCCACGGTCACCACCACCTCGCCGGAAGTCAGCATGAACCCCTCGTAGAGCGCGTGGCGCTTGCCGCCGTTCCGGGCCAGATTCACCGTCCGGATCCGGCCCGGATGGCGTTCGGCGGCCCGGAGCATCCACGCCCAGGTGTCGTCGGTGCTGCCGTCGTTGATGGCGATGACCTCCAGTTTCTCCGGCGGATAGTCGCCGGCCAGCACGCTGTCGAGGGTGGTGGCGACGTATTCCCCCTCGTTGAAGGCCGGAATGATCACCGTGCAGCGGGGCAACTCCGCGTCACTCAGAATCGGAGCTTCGCGGTAGAGAAAGGCCAGCACGCTCTGGATCAGAAAGTAGATCAGCGTGCCGATCGAAACCGAGAGCCCCAGAATCACCAGAAAACAGGACAACTGTCCTTCGACGAACACTTCATAACGCGGCGTCTGGAGTATGGAAAGCGTCTCGGCCAGCCCGACCAGCGCGATTGTCCAGATCAGAATTCGTACCAGTTTCAGTTTCCAGGAGGTCTTGGCGGCCCCGGTTTCCGTGTCCGGGTGCTGCTCCGGCTTACTGTGGTTGTTCATGTTGCTGTTTCACTATGGTTTTGAGTTTGAACTCTGTAAAATCATGCCCGGCTGCCCGCTTCCTGTCTCAACACAGAAGCATGCAGTCTCCGTAACTGTAAAAGCGGAACTTTTCCCGGATGGCCAGCTCATAGGCCCGCAGTACATACTCGCGCGGCGCAAAGGTCGAAACCAGCATCAGCAGCGTGCTCTGCGGCAGGTGAAAATTGGTCAACAGCAGATCGGTCGCCTTCGGCCGGTAGGGCGGGTACAGAAACAACCGCGTCTGTCCGTGGTGCGGATGAACCCGCCCGTCCCCGGTGGCGCAACTTTCCAGCACCCGCACCGTGGTGGTGCCGATGGCGAGAACCCGATGCCCCGCCTGATGCGTCCGGTTGACCAGTTCGGCCGTCTCGCTGTTCAGCTCAAACACTTCGGCATGCATCCGGTGGCGGGTCAGATCCTCGGTCGTGACCGGCAGAAAGGTGCCCGGGCCGACGTGCAGCGTGACCGCCCCGGTCGTCACGCCTCCGGCGCGCAGCTGCGCCACCATTTCCGGCGTGAAGTGCAGTCCGGCGGTCGGCGCGGCCACTGCTCCGGCGCGGGCGGCGAACATGGTCTGGTAGTTCTCCTGATCGGCTTCCTCGTCGGCGCGGCGGATGTAGGGCGGCAGCGGCACATGGCCGTAGCGCGTCTGCAGCGTCTCCAAGTCGGCGCCGAAGAACTCCACCTCGTAGGTGCCGTCCGAATTGACCGATTCGACCATAAAGTAATCGCCGCGGGTATTGATCCTTCCGTCGCGCTCAAGCAGCACCACGGCGGTTCCGGGCCGGGCCCGTTTGCCCGGTTTGAGCATCACCTGCCAGCGTCGCTGCTCCGGATCGCGGGCCATTACCAGCAGCAGTTCAAACCGGGCCCCGGTCGGCTCCCCGTGCCGGCGGCCGAACATCCTGCCGCGCAACACCTTGGTGTCGTTGAAGATCATGGCGTCTCCGGGCTGGAGGAAGCGTTTGAGATCGCCGACCCGGCAGAGTTCGCACGCACCGCTGCGGCGGTCCAGCACCAGCATCCGGGCCGCCTCGCGCGGCTCGACGGGATATTGTGCAATCAGCTCCGGCGGGAGCTGGTAGTCGTACAGTGAAGTGGCTTGCATGATTTCTGGCTCAGCGTCCGGAACCCCGCATTTGTTCCCGCGCCCGTCGCAGGCGGGCCATTTCGTAATCCGAAAGGCTGTTGATCCCCTGATTCGAGACTTTGTCCAGCAGATAGTCGAGTTCCTTCTGCGTCACCGGGCGGTCGCCGGCGTCCGGGGCGGAGCCGTAGCCGGGGTCCCGGGTCCAGTCCGGCTGCCGCCAGGCGGTCTCCGGCCGGATCCGGGGGCGGCCGCGGAACGGATCCCAGGCCAGCGGACAGCCCGAAAACAGCTTCATGTACAAATAGCCGCCGAGAAACCCGCCGAGGTGCGCCAGATGCGCCACCCCGTCGTTGCCGCCGAGCTGGCTGAGAATTTCCAGAATGGTGTAGCAAATGACCAT
>CASFRF010000064.1 GCA_949297015.1 uncultured bacterium
GTGGTGGTGGAGAACTGTCAGGCCCTGATGGAGCGGGAAAAACTGCCGCCCCGCGAAGCGGCGCTCAAGAGCATGGAGCAGATCACCGGCGCCATCATCGCCACCACGTTGGTGACCGTGGCCTGTTACGCACCGCTGGCCTTCTACGGCGGCATGGTCGGCAACATCTACATGCAGTTCGCGGTGACCATGTGCATTTCGCTGTGCCTTTCGACGGTGGTGGCCATGACCCTGAGTCCGGCGCTGTGCGCAACCATCCTGCGTCCGCCTTCGGAACACAAATCCCGCTTTTTCCGGCCGGTCAACTGGCTCCTCGACCGCTCCAAGAAGATCTACTTGTTCCACGTCCGGCTGCTGGTCCGCCGGGCGCTGCTGACGTTGATCCTGCTGTGCGGAGTCTTCGGCTTGATCTACTGGATTTTTGACGGCCTCCCCTCCTCCTTCCTGCCGGATGAGGACAAAGGAGCTTTCATGTGCGACATTGCGCTGCCTTCGGGGGCCACGCTGAACCGGACCGACGCGGTGCTCGATGAGTTCCGGAACCGGGTGCAGAAGATTCCGGGAGTCCGGTCGTGCATGACGGTTTCCGGCTTCAGTTTCCTCAACGGTACCGGCGAAAGCAACGCTCTGGCCATCGTGCAGCTGGACAACTGGGATGACCGCAAGACTCCGGATCTCCAGCTCAAGGCTCTGGTCGCCAAGGTACAGGCGGCCACGGCCGACCTGCCGGCGGCCCGGGTGGTGTGCTTCACGCCGCCGGCGATCATGGGCTTGGGCGCGACCGGCGGCGCCAACTTCCTGATCAGCGGCGAAGGGGAAGTCGATCCGATCGAACTGGCCAATCTGGCCTGGAGCTTCGCCAACGAACTGGCCGCCCGGCCGGAGACGTTGAACGCGGTGTCGACCTACAGCGCCGACACTCCGCAGCTGGAACTGGAGGTGGACCGGCGCAAGGCGGAGTTGCTCGGCGTCTCGGCCGGAACCATCTTCTCGACCCTGCAGAGCAAGCTCGCCTCGCTGTATATCAACGACTTCAATCTGCTCGGGAACTCCTTCTACGTCAAGATGCAGGCCGACCGGGCCAGCCGGTCGACGCTGGACGACATTCTGGAGATCATGATCCCCAACCGGGAGGGCGAGATGGTTCCGCTCTCCTCGCTGGCCACCGTGCACTTCACGGTCGGTCCGCGCCGCATCCAGCGCTTCAACAAGCTGACCTCGGCGGAGATGAACGCGCAGGCGGCCCCGGGCGTCAGCAGCGGCGTCCTGCTGGACATCATCGAGAAACAGAAGCTGCCAGAAAACTACCACATCGAGTGGACCGGCATGAGTTATCAGGAGAAGGAGAATCAGGGCCAGATCGTCTTTCTGATGGCGGTGGCGTTGCTCTTCGCCTCTCTCTTCCTGGTCGGTCAGTATGAGAGCTGGAGCATTCCGGTGCCGGTGATGCTTTCGGTCGGCTTCGCGCTGCTCGGAGCCGTACTCGGGCTCTGGGTCACGGACTCCAGTCTCAGCATCTACGCCCAGCTCGGGCTGGTGATGCTGATCGGTCTGGCGGGCAAAAACGCCATTTTGATGGTGGAGTTCTCCAAGCAGGAGCGCGAACGCGGGCTCTCCGTGGCCGAGGCGGCTCTGGCCGGTGCGGATCTGCGGTACCGCGCCGTGCTGATGACCGCCTGGAGCTTCCTGTTCGGCGTCTATCCGGTGGTGGTCGCCTCCGGCGCCGGCGCCGGCAGCCGGCAGGCGATCGGCATTACCACCTTCTCGGGCATGCTGCTGGCAACCATCGTTGGAATCGTCTTCACGCCGGCGCTCTACGCGGCCTGTCAGCGCTTCCGGGAGTGGCTCAAAGCCAAACTGCATCTCACGCCCCGGACTTGATCGTCCCCGCTCCCACACCGCCGTCCGACTGCCGGACGGCGGTTTTTTTCGCCTTTTTTCAAACGGCTCCTTGACAAACTGCTACAATTTTGTTACAATATATAATGAAACAGAAAAACCCTTGTTTTCTCACGCTATGATAACCATGACAAAATCTGAAAAAAGGCGTGGCCGACCGCCGGTGCAACGGGAAGAGATGCTTCATTTCATCCGGAAACAGGTGGTCACCGGGGTTTGGGAACCGGGTTTCCGGCTGCCGCCGCGGACCTGGTTCGAGCAGAAATTCTCCGCCGCGCCGGCCACGGTCCAGAAGGCGTTTGAAATTCTCTGCGCCGAAGGTGTGCTGAAGAGCGAGCCGCGCAAATACACCTGCGTGGACGAGGCGCCGCCGCATCTCAATCGCTACGGGCTGGTGCTCTACGGAACCGAGAAGCAGGAGAACCTGTTCAGCCGTTCGCTGGTGCAGGCGGCGGAGTTGCTGCGCCGACGGGAGGGCCGGAATCTGGAGGTGTTCTTCGATCTGGATTGCCGGCAGGACAGTCCGGACCATCGGGAGCTGGTGTACGGGGTGGAGCATCATCTCTTTGCGGGGCTCTTTTTCGCCTCCTATCCCAAGCGCCTGCTGGGGACTCCGATTCTCAATGTCCCGGGGCTTCCGCGGGTGATGTTCTCTCAGCCCAGCAGTCAGCTGCCGGAGCTGATTGCCCTGGACCTTCCTCCCGAACGTCTGGCGGAGCGGGCGCTGGCCTATCTGGCCGCCCGGGGGGCCCGGCGAATCGCAGTGCTGCTGCCGGCAACCGAGCCGCAACCGGACCGGCGGGAGCTGATTCTCCGCCGGGCATCCGCATTGGGGCTGGAGTGTCCCCCCGATTACTGTCTGGAGCTCTACTCCGACGGGGCGCCACTGGTCACCCCGGTGGTGGAGCTGCTGTTCAACCGCCGCAACCGGGAACGGCCCGACGGTTTTCTGGTCGGGGACGACAACTTTCTGCCGTATGCGCTGGCGGGATTGCGCCGGGCGCTGGGCGCGGAGGCCGCCGGAGTCCGGGTGGTTTCGCACGCGAACTATCCGGATACGGCGCAGTCGCCGGAGCTTCCGGTCAAATTCTTCTACGTCAACGTACTGGAAATTCTGAAACGGGGCATAGAGCTGATCGATCGTCAGCGCCGGGGACAGGAGGTCCGGTCAGAGGCATTTGATTTTGCGGAAAACCCTGAACCCTGATTTTGTAGAAATTAAAGAGAGGAAAAGTATGAGAAACCGCTTCACGCTAATCGAACTTCTGGTGGTGATCGCGATTATCGCGATTCTGGCCTCGATGCTGCTCCCGGCCCTGAATCAGGCCCGGGACCGGGCCAACGTGGCCAAGTGCGTCAGCAATCAGAAGCAGCTGGCCACCGCGGTATTGATGTACGCCAACGACTTCCGGGACTACATGCCCTCGCAGACGCAGTCCATCCAGCCCTGGCATGCGCCGAACCGGGTGGGCTTCCTCTGGGATCGGGAGAAGAACGAGGCGATCACCAGTTACATCTCGCCGAACAGCAAAGCCTTCTACTGTCCCACACTGCACGACTTCATGGACGGCACCGGCTATCTGGGATACTGCATCATCGCCCAGAGTTACGACCCCAAGGACAACGATCCGCAGTACACCTATTACTGGCTGCAAAGCACCGCCAAGATCTCGCTGGATCGGCTCAACACCGCCAACATGGTCTACGACGCCAACTGGGCACCCAAGGAGTTCAGCAGACGGGTGCTGACCACCGACGTGATGTACTCCAACCGCGATCCCAACTGGTACGGACCGGTACACGCCTCGCGGCTCAAAGACGGGGGTGGCGGGGCCCACGCCTGGCAGGGTGCGGCCACCTCGTTCGCCGACGGCCATGTGGAATACTTCCGCAGCCCTTATGCCGGAACCACGCCCGACTCGCTGCTGCGTGACGCCATGGTCAACAGCCGCAAATGGTTCAATGTACACTGGAGTCAGCGTCCCTACATCCCGATCGCCCGCTGAAGCGGAGCCTCCGGCTCCGGCACGGAAATTCGAGAACGCCCGCAACCTGCAACCAGCAACCGGAAAGGGGGAATGAGATGAGAAGAGCATTCACACTGATCGAACTCCTGGTGGTGATCGCGATCATCGCGATTCTGGCCTCGATGCTGCTTCCGGCCCTGAATCAGGCCCGGGACCGGGCCAACGTGGCCAAGTGCGTCAGCAATCAGAAGCAGCTGGCCACCGCGGTGCTGATGTACGCCAACGACTTCCGGGACTACATGCCCTCGCAGAGCTACTCCCCTCAGCCCTGGGAGGAGCAGAACCGGGAGGGCTTCCTCTGGAACCGGGAGAGGAACGAGGCGATCACCAGTTACATCTCGCCGAACAGCAAAGCCTTCTACTGCCCCACGCTGCATGACTTCATGGACGGCTCCGGGCATTTGGGGTACTGCATCATCGCCCAGAGCTACGACCCCAAGGACAACGATCCGCACTACACCTACTACTGGCTCCAGAACACCGCCAAGATTTCGCTGGAGCGGCTCAACACCGCCAACATGGTCTACGACGCCAACTGGGCCCCCAAGGAGTTCAGCAGACGGGTGCTGACCACCGACGTGATGTACTCCAACCGCGATTCCGGCTGGTTCGGACCGCCGCACGCCGCGCGGCT
>CASFRF010000065.1 GCA_949297015.1 uncultured bacterium
GGCGCGCGATCCGGAGCAGTTGCCCGAAATTCACGCCCGGATCACCATCTGAGAAGGGGGAGGCGACACGCCGGCTGCACGATGCAGATCATCGACGCACATTTGCACTTTCAGAACTGGGATGGGTTCCAGGAGGTGGCCGCCGCCGCCGGACACCGGAACACGTCCGAACATCTGCTGCGCACCTTTGCCGACTGCGGGGTGGTGCTGGGCATCGCCATGGGCAGCGGGCACAGCGAGGACGAGCGGGAGTTCCGCCTGCCCCGGCCCGATCTGGCCGGCCCGACGCTGCCCGACGCCATCGCCTACTGCGCCGGAGTGGACAGCTCGGCCCTGACGCCGGAGCGTCTGCCCGCGGCGCTGGCCGCCTACGAACGCGAATTGCGAAATCCCCGCTGCGTCGGATTGAAATTCTACATGGGGTATCAGCGCTGCTATCTCGACGATCCGCGCCACTACCCACTGTTCGACCTGGCGCGCAGCTGCGATCGGCCGATCGTGATGCACTCCGGGGACACCGCCAACGCCGGAGGGCTGCTCAAATACGCGCATCCGCTGACCGTGGACGACGCGGCGGTGAAATTCCCCGGAACCCGCTTCGTGATCGCCCACTACGGCAACCCGTGGCTGGTCGACGCCACCGCCGTGGCGGCCAAGAATCCCAACGTCTATCTGGATCTCTCGGGGCTGGCGGCGGGGAATTTTGAACCGGAGTGGTTCCTCACCCACTATCACGGCTATCTGGAGCTGATCCGGACCTGGCTGACCTATCTGGGCAATTACGAAAAGGTGCTCTTCGGCTCCGACTGGCCGCTGGTCAATCTCCCGGCCTATCTGGAACTCATGCGCCGGATCATTCCCGAGAAGGAGCACGAGAAGTTCTTCTACGCCAATGCGCTCCAGGTCTTTCCCGCCCTGCAGCGGCTGTTGCCCGGCACCTGAAGGCAAACTCAGGCGGGAATCAACAGCAACCCGACCAGCAGCAGTTCAAGCTCCAGCACCGAGCCGCACAGCGTGATCAAGTTGGCGGTGACACCGCCGAACCGCCGCCAGCAGAACTGCCGCAGCAGCGCGATCGAAACCAGCGCCACGGCGGTGCCCAGCAGCGCCATCGGCAGCACCCGCAGCGCCGTCGGCAACATCAGCACCAGCGGCGCCGCACAGAGCAGGGCAAAACCGTTTTCGGGCAGCGACAGCAGCGGCCGCCCGCGATCCAGTTCGGGCAGCGCCGCCAGCGCCGCCTCCGCTGCGAAGACCCAGGCCAGCATCCCGGCCACCCACAGCGCCGCGCCGTGGCGGAACAGCAAATAGAGCGCCAGCAGCTTGAACATCACAATCAGCATCAGCGCCAGCGTCGGCACCGCGCCGACCAAAACCCGGGGATCGGTCGCCAACCGCAGCAGCGCCGGACCGCCGGAGTCGCGCGCCGCCAGCTGCTCCGCCAGGCTCCCCAGCTGCCACAGTCCGCGCCCCGAATCCTTGAGTTCCAGCCAGATCAGCGTCAGCACCGCAAACACCACGGCGGCGGGGATCGGCGAGAACAATTCGCGCAGCACCCAGCCGGCCACCACCGCCACCAGCCCGTACAGAAACCCCAGAACCGACATCGCCCAAGCGGTGCAGACCTTCTGCTCCGGGTTCGCGCCCCGCCAGACCTTCGACCGCCAGGCCGCGGGCAATGGAAAATCCAGCACATACTCCCAAGCCGCCAGCAACTGCCCGACAATTCCCCCGGGAATCAGTTTTTCGGATGAACCGGACATGATTTTCTCCTATTGAAAATGGGTGCCGTGCAGTTCGTTGTAGGCGGCCAGCATCAACTTGCGCATCCGGTTGGCCACCTCCTTGCGGTCCTCATTGCCGGAGCACGGCTCCTGCAGCGGCAGCACCAGCAGCGTACCGCGGATCTCCTTCTGCCCCAACACCCACCAGATGTGCGGCAGCAGCTTCTGATCGCCGTACCAGGCGGGCGTGCGGCCGTCGGGAGTTCGTTCGTACATGGTGATCACCGGCTGAATCGGCGCCCGGGCCTGACAGGCGGCCTCGAACGGCGTCGATTTGAAGGGGCGCAGCCCCTCCTCGCCGCTGGTGCTGGTCCCTTCCGGATAGACCAGCATCCCGATCTGGTGACGCAGCGTCTCGCAATACTCCTCGGCGATCTTCCGGGTTTTAAGCTTGTTCTTGCGGTCCACCCAGAGCGGCCGACTGACCGCGATATACCAGCCCAGCACCGGCCAGCTGCGGATCTCCACCTTGGGCGCGAACCGAATCCGAAAGACCGAGGCGTGGCTGAGCACATCCAGATAACTCAGGTGGTTGGAGAGGATCAACCCGCCCCGGAACCGCTTCGGGTCGCCGATCACCTTGAGCTTCAGATTGGCGATCCGGGCCAGCCCCCGCGCCCACAGCCGGGTGAACCAAGTCACCCGCCGCACGCCTCCCCAGCCGCCGAGCTGGGCAATCAGCGACGGCGGCAGCATGACGATGAACCACACCACCACCAGCACCAGGCGGTAGAAGCGCCGCCACATTGCCATCATCCCATCACCTCCCCCGTGGTTCTGAAGTGCCTCGCGTATTTCCCCGGCAGCCGCTCCAGATCGAACAGAATCGGAAAATCAATCGAGCCGAACTCCCGATCCCAAGCCGGCCCCCCCATCAACCGCGCCCCCAAGTGCAAATACCCCTTGAACAGCGGCGGCAGCGCCCGGCGGAGCTCCGATTCCGAAAACGACGGCAGCTCGACTTCGCTCCGGGGCAGCGCGAACTCCGGCCGGGGCCGGGCGGCCACCACGTCGGTGCGCAGCTGCAGCGTCCGGAACGTGGTATCCAGCTGCCACCCCAACTCCAGCTGGTCGTCATCCAGACTGACGCAGCCGAACAAATATCGGAACATGCTGCGGCGGCAGAGCTCGGCAAAGCCCTCCCAGAGCAGCGCCACCGCGGTTCCGTTGCGGTACTCGGCCAGCACGCAGGAGCGCCCGAGCTCAATCGCTTCGGACGCGATCCGGTTCAAACCGTCAAACTCATATTCCTGCTCGGAGTAAAATCCGCCGCGCTGCTGCGCCGATGCGCCGGAGAGCAGCCGGTAGGTGCCGACCACCCGGCCGGCCGCCTCGTCGATCACCAGCAGATGCAGACAGTACGCGTCGAACTCGTCCGATTCCAACTGCTCCGGCTCCACCCCGCCGCCGAGTTTCCCGCGCTCCAGTTTGAAGACCCGATAACGCAGATTCAGCGCCTGATTCAGCTCCTCCCCGGACTCCGCCAGTTTCACCGTAAAGTGGCCGCGCCGCACCAGCACCGCCGACTTCCTGAAAAAGCGCTCGTCTGCTCCGTGATTCACTTTTCCCACCATCTCCCCGCCAGTTTCACCGCCCGCCACCGGGCGGGCGTATGACTATAAAATAATCCGGCTTGTCGATTTTCCAAGCTCATCCGCCAAAAAAAAGTTTTTTTTCGGAAATTGATTGTCAAAAATCGCGGCACAAACTATATTATTCCTGTTTTTGAGCTTGAACCGATGGTAAATCACCATCCCGACCGAGGAGCGGACACCATGAAGTTGAGATTCCGGCTCGGCAGCGTGATCGGCTCGCTGCTGCTGTTGACGGCCGGATGCAGTACGCCGAATCTTACCAACACCAAACGCTCGCTGATCGAACAGCTGCTGATCTCCACCGTGGTCGAGCGCGGCGTCCGGAGTCTGGATTTCAGCACCTTGCGGGGGCAGCGCGTCTTCATGGACTACACCCACCTCGATCCCCAGACCGACAAGGCCTTTCTGCAGGGCTATCTGGAGCTCCACCTCTCGCGCTGCGGCTTGATCGTGGTCCCCGAGCGCAAGGATGCCCAGCTGGTGGCTCAGGTCCTCTGCGGCGTGCTGGCCACCGATACCCGCCGGATCCTGATCGGCACCCCCGAACTGCCGATCCCGCTACCCGACACCAACATGAACTTCGCAATTCCCGAAATCCCGCTGTTCAGCAAGCTCACCCAGAGCTGTCAGGGACGGTTCGCGCTGAACTTCCTCGACGCCGCGACCTCCGAGCACCGCTTCACCATCGACAGCATCGACTCCTGGGCCTACCACACCGACTGGGTGGTGCTGCTGATCCCGTTCGCCACCCACAATCTGCCGCTCTACAATCACCCCGAGGAGCTGGAACTGGAGATCCGCACCCATCGCGAAAACGCCTCCTCCACCCGGCTGCCCGAGGACATCCCCGGCGAACTGGTCTCCATGGACAAGAAGGCCCTCTACGCCGAACAGCAGAGCCGGAACGAATCGCGCGCCAAAAAGTGACGGCGTCGCCGACCGGAACCGGATTTCGACGACGCCGCCCGCCCGATTCGCCCCCCCCTTACGGTTGCAAACTGTAGGCCTCCAGCCGGATGCCGCCGAGATCGGCGTTGAACAGCTCCGACTTTGAATTCAGGAACACGCCGAAGAGATCGAGCGAGTTCCTCTTCCCGGGTTCGAGATAGGCGTCCACCCGGACTCCGGGCGCGGCGAAGGAGTTCTCGCGCAAATAGCCCTCGTGATTCAAAATGGCGTTCCCGACCCGGCCGCGGTAGCGGTCGGCATCGGCCGGTTCGTCGATCACCAGCCGGATCACCTTGCCCTGCCAGTCGGCCGGAACCTCGAATTCGCGGCTGATTCCGAACAGCCGGCCGCGATAGGGGACGGTGATCTTGCCGTCGTTCTCCAGCACGCTCTTCAGCCGGGTCCACTCGCCGTTGAGTTCCAGCGTCGCCTCCGGCTTCGGGAACTTGTGCAGATACATGGTCCCCACCGGTCCCATCGCCTTGGTCGGAGTCCGGGCGCAGGTCACCTCGAACGCCAGACTCAAGCGGCCGTTGCGGATCCGGTCGGGCGGCACCTCCAGCCGGAAGTCGCGGCTGAGATTGCCCCCCATCTGCCGCCCCCCGAGCCACAGCCGCCCCCGGTCGGTCAGCCCGACCGAGGGATGGCCGGCAAAGCACAGATAGATCCGCGACTTGCCGTCCAGCCAGTCGGCGGGGATCTCCACCTCCTTGCGGTAGCGCACCCGGTTGGTGTCCTCGGGGAAGCCCTGCTCCAGCCAGGAGCCGAGATCGGCCTTCGCCCAGCCGTCGACCCGCCCCCGGATCCACCCCGGAGTCTGGGTGTTGAGCTGCACGAACCAGTCTTTGGAGATATCCAGCCCGTCCTCGCCGAGCTGCCGCGCAAAGTCCGCCGCGGTCTTCGCCGCCCGCTCACGATCGAACCCGGTCTCGCCCTTCAGCGCATACCAAGCCTTCTCCTGCTCGCGCAGCCAGTGGGCCGGACCGTTCACTCCCGGATGCTCGCGCACCACCGCAAACTGCCGGATCTGATAGGGACTGAACTGCTGTTTTCCCAGCGACAGCCGGCCGTCGGCAAAGGTGGTCCGCACGTCGGGATGCCCCGCCGCGGTGGCCTCGATCGCCGGCGCCGCCGCAGCCCGCCGGACGGCCAGTTCCGATTCGATCCGGTCCTCCAGTGTCCAGTCGTTGCCGCGGATGCCCAGCGCGCCGCCGAAATAGACCTCGTACAAGCCGTTCTTGCTGGCCCGCTTCTCCAGCCAGATCGCCGGCTCGGAAACCTCGGTGTTGCGCTCGATGCCGAGACTCGCCAGCAGTTCCTGCAACATGGCCTGACGCGCCTCCTCGTTCAGCCACTTGCCGTGATCGTCCTTGAAGCGCAGATAGAACGGAGTGCCCAGCAGAATGAACCGCCCCTTGCCGTACGACACCTCGGCGATGGCCATGGAGTGATCGCTCCAGGTCGCCACCGCCCGCGCCGGGCCTTGAATCGCCACCTGTCCGGTCTGCTCCTGCCCGGTGTGGTCGATCGAGGCGCCGGAGCCCTGACACTTCCGGTTGCGCAGACTCGGGAACAGATCCTGATCGGCGGCAAAGGTGATCTCGCCGTTTCCGGCTCCGGGCTTGACGCTCAACCCGAAGGCCCGCGCCAGCGGCCAGGCGTCCCGCCGGTCCGGCGTGTGCTGCCCGGTGTGATGCTGGGCCACGAAGATGCCGCCCTGCTCGACGTAACGCCGGACCGCTTCGACCAGCTCCGGATCCATCACCGTGGTGGCGCAGTCGAAGAGCACCTTGACCCGGCCGTCGGCCAGCCCTTTTTTGAGGTCGGCGCCGTCGACCAGCACCGGGGTAAGCCCCAGTGCGGGCAGCGGCCCCCGGGCCAGATCCCAGTTCCAGATCAGACCGGTGCCGTACCGGATGTCCTGATCGACGTCGCGCAGCAGCCCGAGATCGGTCCGCTCCAGATTGGTCTTGCCGAAGGTCGCGAGCAGCGGCGCATTGCGGGTCCACCACTCGACCACCGGCTTGAACTGCCAGAAGTCGCGGGTGAAGTCGAACCCGTAGTCGTGCGCATCCTGCGACTCGTAGAAGGCCATGGCGTACATGTGCTGACCGTTCCGGGCGTCCCGGACAAAGCCGCCGGGTTCGCTCGAGCTGAGGCGGTTCCGCAGCATGGTGTAGCCCTTGTAGTGCATCGGCCGGTACCAAGTGGTCTCGCCGGTCAGCTGCGGATAGGCGCCGTACTGCTCGAAGAGATCGAAGGCGTCGGACTGCCACTGATGCGGCGTCATCACCTTGATCGGACGCACCGGATCGATGGCGCGCATCGCCCGCAGATAGGTCTCCAGCGTCTTGAACTTCTCATACCGCAGATAGTCGCGCCAGTCGGTGAACTGCCGGTTCAGCCCGGCCTCGGCGTAGGGGAAAACGCCCCCCTGCAGCGGACTTACAAACACCCGGTAGGCGATCCGCCCGCCCTCGGAGTGAATCACGAACTCGTTCCGACCGGGCTTCAAAAAGCGGGAGATCTCCACCTCGCTGTGCTCGTTGCTCGCCCAGTTGTGGGCGTCGACCAGATTGCGCGCCACCTCCCGGCCGTTGATCCAGATCGCCAGATTGCGGCTGGTTTTGCGCGAATAGGGCATCACATGCAAATAGAGTTTCGGATTCTCCCGCAGGAACGACTCCGGAATCTCGTATCCGAACCGGGCCCACAGCGAATCCGGCGGCGGCGTCTGGGCCCCGGGCACATGAACATGATCCTGCACGAACACCAGCAGCCGCTTGTCGGTGCGTTTTCCCGAAAACCAGCCGGAGTCGTCGAAGTCGGCCCGGGCGTAGCCGGCCTGCTCGCCCTCGGCCAGCGAACCGCGCTGCCAGCGCCAGGGGACGTCATCCAAGTCCAGCCAGCGCCCGCGCCGCCCCTGAAAATAGGCCGGATCGGGCAGCTTCACCTGATCCCAGCGCTCGAATTTGGTGCCCCAGGCCCGGTTGAGCTCCTCCAGCGTATAGTTGCGCACGGTACGCAGATACTCGGGGAACCGGACCTCCGCCCGCGGCGGCCGGGAGAGGGTGAACAGCTGAAACTCGCCGTGCGGCTCCATCCAGGCCAGCAGGTTCGGATCGTCCTTCCAGCGCTCCATCAACTGAGCCATCGCCTGCAGCTGCAAATCGTTCAGCAGCTCGCTGGTCACCTGATTGCTGTAGTACCCGGCCGCCTCACCGAGAGCCCCCCCGGTGTATCCCGAAACGTAACTTTCGTGCTCGTCGCCGGGCAGATTCATCCAGCTGTACCAGGTCTCCTTGCCGTTGCCGGTCCACATCATGGTGCGGTAGGGTTTGCCCACCTTCCGGAGCTGGGCGGCGGCATTGCGCGGCCCGGCGTTGTCGAACACGCCGGGGGCGAACGCCATGCTCAGATCGTTGTAGTGCAAATTGGCGATCACCGGATTCGCGGCGAACCATGCCATCTCCTCCGGACTCTTGGTCGAACACATCCACCACAGCGCCAGCGCCGCATTGTCGAAGTTGTCCAGATAACGCGGGTAGGCCTGCTCCGGCACCGGACTCCAGGCCTCCGCGCCGTACCGCTTTGCCGCCGCCTCGAGCGCCGCGGCGTCGGGGGCGACCAGCACCATCACCCGGTCGCCCGCCAACCCGAGCTTCCAGAGTCCGCCGTGGCGGACGCGCAGGGTGGAGGGCGCTCCGGCGACCTTCTCCACCGCGCCGTAGTTCTGAAGATCGGCCAGATATTTGGAGCCGACGATCTTCGCCCGCTCCGGCGATTCGCACTGGAAAACCCCGAGCGAAACCCCGTCGTTCTCCTCGCCCCGGAACGAAACCCGGCCGTAGCCGCGCAACTCCAGGGTCGGAACTTCGGCCTCAAACTCCGCCGCCCCGGCGACGGTCAGCGTCAGCGCGGCGCCGAGCAGCCAAGCGTGGATTTTCATCATCCGCACCACTCCTTTCCGGCCCGCGGCCTACTGCGCGTACCAGAGCGCTCCGTTCTCGTAGGAATCGGCCCGCTCGGCCGTGCCGCCCTTGAAGGCGCCGCGATACTTCAGCACCCCTTCGTTCATCCGCACCTGGCCGTCGGCCATCAGCACCGACATCCGCCCCTGGTGCCGCAGCTCGGAGACCCGCTCCGGAGAGTCGTTCTGCTTGTCAGTCCAGGCCACGCAGCGGCCGTAATTGGCCTCGAACAGCGCGACCAGCCGGGACGGATACTTGAAGTTGTCGACCGAATTGCCCATGTACCGGTTCTCGTTCAACCCGGAGAAGGTGTTGGCCCCGTAGCTCTGGGTCTTGTTGTCCTGCGGGCCGTGGAAGTTGGAGATGTAAATCTGCTCGCGATTCTCCGGACAGCGGAAGATCCCGAACTCGCCCTTGACCAGCCCCGGATTGTTCCAATCCACCATGCCCGGCAGCGGATCGAGGTTGGGCGCGAGCAGCTTGTACCAGTTCCGCCGGGAACCGCTGCCGGGGATCGCCTCGGGGGTGAACCCCTCGTTCTCGTCGACGTAGGCGGCCAGCCCCACCCCGAACTTCCGCAAATTGTCCTGACAGACGGTCTCGGTGCCGAGACTCCGCAGCTGCCGGTAGACCCGCGGCAGCAACAAGGTGAAGGCCAGCGCCGCCACCGCGACCACCAGCAACAGTTCCATCAGCGCAAACGATTGTCTTTTCATCTCTCCTCCTGAAATGTTTATTCTTTATGGTTTCCTGCAAATCTTCCGGAACCGTAAACCCGGCTCAGGGCCGGCCGTGCCACTGCTGACTGTTGGTGTAGGAGTCGGCGCGGTTGCCCACGCCGCCCTTGAAGGCGCCGCGGTAACGCAGCACGTCGGTCTGGCTGGAGAGATGGCCGTCGGCATGGAGGATGTTCATGGAGTTGCCGTGGCGGCGTTCGGAGATCGCCTCGGGCGAGTCGGTGTTGGGCAGCGTGTTCCAGGGGGCGGTCCGGACGAAGTTGCCGTCGAACATGGCCACCAGTTTGCCCGGATACCGGAAATTGACGACCTTGTTGCAAATGTACATATTGTCCGCGCCCACCTCAGTGGGATTCCACATGCCCGCGCAGTAGCTGGTCATCTCGTTCTGCTGCGGGCTGTTCCACTTCATCAGCAGCTTCTGGACGCTGTTGGCCGGGCAGCGCCAGATGCCGAAGCTGTTCGACTTCTTAAGCTGACCGTCGTTGTACCAGTCGAGATAGATGCCGCCGGTCTTGCCGTTGACCGGGTCGTCCCACTTGTAGTTGGTCGGCGGCTGCATGTAGCCCCGCGCCAAGTTCTTCCACCAGTTGAAATCGCTGTTCCCGGTCAACCCCCAGGGGGTGATGTCATTATTGTCCGTGGTGTACATGTTCAGATAGACGCCCCACTGCTTGAGATTGCTCTGGCAGGTGGCGCCGTGCGCCTTGGCCCGGGCCTGATTCAACGCCGGGAGCAGCATTGCGGCGAGAATCGCGATGATCGCGATCACCACCAAAAGCTCGATCAACGTAAAATTTATCCGCGATTTCATACTTCAGCTCTCCTTTCGCTAAGGGTTGTTGCGTTCTGCTGATTGTCGGGAACCCATTCGGCGGGTGCGGCGAACTGGTGCGCCCGCGCGTAGTGAACCACCTTCATTTCGGGCATCGGCACGCCCGCGCACTGACAGACGCAGTGCTCGACCAGTCCACGGGCGAAATCGGCGATCCGGTTTTCAATAAACACACAGCTGACCGGACACAGCATCGGGGTCTCCGCATTGTGATGAAAGAACAGCTTCAGATCCTGCGGCACCCGGATCCCCAGCACCGGCAGCGCCAGCAGCACGCCGGGAATCAATTCGTCCGGGTAGACCACCAGCGAATCGGGCCGCCGCGCCGGATCCCGCCAGAGCCGGAACATCAGCTCGAACCCCTGCCGCTGATAGAGTTCGACATGTCCCGGCGGCACCGTCTCATCGCCCCAGTAGGCGTCCCGCTCCGCCGAAAACTCCAGTCCGAGCCGCCGGGCGCTGCGCTCCAGCAGCCGATAGTGACGCCACCCCTTCCGGCTCGGGGCATACCCGCTCAGATAGGCCAGGTGACGCCCCCCGGCCGCCTTGACCGCCCGCGCCGCCACCTGCTCGAACCCGTCGCTCCGGGAGTCCCAGCGGGTGGTGGCCGAAACGCTGCTCCAGGGGAACGGCAGCCGGGCCACCTGTTTTTCAATCACCGCATGCATCCCCACGATGATCGCCGCCTGAAATTCCCGCCGCTCGTAGGCCGCCAGCAAATTGGCCACCGAGCAGTCCTGCAGATTCTCCAGATACAGCCGGAGCCGGAATCCGCGCGCCGCGCACTCCTTCTCCACCTCCGCAATCAGCTGACGGTTGAAGGCGTTGCCGCCGTACACCCCCGCCAGGAAGAAGAACAAGCCGATGGTCTCCAGCTCCCGCCGCCGCGCGTTGACCACCGTCCCCGACCCGGTACACCGGGTAATCAGCCCCTCCCGGGCCAGCTGGCCCATCGCCCACTGAACGCTGCCGATCCCCACCCCGAGCTGACGCGCCAACTCACTGGTCGGCGGCAACTGGTCGCCCGGCAGCAGCCGACTGGCGCGAATCTCCTCCCGGAAGTAATTCGCAATCTGCCGCCGCCGGCTTCCCTGCTCCGGAGAGAGCACTTTTTCGGATGAAATCGGACTCATTTGACACCAAAAAGCTGAATAAGCTGTATATTGTTACATTATAACCATTTTTTCCTGAGATGTCAAGACCCGGATGATAATTTTCCGAAAAAAAGGGCGGAAGAGGGCGGGCGGAACTCAGAACAAATCAGGGGTCCGGGGCGCGGCAACCGTTGTCTCCGACTGATCACGGATCCAGGCCAGCACCACCGCCAGCACATAGGCGAGCTCCCCGGCGGTGAGTTCGCGCCCCGGCGGGATGCCGTGCCAGCGGGCCAGACAATGGCGACAGCAGCAGCCGGTGGCGTGCTGGGCTACGAAACAGGGGTGGCCGCGCCAGGGGGTCTGGCGGCCGTCATGACCCGGGAAGGCGGGGGCCAACCGCTCGCGGAGAAACCGTTCACACTCGCCGGCCAGCGCGGTCGGGCTCTTCTCGGCCAGCTGCCGCAGTTCGCCGGGGCCCAGACGGAACCGGGAGCGGAAGCGCGAACGCGCCAGACGCGCTTTCAACTCACGCCATACGATTTCAGAAAAGGCTCGCAATATCCACATCCTTTCACGTAACTACCATAGGCGCAATTCCCGCGGAAATCAAGTCGCAACGGACTTGACAAGCGCTGACTGGAACAGTATAGTGCCGGATTCATCAAACGATCATCAGCTTGCGGGATACGAACATGAATCAAACGCCTTCGCCGTGGAAAAAAATCATCCGCTGGGGAATCCCCCTGCTGCTGCTCGGATTGCTGATCTTCTATCTGGTCGCCGCCCACACCCGGCTGCAGGCGGTCCGGGTCACCGCCGCGCCGGACCGGTCCGGCGCGGCCCGGATCCGGAGTCGGCTTCCCGCCCGGGGACTGGTCGCTCCGGAACTGACCCTCTGCTCCCGCCGGGGCCTCTACTTTGTCAGCTCCGACTCCTTCGTCCGGCTGGTCTATGAATTGACCTCGGACGATGGCTCCACCCGTTCCGGCGAGCTCCACCTGACCCCGGCTCAGCTGTCTTTGACCGCGGCCGATCACGGTCATTTCCGGTATGCGGTACGCGCCCCCGAGCTCGA
>CASFRF010000066.1 GCA_949297015.1 uncultured bacterium
GCATCAATTCCATATTGATGTTGTTAAACTTCTGAATTCTTTGCATGCCAAATATTACATTAAAGAAGATCTCAGAAAATTATAAGAGAACGAACATTACAAAACAGTGTAAATCATTCTCTTTTCAAACATATATAACCATGTGACAGCAGGCTGAAGATATCAGACTGAATCATATCAACAGCCCTTCCGGTCTTTCGGGATCGGAGGGGCTTGTTATTTTCAACATCATGGAGGTTGTGTATGAAGATTGAAGTGAACAAAAATGAATTGGAAAGCGTGTTGATCGCGCGCTGGGGCGGGGACCGCCGGGTTGTACGCATGGGGTCTGCGCGCCGGCGGATGCAGACGGGATCTGTCGACGCCGCCGGCGCCCCGGCAGGGAGGACTCCTCCAGCTGCGGCAAAACGCCGTCGCCATCAGCGTCCAAGCCCGCTTCCCGCCCCCGGGCGCACTTCCCGGACGTTACCGCTCAACGCATGAGCGCCGCCCCGCCCCGGCGTTGAAAATCCCCCCATGCGGCCCCGGCGCAGCACGGTCTACCCCCTCCCCCCTGCCCCCGCAATCACTTTGCCGACAAGGCTGAACAGCAAAAGCAACATGACGACAAACGACAAAACGCCGCAGGAAGACAAAAATACGCGCCAGAGAAATTCCATGACGCGGTTTTCCCACTCCCCGCACCACCCCAGCGCCAAAAAAGCCAGCAGCGCCGTGGTCAGAAGTGCGATCCCCCCATCGACCGAACCGACAAGATCCGGCGGACTCAAAGTGATATGAGACGCCGTGGTCAATGCCAGATACAGCCAGACATAGGATTGCCATCGCCCCCAGAAAGCCGCCGAAAAGAAGTTTCCCATCACGGCCCGGAAGGAATGGTTCGTCCAGATATCCGCCGGCAACAGCAACCATGAAAATAAACACAACACCCCGATCCCGAACCAGATCGGACCGGTGCCGATAAAGAAATTGCCGATCCGCTGATAGAGACTTTTCGGATTGCAGGTGTGCCGGACGTAACCGAGCGTGCCGTCTGCTTCCGGAGCAAAAAGCTTCAGCTCCACAATCCGGTGCCGGAAAATCACGCAAAAAAAGGCATGACCGATTTCGTGAATCATCACCCCGGGACAGGTCAAATAAAGATACCCCCGAAGCCCCAGAATCTTCGCCAGACTCCGGCGCAGCGAGCTTGAAAGAAGTTGCATGACCCCGGCGACGGCAAGCCACGGCAGAATCCCGATCAGCAGAAACAGCGCCGTATTCTCCATCGCCAGACCAAGATAATTGAGCAGTCTCATCGTTGCACCTCAGCCCCCGGCCAACCGGGCGCCGCCTGGAGGGCGAGCGATCGGATCGATCCCCGGAAAGCCGTCATCGCGCGATCCCCCGAGCTGAATCCCGCCCCGCATGGCTTTCTCCCTCTGATTCTTCGCATAAGCCCATACCGAACCGATGGTCTCCACCCGGCCAAAGAGCCGGACCGTTCCCCCGCTCTCGGTCGAGGAAGCTTCTCCGGCGCGGCGCGGGATCAGGCAACTTTTTATTGAACAATTGACCGGCTCTACTATACCCCCGCCGTTCTCCGATTGCAACCACCGAATCCGGGCTACCCCCGGCCTCCGGCGGAGGCGTCCGCCCGCGAATGCCCCCCCCGTCCCCCCGGCGGCATGAGAAAATGACCCGCGATAAAAAAATTATCAACTTTACTTGAAAGATGAATTATTCTGATTATATTTCTGATAGCGCCCATGCACACGCTGGACGCGGTGCTGTTTGATACCGTTATATTTCAGCAAATATACCCCTGAACCCGCCAAGTTAAAGACGTTTATTTGCCATAATCACAGGTGAAATGTGCCGGCAAGACTCCTGTATATACAGGTCTTTCCGGACGCTTGCATTCATGATTATGGCAGGCTCTTGGCGGGGCCTAGGGTATAGTGTTTGAAAGCGTTCGGTTTTTTTTGGCCGTTTTCAAACAAGCTGGATTTCGCAACATAAATTGGAAACCCGGCGAGCGACGAAATGCAGGAGGCGTTCCCTGATCGAGGCTTTTTAGGCTTTCTATATTTATGCTGCGAATTCCGTGTATGGATGTTCGCAGCTTTTTTTTTGCTTTGGAAAACTTTTCCGCAAGTGGTGAAAAACGGAAGCTGCCGGAAAGGTTTTCCGTATGCCAAGTTACGGACTTGATTGACGAGACCGTCTGTTTGATCAGAACCGTCAAGCTGAAGACAGCTTGACCAAACCCGGAGGACTGAAAAATGAAGCAAAAAAGACTGGAACGCATGAAGCATTCGCGTTGGGGACGTTTCATCTGCCGGCTGCTGGGCGAAACCCGGGGCGCCGTGATGATGGAATACGTCATTGTCGCCGTGCTGATCGCCGCCGCCTGCGTGGTCGCCGTGGCGATGTTCGGCAAGACGATCGTCGGCATGTTTGACGTGGCGGCCAAGGGCGCCAGCGGTGACCACAGCGGCGCCAAGGAGGCGCTGGACGAAACCCAGCAGACCCAGAATGCCGATGCCGCCGAGGCTTCCGAATTCCACGACAGCATGCACAAATGAGAGTCTGTTCCCGGACATGGTGATTACGCCGACGGTCTATTGGCTGGTGGCCGCGACCCCGTGGCTCGCTGTCCTTATGCGACAGGACTGGAAGACGCGCACGCTGCCGAATCGGTATACGCTCGGCGGAAGTGCCGTCATTCTGGTCTGGCAGTTCGCTTGGGGAGGATTGCCGTGTCTGCTGAACAGTCTGGCCGCAGGCCTGATTGCGGGCGTGCTGCTCCTGATTCCGTTTCTGCTGCGCGCGGCCGGCGCGGGAGACGTGAAATTTCTGTTCGCTTCAGGACTGCTCGTCGGCTATCCGGCCGTGTTTCCCATGCTGCTTCTGACCTCGGTATTCGGACTCCTGCTCGGTCTGTTCATGCAGTTGTCCGGGCAGTTCGACGCGGCGCGGTTGAAGCATCTCACGCGCACGCTGTTCGACTGGCGTTACGACCGGCAACAGGGTCGCCGGAACCTGCCCGACCGCGAAAACGAAAAGGTGCGGATTCCATTCGGCGTCGCGATCTCGCTCGGGGTCTGGGGCACCCTTCTGCTGCGGTTGACGGGAGAGTATTCGACATGAGCGGAAGAGAGGAAAAGGGCTCCATGCTGATGGAGGCGGTGGCGGTGTTGCCGCTCCTGGTCGCGCTGGTCTTCGGCGCGCTCCAGATGGCCCACATCCATATCGCCCGCCAAATCGTCACCTACGCCGCCTACGCCGCCGCCCGGGCGACTTTGCCCCTTGCCGCGGAGGAGGAAGAGGAGGCCGCGCGCCGGACGGCACAGCGGATCCTCTGCTGGCTCGTGGCCGTCCCCGACGCCACCCGCAACGGCGTGCTGATGCCCGACCCCGAATCCCGGGCCGTGAAGGACCGGATCCTCGCCTGCAACCTGACGCAGCACGACTGGAGCAGAGAACTGGAGCTGAAGTTTGCCTTTCCGCTGGTCATGCCGCTGGCCGCGCAGATCATCGGACGGCGGTTCAACCCGGTGGATTTCACCAGCTCCGAACCGGGCAGTCATATTTCCACGGAGACCTTCGGCGACGCCTTCGAGGGGCCTCATCTGATTTTTCACGAGCGGATCAGTCTGCCGAAACCTTATCGGGTCAAAGAGTGACGAAACCATGAAGCGGATTCTGGCACAGCGAATGCGGGAACTCGCCGCGGGCGACAGCGGCGTCGCCTGCGCCTTCACGGTTACGGTATCGCTGATCATTTTCCTGCTCGGGTTTGCCATCTACGCCTGCGGGGAGACGGTCCGCCAGCGGATCGAGCTCCAGAACGCGGCGGACGCGGCGGCCTATTCGGCCGCCCTGGTGCAGGCGGACACGATCAGCCGGGTGGCGGTCATCAACAAGGCCATGGCGTGGAATTACGTCATGATGACCCGGCGCCAGATGGACCACATTGTGGACGCCTGGCTGGCGCGGGTCCTTGAGCAGTGGGAGATCTCCAGAAACGCCACCGCCACCTACCAGAACTTCTGCGCCTGCCACCCGCGCTTCGAGGGCATCAACTGGCGCGTGGGGACGTCCCCGGGCGGGGCCCCCGGAGAGGTGGTCCATCAGCTGATCCGGGTGAACAATTCCCAGGACGTCTGGATCTCCGCCATCGCGGCGGCCCGGACCGTGCAGGCGCAGCGAAATCCGGTCACGGTGCTGGAGTCGCTCCGGCAGTGCGTAGAGTCCATGAACCGGGCCGAGAAGGAGTTGATCGAGGGGCTGCGCGGACGCATTGAGAACGTGGTGGAATTTACCGTCAAGGCGAATGCCTCCCTCACGGAAAACGACCGGAAAGTCCGCTCCGGGCGCGACCTGGACTGGACGATCCATCAGCTCCGGGAGGGCTCCGCTTACTTCGAGCAGCTGAAGGAGGACGAGTCGCGGTTCCTCGCGTTCGGAGATTTCTCCGGGTCGGGGGCGGAGATCTACGGCACCGGCGCGGACAACTGGCTGATCGCGGAAAACGCGGGCGGGTTCCGGCGCAATTATGTGCAAATGCCGAACGCCCTGACGGCCGTCTGGTTCACCTACAATCAGGTCTGGATCCATTCCGTGGTCTGCACCTTCGCCGGGGTGATCATCAATCCGGTGCCGGCGATCACCGGGGAGATGGCGCGTGACGCGTATTTTTCCGGGCAGGAGGCGCGGCCGTGGGTGCTGAAAAAGAGTTTTTTTGAGGCGGACGGGGCGATTGTGGTCGGCGTTTCCCGGCCTTTGAACAATCCGTTTGCCTTTGTCTTCGAGGGTCGGGAGAAGTCGGGGATCTACTCGGCGTTTGAGGTCGGCGGCGGGGAGCAGACCATGTGGAGCGTGGCCGGAGCCCGCGCCGGGTACCGGCTTCCGGAATGGGCGGAGGGCGAGTACCGCAACCGGGGATCGCTTCAGGAAAAATTCAACCTTTGCGTGACGGACTGGGATGCGATGTTTCTCCCGCTCCGGGAGAAGTCGAGCGCGGCGCCGAATTTTCTTGCCGGAATCGCGAAAGAGCTCGACATCTCCAATTCGTTTGTCAGGAAGAACCATTTGAGCTCCTATTCTCAACTGGATTTCACGGCGGCCCAAGAACACCTTTACCATTGAAAGGAAGGAGTTGATATGAAAAAGAGAGTGTTGCTGGTCCCGATGCTGTGCGCGGCCGTCCTTTCCGTCTCGCTCCGGGCGGAGGAGAAAACCGTGCCGGAGGAAGCTCCGAAGAGCGAAGTGAATCGAAGCCGGAAGCTCGAGGCGGTTCGGCTCATCGCGGCGAACATGCCGGGAGAAGCCCTGAAGGACTGGATGACGCAGGGCGCGCTGAAGAAATGGAACGCGCTGTATGCCGCGCTGACGCAGGCGGACGGCTCCTCCGCCATGCTGGCGGATTTCTTCTCGCAGGCGCTCGTCTGGGCCGGGCCGCAGACCGAGTTGAGCGGGCTTTACGCCCTCTACAATCCGCTTCAGGATACCGTGCTGTTGATCCAGACCGACAATGCGGACCGGATCCCCCGCATTGAGGATTTCGCCTTTCTGACGGGCTCGGATTTCCGCGGCGAAAAGCTGCAGGAGAACGAGTACCCGCAGGCGATTGCCCCGACCCGGGAACCGCTCGACACGGTGTTGCTGAAAAATACGGCGGCGACGGCCGCGACCTTCCGCCGGGAGTTTCCGGTGACGGCCAGGGGGTTTTCGCTTTCAAAATACCGGGCGCAGCAGGATTCCCTCGAAAAGATCGCCTTCAACGCCGGGCTCCGTCTGGCGCTGCTGAAGAAGTTCACGCTGCCGGAGGCGGAACCGGCGACGGAACGGGCGGGTGAGATTGCGTTGCAGCTCTGGAACTCCGGACTGCCCGGGCTCAAGGACTATTTCCGTTGTCCCGCCGGGGACGCCCTGCTGCTGGAGCAGTATTCCGAACTGCCTTCCGAGGTCCGGACCAGCATGTTCCCGGTCCTCTATTTTCAGAATCAACAGGAGACGGTTTTCGGCTTCGCCTCCAGACTGCAGCCGGAGCTGCTGATTCTGGTCAAGGTCGCCGCGGACGGCAAGAGCAAACCGCTGTTTGTCGCCCTGCCGCTGAACGAGGCGTTCGCCGCGGAGACGAGCGCGCTGCTGAACGCGAATCGCTAACGGAAAGGATGGGAATCATGAAATCGGCAATCATCATTCTGCTGTTCGGGATCTTCGTCGCCGCGGCGCCGGCGGTCCACGCCGGCACCGGAGAGATGACCAAAAAGGAGGCGCAATCGTTCCTCCGGGATCTCATGAAGGAGAAGATCGAGGAGGGAGCCTCGAAAGTGGCGCCGGACGCCTCGAAGACGATCGACGGGGTGAAGAAGGCCCTGGACAAGGCCAACCTCGCCGCCTCGCTCTGCTGGGATCTGATTCAGCTCGGGCTCGCGAATGACGAACGCAAATTCGCAACCGAATTCGTGAAGGCCTTCAGCAAATACATCCCGAAGTCGGCGACGGTGGGCGCCGACCTTGTGAATCCGGGGCTGGAAGGGGTTCTCGGCTGGCGCCGCTGCCCCACCGCCGCCGATTACCAGACCGCGCTGTATGAGCTCGGCAAGAACACCTATCAGGCGATCACCAAAATGAGCGGCTCCGAACGCCAGAAGGCGCAGGAGGCCGGAGCCAATATCCAGAATCTGGGAGCTTTGATGATCGGCATCGGCGGCTCGACCGGCCGCCAGTACAAGAAAATGATCGAAACTTATAAGTAACAGGCAGGCCATGACTCCGTGCGGGAACCGGAGAATCCGGAAGCGGGAGCTTCTCTCCGCGCTGTTGCGCGGCAATTCCGGAGCCGTCACCATGGAATATGTGCTGCTGTGCGTGTTGATCGCAGCGGCCTCCGTGATGATGGTGATCTCCTTTTCCCGTGCGGTGACCCGGCAGATCGCGCTGGTTTCCTACGCGATGAGCGGCTACTCCGAGGAGGAGCTTCAGGAGACCCAGGAGCGATTCCGCCAGGACGTGGAGGACGACGCCGTGGTCGGGAACGTCTATTCCGACTACCTGCACGGGGAGCGCGTGACCAAATGAGAGCGGAAAAACGGCAAACGCCGGGACGGACGGACGCAGCGGGATCGGTGCTGCTGGAGACGATCCTGGTGATTCCGCTGTACATCGCGTTTTTGAGCGGCATTTTCCTGCTGGGGGAGCTGGAACTCGGCCGCAACCATCTGATTGCGGCGGACCGGTTCGGGGTCTGGCTGTCCGGAACGCGGCATGTGAAAATGGAGTCCGACGAGGTGAAGGCGGAGACCTCGAAAGCCCTCTTCCCGGAGGAGCAGTTTGCGGAGGGGACCGAAGTGGAAACGCTGCGTCTGAATCCGGAAGACGTGGCGTGGTACCGTATCGTCCGCGGCAGCGCAAAACTGAAAATGGGGCTGCCGCAGTGGGCGGTCGGCTGCCGGAAGGGCGTGCTCCGGCTGCTTGCCGACATCGGCACTTCCCCCGATCCGGAGAAGTGGGACAACCTCTCCTTCAAGGCGCGGGAGCTTGAGGCGGAGGAGAGCGACACGCACACGGTTCTGATGCGCGCCCGGTCTGAGGCGCGGGAGAAGACGGCGCGGGAACTGGCGCGGGGAACTCCCGGCTGGTATCAGGAGTACCGGACCGCCTATGTGGACCGCGAGGGCGTTCCGAACGACACGCCCGCCGCCCGGACCGTCTGCGCCGGAGAGGAGTATATCCGGCTGGGGGAGTATCAGCAGTGGAGTCGGTGAAATGAGAATTGGATGGACTCTGTTGGCGGCACTTTTCGCGGTCGCGGCCGCGGCCGCGGACATCCGGTTGCCGCAGGAGGCCCGGGTCACCGCGGCGACGGCGGACGGCAAGACCTGGCGGCAGTGCGGCACCATGGCGCTGACCTATGCCGCGGCCAGAAAAAATTTCGGGTTCGCCCTGCGGCAACAGGGTTGGATCCGACAGAAAGCGTTCGATTATGACCGTATTCACTGGAAATCCCTGGAAATCTGGACGCGGGGAACGGAACGGCTTCTCGTGCAGTTCTGGCGCGAGGACGTCGCGCGGACCGGGTTTGCCTGGGGGGTCCTGAAGGATGAGATCAAGTAATGAGCGGACCAACGGAAAATTCTGAAGACGCCTTTGTCGAAAAGACGGCGCTGACCATGGTGTCGGACGACGACGCTTCGCCCGTACCCGCTTCCGAAGCGGAGACGGTGAGCGATGAGGTCGGAGTTACCGACGTGACCATGGTGTCGGAAGAGCCCCCGGACCTCCCCCGCCCCGAAGCGGCGGACACCGCCCCGGACGCGGCGCCGACGCCCGGAAACGCCCCGCGCCGCGAGCGGCGGGACACGGACCTGACCCGGCTTCAGCACGAGTCTTCCCCCGTTTCCCCGCCGACGTCGGGGAGCGGGGACAGACTTCAGCCGGGCGACCGCCTCGACCGTTATGTGATCGTCAAGAAACTGGGTCAGGGCGGGATGGGCAGCGTCTACTTGGTGCGGCATGAGACGCTCGGGGTGTTCCGCGCGGCGAAGGTGCTCTCCAGCGAACTGTACGCGCGGGGGGGCGAGTTCATCAAGCGTTTCGTGCAGGAGGCGAAGCTGGCGTGCTCCATCAGCAATCCGAACATCGTCAACGTTCTGGACGTCTGCGACGATCCGGAGCGGGCGTGCTGCTACATCATCATGGAGTATGTGGACGGCGGAACCGTCCGCGACGTCCTGCACGAGGTCACGCGGTTCAGCGAGATTCACGCGGTGATGATTGTGGAGGCGGTCGCGGAGGCGCTGCAGGCCGCCTCCGAACAGAACATCGTTCATCGCGACATCAAGCCGGACAACATCATGCTGACCCGGCGCGGGGTGGTCAAGCTCGCGGACCTCGGAATCGCCAAGAACACGGAGGACAACGTCAAACTCACGCGGACCCACATCATGATGGGTACGCCCGCGTATCTTGCGCCGGAACAGGCCAAGGACGCCCACAACGTCGATGCCCGCGCCGACATCTACAGCCTCGGGGCGACGTTTTACGAGATGCTGACCGGGCAGATCCCCTATCCGGGCAAAAACACCTACGACATCCTTTCCAAACTGGCCTCCGACCCCGTGCCCGATCCGCGCTCCATCGTGGAGGGGATCTCCCCCCAGACCGCCCGGCTGGTTATGAAGATGCTCGCGAAACAGCCGAAACAGCGTCACCGGAACGCGGCGGAACTGCTCAAAGATATCCGCACGCTCAACCTCATCGCACCCGACTGCGACAAGGAAAAGAGCATCCGCGAACTGCTGGAGCAGTCGGGAGCCGGAAACTACTCCGCCGTCTCCCTGACCCCGACGCTCGGCCATCCGGTCTCCACCTGGCTGCTGCGCCATGTCTGGCTGCGGGTGGAGTCGCTGCTGCAGCGTGTCCCCATGTTCACCGCGCTGCTCGACAGAATGCGGCGGAACGCGCTGCTTTTCTACACGGTCGTCGCCCTCCTGACGCTGCTGGTCATCGGCGTGCCGCTGACGCTGTTCCTCCGGGGCGGTCGGGGCGAGGATTCCGGAGGGCCGGCTTATGGGCCGCCGCCCGGCACGGAAGCCCTCTTCGGAACCGGGTCCGAAGCGTCGCCGGAGCCGGAGCCCGCCACGCCGGAGCCGGAGACAGGCCGGGGCGATTCCCCGGTTGTCGCGCCGGAACCCGCCGCGCCGGCCGAACGCCCCGGCCCCGAAGGGGAGCCGGAGGCGCAGCGCGAGGCCGAGGCG
>CASFRF010000067.1 GCA_949297015.1 uncultured bacterium
AGCAGCTCCGGCAACTGCGTCCGGAGCTGTCCGGTCAGCGGCACGCGCTCCCCCTTCGCCGCCGCCGGAACCGCCGCCAGCAGCCGCTCGCACCCGGCGATCACTTCGGCCCGAAGCAGCGCGGCCCGGGCCTCGGCGCTCCAGTCGGCGCCGGTGCCGCCGATCACTTCAATGATGCTCATTCTATCCGTTCTCCCGTCTCGTCGTACACGGCAAATTCCAGTTCCAGCTCCGGCCCCCAGTTCCGCAGCGCCCGCTTTGCCGCCGGGACCAGCTCAATCACCACCCGGCGGAAGGCCTCCGGACCGATCGCTGCGGCCAGTTCACTCATGCCCGAACACCGTTCCGGCGCCGCTCCGGGCGGCAGTTCGGCGACGAACTCGCGCAGTCGAGCAAGCTCCTGCCGGGTCCGGTGTGCGTGCGTGTTCCCCAGCCCGCAGGCGTACTTGAAGAGCTTGCCCGCCATGCAGCCGATGATCAGGCGCCGGAGTCCGGCCCGGGCCGCCGCGCGCACCGCCACTTGAATATAGTCTCCGATCCGGACGATCTGCGTCTCCGCCAGGTCCGGATAATCGCGCTGAATCGCCGCCGCGCTGCGGTTGCCGGTGACCAGCGCCGCCACCGCCCGCCGCTCGACCCCCAGCTGCCGCAGTTGCCAGCAGATGGTGGCGGCGTAGGCGGCGTGGGAGTAGGGTCGGACAATCCCGGAATTTCCCAGAATCGAGATTCCGCCGCAGATGCCCAGCGTCGGATTCAGCGTCTCCGCGGCCAGTTCCACGCCCTTCGGGACCGAAATTTCAACCAGCAGCGCCTCCGGGTCGGAACCGAAACCCGCGGCCCGGAGATTCTCCCGCAACATCCGGCGCGGCCCCGGGTTGATCGCCCAGTGCCCGACCGGAACCGCCAGCCCCGGCCGGGTCACCACCCCCACGCCGACGCCGCCGCGCAGCGTCAGCACCCCCGCGCCGCAGGGCTCAACATAATCGCGCGGATCGGCGGCGAAGGGCGGCTCGCGCAGCGTCACCACCACCGCCGCCCCGGAGGTGACGTCCGGATCGTCGCCGCCGTCCTTGATCACCACCGCGCGCCCCGGTTCCGCCGTCGCCACCGGCACCGTCAATTGTCCGCCGCCGGGCAGCAGCAAAGTCACCGCGTCGGGAGTCACGCCCCCGCGCCGGGCGCGGAAGGCGGCCACCGCCGCCGCCGTCGCCGCGCTGCCGGTGGTAAACCCCTCCCGCAAGACCGGCGGCAGCTTCATCCCAGTTCCAGCTCCATGATGCCGTGCAGCGTGGCGACCGCCAGCGGACTCCCGCCCCGCCGCCCGTTGAGCCGGATGCAGGGACCCGGCAATTGCCGCGAATAGACTTTGGACTCGACCACATTGACGAACCCGACCGGCATCGCCACCACCAGCGCCGGGGCGATCCGCCCGGCCAGCGTCAGCCGCACCACTCCGGCCAGCGCCAGCGGCGCGTTGCCGCACAGGAAAATCGCCCCGTCCAGTTCCGCCTGATGCAGTTCCACCGCCGCCAGCGCCCGGGTGATTCCCCGCTCCGCCGCCAGCGCCGCGGTCTCCGGATCGGCCACCGGGCAGAGGATCGACTCGCGCTCGTACGCCGGATTGAACCGCTTGAGCTTGGGGATCGAAAGCCCCGCCCGGATCATGTTGGAATCGGTGTAAATCCGGGCCCCGCGCCGCAGCGCCGCCAGCGCCCGGGGAATCGCCCCGGGCGAGAACTCCAGCTCCGGCAGAATCCCGAAGTCGGCGGTGGTGTGCACCAGCCGCCGGGCCACCGGCCACTCCTCGGGGGTGAATCGCGCCCGCTGCGCCGGATCCACTTCCGCCTCGATCCGGCGCAAACTTTCGCGCTCGATCTCCGCCCCGGTCGCCTGCCAGGAGAGCAGTTCGGCTTCCTCGTTCATCAGTAATCCAGTCCTTTCCGCGCGGGCACGCCGCGCCAATAGGGGTGTTTCAGCGCCCGGATCTCCGAAACCAGATCGGAGATCGCCAGCAGTTCCGGCGGCGCATAACGCCCGGTGACCACCACGTTGAGTTCACGCCGCCGGTTCCGCAGCGCCGTCAGCACCTCATCGAGCTCCAAATACCCGCGGTGCAGCGCCACATTGAGCTCATCCAGCACCAGCAGTTCCCCCTCGAAACTCCGCAACAACGTCCGGGCCCGGGCCCAGCCGGCGGCCACCGCCGCCCGCTGCTCGTCGCTCCCGGCGGCGCGGCCCAGCCCGTAGGATTCAAAGATCAGCTCCGGGAACCGGGTGTGAAAGAAATTCCGCTCCCCGGTTTCGCGCGCCCCCTTCAGCAGCTGAATCACCGCCGGACGCCAGTTCCAGCCCAGCGCCCGGATCACCATGCCGAAGGCGCTCGAACTCTTGCCCTTGCCGTCACCGGTCAGATTCAGCAGCAAACCCCGTTCCCGATCCGTTTCACTCAACATTGTTGCACCTCACCGCAATCCCAACCGGCGGTACAACGCCGGAAAATCGAGCCGCGAACGCAGATGCGCGGCCAGCCGGTTCAACGACTCCTCCACTCCGTACCGGGCGGTGACGCCCCCCAGCGGCGGCAGTCCCCGCCGCACCCGCACCTCGTCCAGCCAGCGCCGCCGGAAGGCGTCGTCGTCGAACACCCCGTGCAGGTAACTGGCAAAACAGTTCCCCTGCTCGTAGCCGATCTCCGTTCCATCCTCCGCCAGCTGCCGCCCCGGCCCCGGCTCCAGCAGCCGACTCACGCCGTGATGGATCTCGTAGCCGTGAATCCGTTCGCCGCCGGGCCGGACGCCGGAGGTCCGGCGCAGAATCTTCTGCGGGCGCAGCACCGTCTCCAGCGGCAGCAGCCCGAGTCCGGCGACCTCCTCGCGCTCCGACTCCAGATGCTCCGGATCGCGCAGTACCCGCCCCAGCAGCTGCAAACCGCCGCAGATCCCGACCAGCTGCGCCCCGGCGGCGGCGGCCGCCAGAATCCGCTCTTTCAGTCCGCAGCGTTCGAGCTCCGCCAGATCGGCCGCCACACTGCGGCTGCCCGGCAGAATCACCAGCTCCGGAGTCCCGAACTCCCCGGCCCGCGACACCTTGCGCACCGTCACGTCCGGCTCCAACTCAAACGGCGTGAAATCCGTAAAATTCGCCACATGCCCGAGCTGAATGAGCACCGCATCCAGCGTCCGCTCCAACTTGGGCGCGGGCCGGATCCAGGAAAAGTTGACCGAATCCTCCTCCGGCAAGCCCAGATCGCGCTGATAATCGATCACCCCCAGCACCGGTTTGCCGGTGAAGCGCTCGACCGTCCGGTGCGCCGACTCCAGCAGCGCCGGATCGCCCCGGAACTTGTTGACCACAAAACCGTACAGCAGCTCCCGCTCCCAGGGTTCAAAGGTGGCGTAGGTGCCGATGAACCCGGCGTAGACGCCCCCCCGGTCGATGTCCCCGGTCAGCAGCACCGAGGCTCCGGCATAGCGGGCCATGCGCATGTTGACCAGATCGGAATCCTTCAAATTCACCTCGCCGGGACTGCCCGCGCCCTCCAGCACCATTACCTCGTGTTCGGCGCTGAGACGGTCGTAACAACTCCGGACCTCCGACCACAGTTCCTGCTTGCGCGCGAAGTACTCGCGTACCGTCATCGTCCCCACCGGCCGCCCCCGTACCACCACCTGACTGCCCAGATCGCTCTGCGGCTTCAGCAGAATCGGATTCATCCGCACATCCGGCTCCAGCCGGCAGGCCTCGGCCTGAACCGCCTGCGCCCGCCCCAGTTCGCCGCCGTCGAGCGTGACATAGGAGTTGAGCGCCATATTCTGCGCCTTGAACGGCGCCACCGAAAACCCATCCTGCAGCATCACCCGACAGCAGGCGGCGGCCAGCACGCTCTTGCCCGCGTTGGAGGAGGTCCCCTGCCACATCAGCGCCGGAGTGCGCCGCGCCCGGGGCAGATGCACCGCGCCGGGCAGCGCCGCCAGCAGCCGCGCGTTCTCTTCGGCGCTCCGGACCGCGACCCGGAAATAGTGCGCATCCAGCCCCGGATAGTTGTCCGCGCGCCGCACCAGAATCCGGTGTTCGCGCAACAGCCGGTCCGGCAGCTCCGGATCCCCGGCGCGCACCAGCAGATAGTTGGCGCACGACGGATAGACCCGCAACCCCGGCCGCCCCCGCAGTCCCGCCGCCAGCTCCTCGCGCCAGCGCCGGACCCGGCGCCGGGACTCCTCGCCCCACGCCGGGGGCACTTCGCAGAGAAACTTCAGCACCGCCGTTTCGGCCGCGCCCAGCGGCCAGCAGGGCTGGATCGCCCGCAGCCGGGCCAGCAGCTCCGGCTCCGCCACCGCGCACCCCAGCCGCAACCCCGGCAGGGCGTAAAACTTGGTGAACGAACGGGTCACCACCAGATTCGGCAGCCCCGCGCCGATCAGCGAAAACTCCTCGCCCGCGAACTCGATAAACGCCTCGTCCACCAGGAACCGGACTTCGGGCTGACGCTCGATCAACGCCCGCAACTCGGTTCGCCGCCCGGTCGGATTGGCCGGATTGCCCAACAGCACCAGATCGCCCGGCCGCAACACCCGCTCCAGCGCCAGGGGATCCAGCTCGAACTCCCGCTCCGGAGTCAGCGAAAAGCGGCAGATCTCCAGCCCCGCCGCCCGCGCCGCCGCCTCGTACTCCAGATACCCCGGCACCGGGATCACCGCCCGCTTCCGCCCCAGCGCCCGCGGCAGCAGTGCCAGCAGCTCGCTCGAGCCGTTGCCCGGCAACACCCGGTCCGGCGCGATGTCCCAGCGCGCCGCCAGCGCCGCCGCGGCCGACTCCGCGCCCGGCTCGGGGTAGCGTCCGGCCTCGTCAAACGCCCGGAAATAGACCTCGAACACCCCCGGCGGCGCCCCGAGCGGATTCACATTGACGCTGAAATCCAGAATCTCCTCCGGGCGACACCCCGCCCGGCGGGCGGCCGCCACCCGGTCCCCGCCATGTCCGGAACTCATCATCGTCCGCTCCTTTCCGCCTCCCGCCGACAGGAGCCGGTGGGAATGCAATACGGAATGCCGTCGGAACCGACGGCGATCTCGGCTTCCAGCTCGAAAATCTCGCGCAGCAGCTCCGGCGTCAACAGCTCCCGGGGGGTTCCCCGGTAACGGATCTCGCCGTCCTTCATCGCCACCAGACAGTGCGAGCAGCGCGCCGCAAGATTCAGATCGTGCAGCACCATCAACACGGTGACGCCGCGCGTCCGGTTCCAGCGCTCAATCAATTCGATCACCTCGAACTGACAGCAGACGTCCAGAAAGGTGGTCGGTTCATCCAGAAACAGCACCCGGGGCTCCTGCGCCAGCGTCATGGCGATCCAGACCCGCTGGCGCTCCCCGCCGGAGAGCGTGGCCACCGCCCGGCGGCGCAACGGCTCCAGCCGGGTCAGCTGCAACACCTCGTCCACCGCCTCGCGATCGCGCACGGAGTCCCCTTTGAGCAACCCGCGGTGCGGGAACCGCCCGTAGGCCACCAGTTCGCCCACCGTGATCTCCTCCGGCGCCCGGTGCAGCTGCGGCAGCACCGCCAGCACCCGGGCCAGCTGCCGGGTATTCCAGCGCCGCAGTTCGCGGCCATCCAGGTAGGCCCCGCCGGTCCGCGGCTTGAGCAGCCGGGCCGCCGCCTTCAGGAGCGTGGACTTGCCGGAGCCGTTGGCGCCGATCAACGTGGTGATCTGCCCCTCCGGCAGCTCCAGCGAAAGGTCGCGGAGCACCGTCCGGGAGCCGTACCCCGCGCCGACATTTCTGAGTTCAAGCTTCACGACGACTCCTCCGCAGCAGATAGAGGAAGAACGGCGGCCCCAGCAGCGACATGATCACCCCCACCGGCAGCTCCGACGGGTCGAGCGCCAGCCGTCCGATGGTGTCGCACCCGGCCACCAGCGCCGCGCCGAACAGCGCCGAGCCGGGAATCAGGAACCGGTGATCCCCCCCCACCAGCAACCGGACCAGATGCGGCGCGATCAACCCGACAAACCCCAACAGTCCGACCACGCTCACCGCCGCCGCCGCCAGCAGCGCCGCCACCGCCAGCAGCACCAGCCGCGTACGCTCCACCCGCAGCCCGAGTCCGGCGGCGACCTCGTCCCCCAGCGCCAGAATGTTCAGCCGCCCGGCCAGCAGCCAGGCGCCCAGCAGTCCGAAAACCAAATAGGGCCAGACCAGCTCCAGCTGCGGCCAGGAACGGGTCGAAAGACTGCCGATGGTGAAGTCGAGCACCCCCGCCACCTTTTCGGCGTTGAACAGCAGAATCGCGCTGGAGATCGCCCCGAGCATGCTCGAAACCGCCACCCCGGCCAGAATCAGCCGCACCGGATCCGCCCCGCCGCGCCAGGCCAGCACATAGACCAGCAGCGCCGTGGCCAGCGCCCCCAGAAAGGCCGCCGGAATCAGCCACGGACTCCACGCCGGGACCGCCAGCAGCACCACCACCCCGGCCAGTCCGCCGCCGGCGGAGATGCCGATGATCCCCGGCGCCGCCAGCACGTTGCGCATCACCCCTTGCAGAATCGCGCCCGAGACCGCCAGTCCCGCCCCCACCAGCGCCCCCAGCAACACCCGGGGCAGCCGGATGTTCACCAGAATCTGGTACTCCACGGTGTCGCCCGGGTGGGTCAGTTCGCGCAGAATCTCCCCCACCGTCAACTCCAGCGAGCCGTAGCGCAGCCCCAGCAGCAGCACCGCCAGCAGCAGCACCGCCAGCAGCACCAGGAGCAAGACCCGGAATCCGATGCGCGCAGTCCCATTCACGGGGCGACCTCCTCCGGATAGAGCAGCTGCTCCAGATACCCGAACGCCTTCGGGAACCGCATCCCGGGCACATACAGAAAGAGTTCGCTGGGCAGAAAATGCACCCGCCCGGCGCGGGCCGCCCGCAGCCGCCGCCAGGCCTCCTGACTCATCACCTCGCGCCGGAACTTCTCGCGGAGCGCCTCGGAATCGCCCATGGTCACGATGAAGATCACCTCCGGATCCAGCAGCAGCAGCGGCTCCAGCCCGAACGCCGCGCGCAACGCCTCCTCCGGCACCCGGTCCCGGGCCAGATTGCGCCCGCCCAGCTCGGCAATCATGCCGCTGCTGTTGGCCCGGTCGCTCTCGACCCGGATTCCGCCGCCCGCGACGAACAGCGTCACGAAGCCGGGGCCGGGACCGCGTTTCCGGCAGCGCTCGGTCACCGCCTCGATTTCGCGCAGCAGCGCGACCGCCTCCGGGCGCTCCTCGATCCGGGTGCCGTTCACCCGGCAGAAAAGCTCCAGCAGCGCCCGGAAATCCTGATAGTTGTCGTACTTGACCAGCAGCACCGGAATGCCTGAACGGACCAGAAACTCCCGGAGCCGGCGATGCGAGGCGACCTTGCCCATCAGCAGCACCAGATCCGGCTTCAGCGCCAGAATCCGCTCGGCATTCAGGACGTTGAAGGAGCCCACCTCGGGCAGTTCCCGCGCCGCCGCCGGCAGATTCTCCGCCGAGACCAGACTCGGAATGCCCACCGCCCGCCCCCCCGCGCAGTACCAGACCGGGACCAGCGAACCGTAGCCGATCACCACCCGGCGGGGACGCAGCGGCACCGTCACCTCGCTGCCGTCCGGCTGGCGGCAGCGCAGCGAGTCGCCCTCCGCCCCCGGCGCCGGAACGCCCGCCACGAGCAGCAGCAACAGCGGCAACAGCCGCCAACCGAGTCGCCGCCACCGGTTCATTCGGTCAGTCTCCAGGGATCGAACAGGGAGTTGTCGTTGGGTCCGAAGGTCCCGATCCGCTGCGCCGCGCACTCGGCGGAGACGGAGCTCTGCAACGTCGGACGAGCGTAGCGTTCGCTGGTGGCGTGACCGTCGGCCCAAGCCACTCCGGCGCTGCCGCCGTGGCGGAAATGGACATTGCCGCCGCGGGTCGGATACTGTCCCGGCGTCGGCCCGGCGCTGCCGAAAAGCTGCCGCTTGGGATTCTGCTTGATGTCGTACTGGGCGTACAAATAGGAGTAGGCTTTGCCCACCGAGCCGGATTTGACGTCGCAGCAGTCGGCGAAGAGAATGGTCTGGGTCGGCTGCTCGATTTTGCCGTCACGCACCCCGGCGCCGCTGCCGTAGGTCATTTTGGAGGCGCTGGTTTCGGTGTTGAAGTAGGCCCAGGAGCCGACGCCGTAGACGTTGTAACCGTATCCGGCACCGCCTTCGAGCTTCTCCTCGTCGATCTCTCCGGGCCAGGCGGGGCAGATCATCGCCCGGACGTTCTGACCGAGGTAGGGCGAGAGGAAGCCCTCGCGCATGTCGTAGTAGTCGCCGGAGGCGTCGTCGGCCCGGTCCCCGATCCAGATCTTGCCCTTGGCCGACATGGAGACCTCGGGCCCGAAACAGGGCAGATTCCAGCCGTAGTCGCCGACGTAGCCGAGCGACCCGAAGGCCATCTGCTTGAGGTTGTTGACGCAGGCGATGCTCCGGGCCTTTTCCCGCGCCTTGTTCAACGAGGGCAGCAGCATCGAGGCCAGAATGGCGATGATCGCGATGACCACCAGGAGTTCGATCAACGTGAAGGGGGTGCGGGGATGGGGAGCGAAGCGCGGTTGCATGATCAAGTCCTTTCTGTGTTGCGCGCACATTCCGGTTCCCGGCCACCCCGGTCGGGAACGCCGACCCGATCGCGGACGGGATCCGACTATGACGGTTGCGCGACAGCCACGGACTTCCACCGTGATTCACCGCTTCCCGCGATCGACCACTTCTTGCTAATATACACCGCCCCCGGTCATTTGCAAACGCCGCCCGAACCGCCCGCATCAAAAATTTGACTTTCGCGTGGGGACCGCTATAATACCGGCAACCCGTCATTTCAACGCAAAGGAAGCTGCAACATGAACTCGAAAAAATGGTTCGTCGCCCTGTTGACCACTTTGTTGACCGCCGCCGCGCTGCCGCTGACGGCCGAGGACAACCCCGCCGTCAAGCCGCTCTCCGGCGTCACCGAGACCACCGGGCGCCGCGACTTCTGGCCCGCGCGCTGGCAGCAGAAGTTCGAGGAGGCCAGGACCCTCGGCGATCAGATTCAGGTGGTCTTCCTCGGCGACTCGATCACCCACTTCTGGGAGAGCAACGGTCGCGAGGTCTTCGCCGAGACCTTCCCGCCCTACCACACGCTCAATCTCGGCTTCTCCGGCGATCGCACCCAGCACACGCTCTGGATCGCCCGGGAGAGCGGCATTTTCAAGCTGATTCATCCCCGTCTGGTGGTATTGATGATCGGCACCAACAACATCGGCTGGAAGGAGTCCACGCCGGAACAGACGGTGGCCGGGATTCAGCAGATCCTTGCCGCGGTCCGGGAACAGGCGCCGCAGGCCAAAATCCTGCTCTTCGCGGTGTTCCCCCGCGGGAAAACCGCCGACGACCCCATGCGCCGGCAGGTCGAGGAGATCAACCGCGGGCTGCCCGCCCTGGCCGACAATCAGAACATCTTTTTCGTCGACATCAACCGCCAACTGATGAATCCGGACGGGACCATCGATCCGGCGGTGATGCCCGACTACCTGCATCCGGCGCGCGCCGGGTACGTCGTCTGGCGCGACGCGATTCTGCCCTACCTGAAAAAATATGTGCCCGCGCCGTAAGGGCCCGGGTTCGTACCGATCAAAAAAAATCGCGCCGGAGTCAAGGCTCCGGCGCGGAGGTTCAAAGCTGGTACCGAGGGTGGGAGTCGAACCCACAAGGTTGAAAACCGGTTGATTTTGAGTCAACTGCGTCTGCCATTCCGCCACCCCGGCATCGGTGTGTGCTTCTTTAATGTAGGCCGATTTCGGGGAATGTCAAGTCCGGGAGCCGCCCCCGCCCCGGAAAAATCGAAAAAAAGCAATTCTCACCGTTCGCTCATCCTCCGCTAACCGACGCCGGGTATGGTAATGGCAACTCCTAATGGAAAGGATTGCCATGAAATCAGAATTGACCGATCGGACCGTGCGCGTGGAATGCCGTCCCGAACCGGACTCCGGAGACTCCCGGATCCTGATCGGGAAGGTGCTGGCCGAAAACTCCCTCTATCTGCTCGTCAAGGGGCGGCTCTTCCGCCGCCGCGCGGTGGCCGGGCACGCCGCCGAAATCCGGGGCGAGCCCCCCGCACTCCAGGCCGTCCCCTGGCACCGGATCCGGAGAATCGTGCTGATCGAAGACAAGGCGAACTTCCGGGCGGCGCTGCGAGGCGAACTTGCCGCGGATCCGACCGTGCTCGACTCCGAACCGGCCGGTCCGGTTCCGGCGGAGTGTTATCATGGGTAAAAAACTCCGCCTCTTGCCGGTGCTGCTGGGCGCCGTGCTGATCGCGCTGTTCGGCGGCTGCCGGACCTCCGCGCCGCCGCCCGCCGCCGCCCCCCCGGATCCCGGCCGGGAGTGTGCGGAGCGACTGGTCCGGGCGCTGACCACGGACGACTACCGGCCGGTCCCGCCGCTGCTGGCCCCGACCGCGGCCGAAACCCTGACTCCGGAGAACTTCGCGGCGCTGACCGCCCAGCTGCGGAAACTCGGCGAACTCCGGAGCGTCGAATTCGTCACCCGGCTGGAACTGCCGGTCTTCCGGGCCTACGTCTGGAAACTGCGGTTCGAGACCGAACGCCCGGGGCAGTCGCCCCGGGTCCATGAAAAGCTGCTACACCTCATCGTCGGCAATCCGGACGCCCGCTGTCAGGTTTTCGGACTGTCTCTGCAATAACCCCCATGTCGATCAATAACGGAGTTTGCTGATGAAAATTCTTCCCCTGTTCGCCACTCTTTCCGGCATCGCCCTGCTGACGGCAGTTCCGGCCCCGGCCCGCGAAACCCCAACCCCCGGCGACGACGCCAAAATCCGCCGGATCCGCTTCAAGGAGGACGACGCCCAGAACGAGATGACCTCCAAGATCTACACGCTCAAACACCTCAAGGCCAACGATCTGGTGCCGTTCCTGCTGGGCGCGGTCAAGCGCTACGCCCGGAACTCGGCCGTGGACCGGATCAACTACTCGGCCGGGAAACAACAGCTGGTGGCGGTCACCTGCCCGGTGGGGATGATGCCCTACGTCGACCGGCTGGTGGCCACGCTCGACCGCGACGGCCTCCGCGACGCCAACGGTTCGCCGATCGACGGCACCGGCATTCTCCGCTACGTCTACGAGCCCCGGTTCCGCTCCTCGCCGGAGCTGGTCGAACTGATGATCAAGGCGGGGATCCCCTCCAACGCCGAGGCCGGCGCCGATCAGGACGCGGTGGTCGCCTACGATTCCCACACCAATTTGATCTACTGGAAGGACTCGATCAACAAGGACAAGGACCTCCGCAAATACCTGGCCTGGCTGGACCGCCCGGTGCCGCAGGTCACCCTCACGCTCCGGGTCTACGAGGTGCGCGAGAGCAAACTGCGCGACCTCGGAATCGACTACCTGGCCTGGAAGAACGGCCCCGGACTGGATCTCTTCGGAACCGGTTTCAACTTCCTGTCCATGCACTTCAACGAGCTGGTGATGGACGCGGTGCTGAGCCACGCGCCCGAGCTGGCGAATCTGGCCTCCGGCTCCTACGGCGGCTTCTTCTTCGCCCCCGCCTTCGACGCGAGCTTCATCCGCTGCCTCCAGCAGGACGGCAACGCCGCCGTCTCCGCCTCGGCCAGTTTGACCGTGGCCAACGACGCGGAGGGCTCCTACGAGGTGACCTTCAGCCCCGAATACCAGAATCTGAGCAAAGGCGATCAGGACCGCACCACCGTCGAGCTGTCGCTGCCCTCGGATTTGACCATGACCATCGGGCAGCCGACCGTCTGCCTCTCGCTCCCGACCGACGGCTCCGGGGTGCAGACCTTCACTCCGGAGACCTGTCGTCAGGCCACCGGCGTACTCAACTTCCAGTACCGCATGGCGACCTGCCACACCGTGGAACGCAACAACTACGGCGCAGAACTCGGTGACTACGGACTCAGTTCCAGCGCGGTCACCGTCGCGCTCAATCAGGAGCAGCTGCTGACCAGCTGGAGCAAGGAGACCGAGGTCGAACAGACCGTCGGCGTCCCCTTTCTCTGCGAGCTGCCGATCCTTAAGTACCTCTTCGGCACCACCACCGTCAACCGGGAGCAGACCCACTACTTCCTGACGGTGCAGGTCCAGCCGATCCACCCCGACCTCGAGCTCGGCGGCATCTCCGGCACTTTGCTGGAGATGACCGAGCTCTTCCCCGAACGTTAACCCCCTTCCGCCACAGGAGAGACGAAGATCATGAATCGGAATTTGTCCCGCTTCGCCCTGGCCGCCGCCCTGGTCCTGAACGCCGCCGCTGCCGCGGCCAACCAGCAGCCGACCGGAAACCACAACCCCGCCTACGGCTCCTCGCAGGTTCAGGCCCAACTGCGCCTGAACGTGGAATCGGATACCGACGTGGTTCACTTCATCCGCGACACCGCCGATCCCAGAATCATCACCAAGGCCTATGTGCTCAAACACGCCGATCCCTACTCGATCCGGCCCTATCTGCGCGAGATGGTTCAGGCCACCCGCGTGGACTACACCGCCCCGGCCGGGGCCCCCGAAAATCCGGACTACTACAACATCTATGAAAAGGCGCCGACCGGAGTGGAATGCCTGAAGTACATGGACGGCACCGGCGTGGTGATCGTCTCGGCCGAGGAGTACCGCTTCGCCGATCATCCGGGCGGCATGGGGATCGATGCGCTGGTCGCCCGCCTGGATCAGCCGGGAATCATGAACTCCTCCGGCCAGCCGAAGTACCTCTACTTCCCGAAAAACCGCCCGGCCCGGGAACTTCAGGAGATGGTCAAACTGGTCGGCGCCAACGTCTCCAACGACACCGTCGAACTGATCGGAGGCAAGGACAAGGTGGAGTACGACTCCGCGCTGAACTGCCTCTTCTTCAACACCGCGCTCTACTCGCGCAAGCACATCGAAGCGATGCTCAAGCGCTACGACATTCCCCACCCCGAAGTCCGGCTGCGCTACACCGTCTACGAGCTGTTCGCCGAAAACGACGGCCGGATCGGCGCCGATTTCCAAGCCTGGAAGAACAACGACGGGGTGAACTTCTTCTCGACCGGTGCGATCTTCCGCGACAACTGGGCGAACACCTTCGCCGGCGGCCTGACCCGGGGCGCCGGCTGGGCCGACACCAGTTACTTCAACTTCAATCCCAAGTGGAACACCCGCTACCTCGATTTTCTGGTCTCCCGCGGCCGGGGCCGGATCGCCTACTCCGGGGATCTCGCCATCCAGAACGGCAGCACCGGGGTGATTGACAAACAGACCGGGCTCTTCCTGGTGGAGACCGCCGGAGACACCACGGAAAATCCCAATGCCGGCCCGGAACTGGAGGTGGCCGGTGAATCGGGCTTCCGTTTCCTGCTGGCCGCCACCCCGTCGATCACCGCCGGGGCGACCACGTTGAAACTCGGTGTCTACACCCGGTCGCTGACCGGCTATTTGTCCGACGGCAAACCCCGGGTCTCGACCTACGGCAAACTCGTGGACGGTCTGCCGGAACTCACCACCACGGTCATGATCGGCAATCGCGGAACCCGCTTCTTCCTCGGCGGCATCGAAAAGACCGAAACGGTCCGGGTCAGCAACGGCATTCCGCTGCTCAAGGATCTGCCGGGACTCGGGTGGCTCTTCTCCACCGAGAGCGAATCGACCAAGAAATCGCAACTGGTGCTGGTCGCCGAATGTGAGCTGGTCCGGCCCGATGCGACGCTCCCGGAGGAGGCGCGGAAGACCATCGAGACCATCCGGAGCCGGGAGCCGGAGGCCGGTACAGTCAATCACTATGGTTTTGGTCAGTACTACCTGGATCCGGCGAAGCGTCCCGACTTCAATCTCGATTGAGTTTCACCGCCCCGCGCCGCCTGAAATATCGGCGGCGCGGGGTTGACTTTTGATGTTTGGCCGTTTATATTGACCGAAAACCGGAGAATCATGTACTTTTGGCCGATCATCATCATTCTGCTGCTCGGGGGCGCCTTCTGGGCCGTCGCCGGCAGACTGCGCCGCCGCTGCCGCCGGCTGGACGGCGCCCTGGCCAAATCCCGGCGTGAATACCGGGAACTCAGCGATTTTCTGGCCCAGATGACCTCCGGGCTGCAGGAGGACACCGGCTTCGCCGACGCCATGCACAGCGTGGCCCGTCACTTGGCTGATCAGCTCGGGGCGGAGGCGGTGGCGGTGTACGAGTTCGAAAACGGCGTGCTGACCGTCAGCGGGGTTGCCGGGCTCTACCCTCTGGTGCGCACCGGGAACCGGCTGATCCTGACCAAACCCCACCACCTGTTCGAGGCGTTGAAGCGGGAACCGGTGGTGCCCGGCACGGGCTTTCTCGGCGAAGTCGCCGCGCTCAAACGTCCGGAACTGATCTCCTCGGCGGCGAACGATCCGCGGTTCGCCGACTACCCCGACTCCGACCGGCTGGGCAGCATCATGGCGGTGCCGCTGCTGCGGGAGCCGGACCATTCGCTGCTGGGGGTGATCTGCGCGGTCAACAACCGGCAGGGGCGGCAGACGCCGTTCTCCGAAGAGCAGTTCGCCCGGCTGCAGTCGATGGAACCACAGGCGATCATCGTGCGGGATTTGATGCAGGCCTACAGCCGGAACAGCCGCCAGCAGCGGATCGATCAGGAGCTGGATTTCGCCCGCCGGGTGCAGTATTCGCTGTTGCCGCCCTCGTTTCCCTCGTGGAATCAATTTTCGGTGACCGCCTTCACCCGCTCGCTCAAGGAGGTCAACGGCGACTACTACGACTTCGTGGAGATCGACTCCGACCGACTGCTGATCGTCATCGGCGACGCCTGCGGCAAGGGCATTCCCGCCTGCATGATGGCGGCGATGGTCCGGAGCATGGTGCGGGCGCTGGCTGAAAACTTCACCAATCTGACCGACTTTCTGCGCAGCATCAATCGCAAAATGCAGCAGAACACCGAGGCGGACAGCTTCATCACCTTGGGCTGCTGCCTGCTGGACCGCAAAAATCTGATGCTCGAATACGGCCGGGCCGGGCACACCGAGCTGCTGACCTATGTCCGGCACCACATCCGGGTGATCGAACCGAACGGCATGGCGCTGGGTGCGCTGCCCGATGAATTCGCCAACTTCGACACCATCTGTCTGTCGTTCGAGCCGGGCATGGCGTTTCTGATGTTCTCCGACGGTCTCACCGAAGCGGTCAACGAACAGGGCGAGGAGTTCGGGCTTCCCCGGCTCAAGGAGGCCTTCCGTCGGGCCGGCGACCTCGGGGACGCCCCCGATGCGACCATCCAGCGGATTCTGGACGCGGTGCACGAATTCGCCCCCGAGGCGGGTGACGACCAGACGCTGATTCTGATCCGGCACTCGGAATCGTCCGTTCCGGCTCCGGCCGGGATCTGAGTCGCCGCCGGGCCGCGGACTTTTTTCGGAAAGGTTTTTGCAATCGCGCGCCAGACGTGCTATAGTATTCAAGATGGATCGTGTTTTTTATTTCGCAAACTAAGGATGATCAACACCAAACAGGGGAGTCAAGAACTGTGAGTTACACCGTGCTCGTGTTTGTCAAACAGGTTCCCGATACCCAAAACATCAGCGGCGACGCGATGACGCCGCAGGGTACCGTGAACCGGGCGGCGCTCCCGGCGATCTTCAATCCGGAGGATTTGAATGCGCTGGAACTGGCCCTGCAGCTCAAGGACCGTTACGGAGCCAGAGTCGTGGTCGGAACCATGGGGCCGCCGTCGGCGGCGGAGGTGCTCCGCAACGCGCTGTATCGCGGCGCCGATGAGGGCGTACTGCTGACCGACCGGGCGTTTGCCGGCGCCGATACGCTGGCGACCAGCTATGCGTTGAGCTGCTGCGCGAAGAAACTCGGCAAGTTCGATTTGATTCTCTGCGGCCGGCAGGCGATCGACGGCGACACCGCTCAGGTCGGGCCGCAGCTGGCGGAAAAGCTGAAGATTCCGCAGATCTGCTACGTCGAAGAGGTGAAGGAATTGGGCGACGGCAAGGTGGTGGCCCGCCGGGCCATCGAGGGCGGGTACGAGGTGCTCTCGGCCCCCCTGCCCTGCCTGCTGACGGTGGTCGAGGGCAACGAGCCGCGGCCGATGGCCGGCAAGCGGATCATGAAGTACAAGCGGGCCAAGACCCCCGGCGAAGTCGCCAAGAGTCACGCCGACGCCAATTACACCGACGAGGAACCCATGGCGGCGGAACTGGCCAAGCTCCGCGAGCAGGGGCTGCTGATCGCCGAGTGGACCGCCCAGGATGTCGATGCCGATCCGGCGCGGATCGGACTCAAGGGTTCGCCGACCAAGGTCAAGAACATTCAGAGCGTGGTGCTCACCGCCGGCGAGGCCAAGTCGGTGCCGGCGACCGATGAGGGCATCGCCCTTCTGATCCACGAACTCATCACCGATCACACGCTGGGGTAAAACATGTCCGAGAAACTGGGAAACGTCTGGATTTTCATTGAGCAGGAAGGCGGCAAAATCGCCGACGTCAGTCTGGAACTGGTCTGCAAAGGGCACGATCTGGCCAAACGGTTGAACGTCAAAACCGAAGCGCTGCTGCTGGGCGATAATCTCTCCGGCTGCGTCGATACCCTGTACAGCTACGGCTGCGACACGGTCTATCTGGTGGAGGATCCCCGGCTGGAGCCCTTCACCGTGCTGCCCTACGCCAAGGTGATCATGGATCTGATCCGCGAGCACCGGCCGAACATTCTGCTGTTTGGCGCGACCATGAAGGGGCGCGAACTGGCGCCGCGCATCGCCTCCGAGAAGCTGGCCGGGCTCACCGCCGACTGCACCGACCTGCAGATCGACAACTTCGAGGACAAGGCGAACAACAAGTCCTACACCGACAAACTCATGCAGATCCGTCCGGCCTTCGGCGGCAACATCATCGCTACGATCGTCAACACCTGGGACGATCCGCAGATGGTCACCGTGCGCGAAGGGGTGATGAAGATGGACGCCCCCGATCCCAAGCGCAAGGGCAAGCTGGTCAAAGTGCAGCCCAAGCTCTCCGACGCCGACACCGTGATCAAGGTGCTGGAGCGGGTTCGGGCCGACAAGGAGGTGGACCTCAAGGGGGCGCAGATCATCGTCTCCGGCGGTTACGGCGTGGGCAGCAAGGAGAATTTCAAGCTGATCCGTGACTTGGCCGAGGCGCTGGGCGGCGAAGTGGCCGCGTCGCGCGCCGCGGTGGATGCCGGCTGGATCGATCACGACTACCAGGTCGGCCAGACCGGGGTGACGGTGCGGCCGCGCTTGTACATCGCCTGCGGCATCTCCGGCTCGGTGCAGCACGCCGCGGGGATGAAGGAGTCGAAGAAAATCATCGCAATCAACACCGATCCGGCGGCGCCGATCTTTTCGCTTGCGCACTACGCGATTGTCGGCGATCTCAACACGGTGATTCCTCAAATGATCAAAGCCTTCAAGGCGAAAGCGTAAGGGAGTATTGCACAGATGGCGAACTTTTTCAAAGACAATCCGGACCTGCTGTTTTCGCTGAATGAGCTCGATCTCAGCGAGGCGGTGGCGCTGCGGGAGGAAAATTACCGTCTGGCCGAGCAGTTCGACACCGCGCCGGTCGACTACGCCGACGCGCAGGACAACTACCGCCGGGTGCTCGACGTGGTCGGCGAGATCTGCGCCGACAACATCGAACCGCGGTCGCGCCAGGTGGATCGCGAGGGGCCGAAATTCGAGAACTTCAAGGTCACCTACCACCCGCTGACGCAGAAGAATCTGAAGGATCTGACCGACGCCGACGTGATGGGCATTATGCTGCCCCACCGCTACGGCGGGCTGAACTTCCCGGTTTCGGTCTACACCATGATGACCGAAATGGTCTCGCGCGCCGACGCTTCACTGCAGAACCTGATCGGCCTGCAGGACATCGCCGAGACCATCTGCGACTTCGGCAGCGAGGAGCAGCGGCAGCAGTACCTGCCGCGCTTCGCCACCGGCGAGGTGGACGGGTCGATGGATTTGACCGAGCCGGACTACGGTTCGGACCTCCAGTCGGTCCGGCTCCGGGCCTGGCAGGACGAGAAGACCGGCCAGTGGTATTTGAACGGCATGAAGCGGTTCATCACCAACGGCTGCGCCAAGGTGCACCTGGTGCTGGCCCGCTCCGAGGAGGGAACCACCGACGGTCGCGGACTGTCCATGTTCATCTGCGAAGCCGGCCCCAAACTGGTGGTGCGCCGGATCGAGGATAAGCTCGGCATCCACGGGGTGGCCACCTGCGAACTGCAGTACAACGACGTTCCGGCCCAGCTCTGCGGCAAGCGCCGGTTCGGACTGATCAAGTATGTGATGAGTCTGATGAACGGCGCCCGGGTGGCGATCAGCGCGCAGGCCGTCGGCATTGCCGAGGCGGCCTACCGCGAGGCGCGGAAGTACGCCTCCGAGCGGCAGCAGTTCAAGCGTTCGATCGACCAGTTCCCGGCGATCTACGATCTGTTGTCGAGCATGAAGGTGCAGCTGACCGCGGCCCGCACGCTGCTTTATGAGACGACCCGCGCGGTCGATCTGCGCAACGGCTACACCCAGCTGGTGGAGAGCGGGCGCGACACCTCGCCCGAAGCCAAAGCCAAGCAGAAGTACTACAACAAGGTGGCGGCGGTGCTGACCCCGATGTGCAAGGCGCTGGCCACGGAGATGGCCAACCGCGTGGCCTACGATGCGATTCAGATTCACGGCGGCACCGGGTTCATGCGCGACTTCAACGCCGAGCGCTTCTATCGCGACGCGCGCATCACCAACATCTACGAGGGGACGACCCAGCTGCAGGTGGTGGCGGCGATCGGCGGCGTGATCCAGCGCGACAACGACGTGCGGATCAAGGAGCTGGCGGCGCTGCCGCTGCCGGGGAAACTGGACCGGCTGCGGGAGAAGGTCATGGAGCTCTACCGGAAGCAGCTCGATGCCGTCTCCTTTGTGGCGGAGAAGAAGGATCAGGCCTATCACGATCTGATGGCCCGGAGTCTGGTGGAGATGGAGACCATGGTGCTGGTCGGGCTCCTGATGCTGCGCGATGCGGCCAAGGACGAGCAGCGTGAACCGCTGGCCGAGCGCTATGTGCTCGATTCGATTCCGGCCTTCGAGCAGCGCTATCTGCGGGTCAAGTCGAACGACATGGCGTTGATCGACAATCATCGCGACATTATCGACTACTGAGTCGAAAGTCGAAACAACGGCGCGGGGGCGCGTCTCCTCGGGAGACGCGTTCCCGCCGATTTGCTGGAAAGGCGGAAAAATGAACAATCAATATCTGGCCCGGGCCAAGAAGGTCATCACCGATCCGCAGATTCTGTCGGTGGTGGCGGCGAAGCGGGCGAAGCAACTGGCGCTGGGCGCCCGTCCGATGATCAAGTGCGACGCGCAGAACCACCTGGACGTGGCGCTGCTGGAGATCGCCGAGGGACTGCTGGATTACGAATTCGGCACGCCGGAGGAGACGGCGGCGGCCCATCAGGAGGGGTCCGGCGCGGAGCCCGAGCAGGCCGAGCCCCGGCTCTGAATGAAAGAGGAGTAGACAGATGGACAAGAATCCGGCCCGGGTCGCGGTGATCATGGGCAGCAAGAGCGATCTGGAGCTGGTCTCCGCCGCTTTTGAGATGTTGGATCGTTTCGGCGTGCCTTACGTCGGGCGCGTACTTTCGGCGCATCGGACGCCGGGTCCGGCGGCGGAGTTCGCCGCCGGCGCAGCGGCGGCCGGGATCAAGGTGGTGAACTGCGCGGCGGGCATGGCGGCACATCTGGCCGGGGTGGTCGCGGCGCACACCACGTTGCCGGTGATCGGCATTCCGGTGGCCTCCGAACCGTTCAAAGGGCTCGACGCGCTGCTGAGCACGGTGCAGATGCCGCCGGGCATTCCGGTGGCGACGGTGACCGCGGGCAAGGCGGGCGCCAAAAACGCCGCGCTCTACGCGGTGGAGATTCTGGCGTTGAGCGATCCGGAACTGGCGGCGGAACTCCGGACGTTCCGCGCCGAACAGACCGCGCAGGTGCTGAAGGCGGACGCCGAACTGCAGCAGCAGCTGGCGGAACGTTGAGCGGAAGCTCCGGCCGGAGAACTCCGGCCCTGAGCCCCCCGATTCGCGTGGGAGACGCGACCCGGGGGGTGTTTTTTTGGGTGCTCATTGGACATTCCGGAGAAAGCGGTGTACATTGAAGGGTAAACGTCTTGAGCAACGTGAGGAGAGAAACAAGATGAACCGAAATTTCCCCTGGTACGACGACACCAGACCGTTCGAGGAGCGGATTGAACTGCTGATTCAGGCGATGACGCCGGAGGAGAAGGTCTCCCAGATGCTGCACGAGGCTCCGGCCATCGAACGGCTGGGGATCCCGGCCTACAACTGGTGGAACGAGGCGCTGCACGGCGTAGCCCGGGCCGGACGGGCGACGATCTTCCCGCAGAGCATCGGCAGCGCCGCCACCTTCAACCCGCCGCTGCTGCGCCGGATCGGCGACGCCATCGCGCTGGAGGGGCGGGCCAAACACCACCAGGGGATCCGCAACGGCAACCGCGGGCAGTATTTCGGACTCACCTACTGGACTCCGAACATCAACATTTTCCGCGATCCGCGCTGGGGCCGCGGGCAGGAGACCTACGGCGAATGTCCGTATCTGACCAGCCGCATGGGCGTGGAGCTGATCCGCGGGCTGCAGGGGGACGACCCCAAATACCTCAAGTCGGCCGCCTGCGCCAAACACTTCATCGTGCACTCCGGGCCGGAAAATCTGCGGCACACCTTCAATGCGCGGGTTTCGGGGCGCGACTTCTTCCAGACCTACGCCCGAGCCTTCAAGGCGGCGGTGCAGGAGGCCAACGTCGAATCGGTGATGGGGGCCTACAACCGGACCAACGGCGACCTCTGCTGCGGCAGCAAGAAGTACATCACCCGGCTGCTGCGCGGAGCCTGGGGCTTCGCCGGGCACTTCCTCTCGGACTGCTGGGCGATCCGGGACTTTCACACCACGCACAAGGTGACCGGGGACGCGGCGCAGTCCTCGGCGCTGGCCGTGCGCAACGGCTGCGACCTCAACTGCGGCTGCTCCTATCACAAGCTGACCGAGGCGCTGGAGCGCGGTCTGATCACCGAGGCGGAACTCGACACCGCGCTGCGGCGGCTGTTCCGGACCCGGATGAAGCTGGGCATGTTCGATGCCGATGACAAGGTCCCGCTGGCCGACACCCCGGTGTCGGTGGTCAACTGCGCCGCCCACCGGGTGCTGGCGCTGGAGGCGGCCCGCCAGTCGATGGTGCTTTTGAAGAACGACGGCATTCTGCCGCTGAAGAAGGATCCGGCCACCATCGCGGTCACCGGCCCCAACGCCATGAGCATCACGCCGCTGCTGGGCAACTACAACGGCTTCAGCGGCCGGATGACCACGGTGCTGGAAGGGATCATGGCCAAGGTCTCGCCGGGCACCCAGATCGACTATCACGCCGGCTGCGATCTGGCGGGGAACCGGCCGATCGCCGAATGTGAACTCGGCTGGGTCCACGAGCACCACCCCGAATACGTCATTGCGGTGATGGGGTTGACCGCCCAGCTGGAGGGCGAGGAGGCCGGGGTGGCCGCCTCCGACGGCGGCGGCGACCGCACCTCGCTGGGGCTCCCGGCGGTGCAGCGTAAACTGCTGGAGTTCTTCATCGAGAAAAAGATTCCGGTGGTCCTGGTGGTGCTGGGCGGCAGCGCGCTGGATCTCTCGTGGGAGCAGGAGCACTGCGCGGCGGTGCTCTACGGCTGGTATCCGGGCGAAGCCGGCGGCGAGGCGGTGGCCGACGTGCTGTTCGGCGACTGCAATCCGGCCGGACGGCTGCCGGTGACCTTCCCGAAATCGCTGGCGGACGTTCCGGAATTCACCGACTACAACATGGCCGGACGCACCTATCGCTACAGCGACAAGGAGCCGCTCTATCCCTTCGGCTACGGGTTGAGCTACACCACCTTCGCCTACTCCGGGCTGAAACTCAGCCGGAGCGTGGTCGATGACGACTGCGGCGTGGTCGCCACGGTGGAGGTGACCAACACCGGGAACCGGGCCGGGGACGAGGTCGTTCAGCTCTACCTGGCCTGTCGCCGCGCGCCGGAGCCGATGCCCCTCTGCGAGCTGGCGGCAGTGCAGCGGATCTCGCTTCAGCCCGGAGAGACCCGGAAGGTCGAGCTCCCGGTGGCCGGTGAGTCTCTGCTGCTCTATCGGGAAAACGGCGACAGCTACCGCGGCGACGCGGAGTTTGAACTGAGCGTGGGCGGCGGTCAGCCGCGCTACACCACCGGCTGCGTAACCGCGACGTTGCAAACCAAGGCGGAAGGATCCGAATTGAAATGAAGAAAGTGGCTCTGATCGGCGTGACCGGGTTCGGCGCGCACATTTACCGGCAGCTGCTGCGGCTGCACTACGAAGGACGCATCGAATTTGCCGGAGCGGTGGTCCGGACTCCGGCCAAGTGTCCGGATCAGCTTCAGGAGATGAAGCGTCTGGGGTTCCGGATCTACGGCAGTCCGGCCGAGCTCTACGCCGACCGCTCGATCCGCTACGATCTGTTGAGCATTCCGACCGGCATCGATTCGCACGAGACGATGGTCCGCGAGGGCCTGGCCTACGGCGCCAACGTGCTGGTGGAAAAGCCGCTCACCGGCACCATCGACAGCGCCAAACGGATGATCGCCGCCGGGGACGCCTCGCCCTGCTGGGTTGCAGTCGGCTTCCAGAACCTCTACGGCAAGGATACCCGTCAGGTCAAGAAGCTGCTGCTCGCCGGGACCATCGGCAAAGTCCGGCAGATCTCGGTGATCGGCATGTGGCCGCGCAACACCGCCTACTACACACGCAACAACTGGGCGGCCCACTTCAAATGCGGCGATGCTTGGGTGCTCGACTCCCCCGCCAACAACGCCTTTGCCCACTACATCACCAACGCGCTGTTCTGGGCGGCGGACGAGTACTGGGACCTGGCCCGGATCCAGTCGGTCCAGGCCGAGCTGTACCGGGCGCGCGATATCGAAACCTTCGACACCTGTTCGCTGCGGCTGCTGACGCAGAACGGGGTCGAGCTGATCGTGCACCTGACCCACAGCTGCGCGATTCAGGGCCACGAGCCGATTGTCCGGATCGTGGGGGAGACCGGCGTGATCGAGTGGCAGCTGCGCAACTACTACAAAGTGCTGCGACCGGGCGAGTTTTCCAGCGCGATTCCGGTCGGCGACGCCATGTTCGATGAATTCGACGTGGTCGCCGACCGGCTCGAGGGCAAGGAGGCGCTGCTCTGTTCCATGCGGATGGCGGGGAAGCACCTCTACACCATCAACGCCATTCACCTGACCAGCACCATCGCCGACATTGCGCCGGAGTTCGTCGACGTGGCTCCGGACGGTCTGCATCAGATCCGGAACCTCGAGGAGGCCTTCCAGCAGGCTTGGGAGCGCGGAGTCCTGTTGAGCGAGCTGGGCACGGTGCCTTGGGCGCGGCCGGCGCGGCTGGCGGAAGCCGCCAACTTTCAGACCTTTCAACTCTGAGGTGACGTCATGGTTTATCAGGCCAATCCCGACCGCTACACGGTCATTCCCTACCGCCGCTGCGGACGCAGCGGTCTGAAGCTCCCGGTGATTTCGCTGGGTTTCTGGCACAATTTCGGGTCGGTGGACCGCTACGACAACTGCCGGGAACTGGCCCGGACCGCCTTCGACTGCGGCATCACTCACTTCGATCTGGCCAACAACTACGGTCCGCAACCGGGTTCGGCGGAGGAGACGCTGGGCAAGCTGTTGCGCGACGACTTCCGTCTCTACCGCGACGAACTGGTGATTTCGAGCAAGGCCGGGTACCTGATGTGGCCCGGTCCCTACGGCGAATGGGGGTCGCGCAAATACCTGATCGCCAGCTGCGATCAGAGTCTGAAGCGGATGGGGCTCGATTACGTGGACATCTTCTACCACCACCGGCCCGACCCCGAGACCCCGCTGGAGGAGTCGCTGGGGGCCTTGGCCTCGCTGGTGCAGCAGGGAAAGGCGCTCTATGTCGGGATCTCCAACTACAGCGCCGAGCAGACGGAACAGGCGATCCGGGTCTTCCGGGAACTCAAAATCCCGTTTCTGATCCATCAGATGCGCTGCAACATGTTCGACCGGCACCACGAGGAACAGGGGCGGTTCCAGCTGCTGAGCGAAGAGGGAATCGGCGGCATCGCCTTCTCGCCGCTGAATCAGGGCATTCTGACCGACCGCTATTTGAACGGCATTCCGGCCGACTCCCGGGCCGGGCGCGGCGGCTTCCTGAAGCCGGAGGCGCTGACCCCCGAAGTCATGGCCAAAGTGCGTGAACTCGATGCCTTTGCCCGCGACCGGGGCCGGACGCTGGCGCAGCTGGCGATCGCCTGGGTGCTGCGCCGTCCCGGTATGACCTCGGCGCTGATCGGCGCCAGCCGCCGCGAGCAGATTCTCGACGCGGTGGCCGGCGTGACCAAGCCGGAACTCTCCGCCGAGGATTGGGCGGAGCTGGAGCGGAAACTCCGGAGCTGACCCTCCGGGCGGGAGTTCCGGCTCCCGCCCGGCGAGGACCGAGACGATGCGAATCCGCGTGGTGAATCAGCTCTGGTTCCGGCAGCATTGCGAACCCGGGAGTTCCGTCCCGGTCTACGAGCAGCCGGAGTCCGGGTTCTGGCGGGACTGCAACTTCATCTCCATCCGGAACTCCGACGAGCCGGATGAAAACTGCGCCGTCCCCATCTCCGGGAGCCAGGTGCTGAAACTCCAATTCGACGACGCGATCAGCGATCCGGACCACACCTTGATCCTGTTCGACGACGCCATGGCGCAACAGATCGCGCAGTTTGCCCGGCAACTGGATCGCGCCCGGCCGCTCTTCGTCAACTGCGCCGCCGGGATCAGCCGTTCCGGCGCGGTGGGCGAAGTGCTGAACGAATACTTCAACCGCTATCTGGAATACCGCCCCGGAGATCTGGATTTCTTCCGGAGCCGCAACCGGCAGTTGCAGGGCAATCCCCGGGTCCGGGGGCTGTTGCGCCGGGCGCTGATGCCGGAAACCAGCTATGGAGAAGACCGGTGAATCCGGAAAAGTTCGCACGTCAACTGCGCCGGGTCCATTCGGCGGCGGTCTTTCTCGGGTCGCGCCCCGGCCACGCTCCGGAATACGGCGAGGCGGCGGTCGAACTCGGCCGCTTTCTCGCCGAACACGATATTGAACTGATCTTCGGCGGCTCCTCGACCGGAACCATGGGGGTGCTGGCCGACACCGTGCTCGCGCACGGCGGGCGCGTCACCGGCATTTTTCCCGAACAGCTGCGCGGGGAGCTGCTGCATCCGGGGCTGACCCGCACCATCCGCGTCCGGAGTCTGGCCGAACGCAAAGAGCTCCTGCGCTCCGGAGCCGATGTGATTCTGGTGCTGCCCGGAGGCCCCGGCACCTGGGATGAGCTGTTTGAAGCGCTGACGCTGCGCCACCTGAAACAGCTCAGAGCGCCGATCGGGTTGCTCAACGTCAACGGTTATTTTGACCATCTGCTCGCCTTTCTGGCTCACGCGCAGGCGTGCGGGTTCGCCTCCGCCGGCGCCGTCGGAGCGCTTCAGCACGCCCGGAACGTGCCCCAGCTGTTTCAACGGCTGCTGGGGAATCTCCCGCCCGCCCCGGCGGAGCCGGTCTGACCTCGTCGGTTCCGGGCGGCGGCTGCGGCTTTCCCGAAAAAGAAAAAGCCGGAGCATCCTCCGATGCTCCGGCTTCCTCCGCAATCCGGGATTACTTACCCGAGACCACGCCGTGTTCCTTGAACACCCGGGTCGGGGCAAACTCACCGAGTTTGTGTCCGACCATGTTCTCGGTCACGAACACCGACACGAACGACTTTCCGTTGTGCACGTTGAAGGTGTGGCCGACGAAATCCGGAATGATCATGGACCGGCGCGACCAGGTCTGAATCGCCTTCTTGCCGCCCTTGGACATCTTCTCGACCTTCTCAATGAGATAGGCGTCGACAAAGGGACCTTTCTTGATCGATCTGGGCATTATTTCTTCCTCCGTTCCACAATGAACTTGCTCGAAGTCTTCTTCGGGTGCCGGGTCTTCTTGCCCTTGGCCAGCTGACCCCACGGCGAAACCGGATGGCCGCCGCCCGAAGTCCGTCCTTCACCACCGCCCATCGGGTGGTCGACCGGGTTCATCACCACGCCGCGGACGTGCGGCCGGAAGCCCAGATACCGTTTCTTGCCGGCCTTGCCCAGCTTGACGTTCATGTGATCGAGATTGCCCAGCTGGCCGATGGTGGCCCGGCAATCCACGTTGATCAGCCGGACCTCGCCCGAGGGCAGCTTGACCTGCGCGTACTTCTCGTCCTTGCCGCGCAGCACCGCGGTCTGTCCGGCGGAGCGGACCAGCTTGGCGCCGCGCCCCGGCAGGAGCTCGATGCAGTGGATGTTCAGCCCCACCGGAATATCCTTGATCGCCTTGCAGTTGCCGGGCTTGAGCTCGGCCTGGGGGCCGTTCATCAGCACGTCGCCGACCTTGACTCCGACCGGGGCCGGAATGTAGGCCTTGATGCCGTCGGCGTAGCAGATCAGCGCCAGATTCGCCGTGCGATTGGGATCGTACTCGATCGCCACCACCTTGGCCGCCACGCCGTCCTTGTTCCGCAGGAAGTCAACCTGCCGATACCGGCGCTTGTTGCCGGCGCCGCGGAACCGGGTGGTGACCCGGCCGTAGCTGTTACGGCCGCCCGTCGATTTCTTGCCCCGAATCAGGCTCTTTTCGGGAGTCTTCTTGGTGATCTCGGACGCATAGTCCAACACCGCCATGTGACGCCGCGAAGGAGTCGTGGGCTGAAAAGATTTTACCGCCATAAGTATTTACCTCTCAAAGCGCCACGCGCCTTAAATAATTTCAATGGTTCCCTCGGACAAGGTCACGATCGCCTTCTTCCAGTCGGCGCGGCGGCCCATCTTCATGGTGCGCCCCGCCCGCTTGCTCTTGCCGGCGTAGTTCATGACATTGACCGATTTGACTTTGACCTTGAACAACTCCTCAATCGCCCGCCCGATTTCGATCTTTTCGGCATCGGGGCGCACCTTGAAGACGTACTGCTGGCGACCGATCAGACCGTTGCTCTTCTCGGTGACCAAAGGCGCGATAATCAAATCAAACGCAGTTCTCATTTCTTCACTCCTCCTTACGCCAGCCGTCCGATGAAGGCGTCCAGCGCCTCCTTGGTGAACAGGAGCTTCTTGAAGTAGACCAGGTCATAGACGTTGACCCCGGTCGCTTCGCTCAGCAGCACGCCCGGCAAATTGCTGACCGCGCAATCGACGCTCGGCTCGCAGTTGGCAACCGTCAGCAGCAGCGTCCGGCTGTCGCCCAGCTGCAGCTTGTTCAGAACCGCCACCGCGCTCTTGGTCTTGTGATCGGGCAGCACGAAGTTGTCCACCACCACAATATCGCCGTCGACCACCCGCTCGGAAAACGCGCGGCGGAGCGCCAGCTTCATCACTTTCTTGTTGACCTTCTTGGCGAAGCTGCGCGGCTGCGGTCCGAAGATCGTACCGCCGCCAACCCAGACCGGCGACCGGCTGCTGCCGGCGCGCGCCCGACCCATACCCTTCTGACGGAACGGCTTGGAGCCGCCGCCGCTGACCAGACCGCGGGTCTTGGTGCAGGCGGTTCCGGCCCGCTGGCCGGCCATGAACGCGACCACCGCGTCATGCAGCGCCTGTTCGCCCTTCTCCAGTTCCACCACCTCATCGGGGATCGTATACTCACCGACGCGGGCTCCCTGGCAATCCAGAATATCCAGAACTTTCGACATCGTTATCACCTATATCCTACTTCGCCCGCCGTTTGATCGCTTCCCGGAGGATCAACGTGCCGCCGACCGGGCCCGGAACCGCGCCCCGCACCAGAATCACGTCATCATCCGCCATCACCCGGACCACCTGCAGATTCTGCACGGTCCGACGGTCATTGCCCATGTGTCCGGGCATCCGCTTGCCCTTGATCACGTTGCCCGGCCATTCGCGGCAACCGATCGAACCCGGACGCCGGGTCCAGGCGCCGCCGTGGCTGGCCCGACCGCCGCCGAAGCCGTGGCGCTTGACCACGCCCTGGAAGCCGCGCCCCTTGGTGGTGCCGGTAATATCCAGATAATCATCGGCCGCAAACACGTCGGCCTTGAGCACCGTGCCCGGAGCCACGTCCGTATCCGCCGCCTGACGGATCTCACGCAGCACCGCCGGGAAGAGCTCCTTCACCCCGGCCTTGGCGCAATGGCCCTGAATCGCCTTGGACACGTTCTTCGCCTTGCGTGCGCCGAATCCCAGCTGCATGGCCGAGTAGCCGTCGCGCTCCCGGGTCTTGACCGCCACTACGACGCAGGGACCGGCTTGGATCACCGTCACCGGAACCACTTTGCCGCTCTCGTCGTAGACTTGCGTCATCCCGACCTTCTTACCGATTAACCCTTTCATTCAGCTTCTCCTTCGCTGTTTAGATACACACCCGCAATCGGTTGGCGGGTGGCGGTATCCCGGAGCTCCCGGTCTCCCCCGTGGAGACTAGACTCCGATCTTGATCGAAATATCCACACCGGCCGGAAGATTGAGCTTCTTGAGTTCATCCACCGTCTTGGCCGTCGGATTGATGATGTCCATCATCCGCTTGTGGGTGCGGATCTCAAACTGCTCCATCGACTTCTTGTCCACGTGCGGGGAACGGTTCACCGTCCACCGCTCGATCCGGGTCGGCAGCGGCACCGGACCGGCAATCATCGAACCGGTGCGTTTCGCCGTTTCCAGAATCTCGTTGACCGACTGGTCCAGAATCCGATGCTCATAAGCCTGCAACCGGATCCGGATGCGCTGCGTCTTGCCACTGGCCATTTTATTTCTTCTCCACTACTTTATCTTGAATTTGTTTCGGTACACGTTCAAAATGCGCCGGCTCCATCGAATAGGAAGCACGACCGCGGGAGAGTGACCGGATCGCCGTGGCGTACCCGAACAGTTCCGACAGCGGCACATTGGCCAGCACCCGGGTGAAACCGCCCGCGCCGGAGTTGATCTCCACCACCGCGCCCCGGCGCGAAGTGACGTCGCCGATCAGGTCGCCCATGTTCTCGTCCGGCGTGGTCAGCTCGACCTTCATAATTGGCTCGAGCAACATCACGCCGGCCTTCTTCGCCGCCTCTTTGAGCGCCATCGAACCGGCCACTTTGAAGGCCATTTCCGACGAGTCGACCGGGTGATAGGAACCGTCGATGATCTCCACCTTGAAGTCGATCAACGGATATCCGGCCAGAATGCCCGAAGCCGCCGCCTCGCGAATTCCCTGCTCAATCGGCTTGATATACTCCTTCGGAATATTGCCGCCGACCACCTTGTTCTCAATCACCACGCCCGAACCGCGCTCCAGCGGCATCAGGTTGATGATCACATGGCCGTACTGGCCGCGACCGCCGGTCTGCCGGACGAACTTGGTGTTCGCCTCGCCGTTGCCGCACAACGCTTCGCGATAGGCCACCTGCGGGGCGCCGGTGTTCGCCTCCACCTTGAACTCGCGCACCAGACGATCCAGAATGATCTCCAAATGCAGTTCGCCCATGCCCGAGATCACGGTCTGGCCGGTCTCCTCGTTGCTGTGCACCCGGAAGGTCGGGTCCTCGTCCGAAAGCGCGATCAGCCCCTTGGCCAGCTTGTCGCGGTCGCCCGAGGACTTCGGCTCCACCGCGATCGAAATCACCGGCTCGGGGAAGCTCATCGACTCCAGCACGATCGGATCCTCCTCGAGGCACAGGGTGTCGCCGGTGGTCACGTTCTTGAGTCCGACCGCCGCGGCGATGTCGCCGGAGAACATCTGCTCGTGCTCCTCCTGCTTGTTGGCGTGCATCTGCAGAATCCGCCCCAGGCGCTCGCGCTTGCCGGTCCGCGGGTTCAGCACCGTCATGCCCTGCTTGGCCACGCCGGAGTAGACCCGGAAATAATACAGCTTTCCGACATAGGGGTCGGTCATGATCTTGAAGACCAGCGCCGAGAACGGCTGCAGATCGCCCACATGCCGGGTCTTCGGCTCACCGGTCACCGGGTCGGTGCCCTTGATGTCCCAGGCATCGATCGGGCTGGGCAGGTAATCGACCACCACGTCCAGCAGCGGCTGCACGCCGATCTTTTTGAAGGCCGAAGCGGCCGCCACCGGCACCACTTTCGCCTTCAGCGTCGCCCGCCGCAACGCGGGACGCAGCACTTCCGGCTCGATCGGCTGCTCCTCGAGGAACAGCTCCATAAGCTCGTCATCGGCCTCGGCCACCTTTTCGATCAGATCGTGATAGGCCGCCTCGCGCCGCTCGGCCAGTTCGCCGGTCAGCTCCTGGACCTCAATGGTCATGCCCTGATCCTGCGGATCGTTGGCACGGGGGAAGAGCAGCGCCCGGTTGCCCAGCACGTCGATCACGCCACGGAACTCATTCTCCTTGCCGATCGGCAGCATGATCGGACAGGGCACCGCGCCGAGCTTGGTTTTGATCTCCTCGACCACACCCTCGAAGTCGGCACCGGTCCGGTCCATTTTGTTGACCAGCGCGACGATCGGCACCCCGTACTTCTGAGCCTGACGCCACACGGTTTCGGACTGCGGCTGCACCTTGCCGACCGAGCAGAAGACCGCGACCGCGCCGTCCAGCACCCGCAGCGAACGCTCCACCTCGGCGGTGAAGTCGACGTGTCCCGGGGTGTCGATGATATTGATCTTGTGCCCCTTCCAGGTGCAGGTGATGGCCGCGCTGGTGATGGTGATGCCGCGCTCGCGCTCCTGCGCCATCCAGTCGGTGGTGGCGGTACCCTCGTGGGTGTCGCCGATCTTGTAGTTCACACCGGTGTAGAACAGAATCCGCTCGCTCAGCGTGGTTTTGCCGGCGTCGATGTGCGCCATGATTCCGATGTTGCGCACGTCCTTGAGCGCGACCTGACGGTCGGGCGACTCATGAAAAATCTTCTCTTCGGCCATTTCCCTTACCACCGGTAATGCGCAAACGCTTTATTGGCCTGAGCCATTTTGAAAGTATCTTCCTTCTTCTTGATCGAAGACCCGGTATTGTCAAACGCGTCCATCAGCTCCCCGGCCAGCGACTCCATCATCGACCGGCCCTTGCGCCCGCGGGAGAAGCTGGTGATCCAGCGCAGCGCCAACGCCACCTGCCGCTCGGCATCGACCTCGATCGGCACCTGATAGGTCGCACCGCCGACCCGGCGGCTCTTCACCTCGAGCTTCGGCTTGACGTTCTCCACCGCCTGGAGGAACACCTCCAGCGCATCCTGCTCCGGCCGCTTGGCCTTGATCAGGTCGAACGCGCCGTACACGATCCGCTGAGCGGTCGACTTCTTGCCGCGGGTCATGACCGTATTGATCAGCCGCGCGACCAGCGGGCTGTTGTACTTGACGTCGGGAATCAGCTCCCGCTTCACTGCACTGCGTCTTCTCATAGTTCGCGATCCTTCAAAAGAACTTCTTCTGTTTTTCTTACCTCACACAACAGAACCGTCGTTTCGTCAGCAACGTTTACGAACGACGGTTCGGAGCCGGGGGACCGAAGCCTACTTCTTCTTCCCCTTGGCAGCGGCCTCCTGGCCGGGTTTCGGCCGCTTGGCGCCGTACTTGGAACGCCCCTGCCGCCGCTTGTCCACGCCGAGGCTGTCCAGCGCGCCGCGGACAATGTGATACCGCACACCGGGGAGGTCACGGACACGGCCGCCCTTGACCAGCACCACCGAGTGCTCCTGCAGATTATGCCCTTCGCCGCCGATGTAGGCGGTGACCTCCTGACCGTTGGTCAGACGCACGCGGGCGATCTTACGCAACGCCGAGTTCGGTTTCTTCGGGGTGCGGGTGGTCACCTGCAGACAGACGCCGCGCCGCTGCGGACAGGCGCTCAGCGCGCGCGCCTTGCTCTTCTTGTCTTTCTTCTCGCGTCCGAAACGCACCAACTGGTTGATTGTCGGCATAGAAATGTCCTGATTTTTAGTTTTTATGTGATCGTTTATGTTTACGCAATACACTTACGGACTTATAAAATAGCCTGTAAATGGTTGTTTTGCAAATGACTTTCCGTTTTTTTTCGCAAAAAAGCCCGAAACCACCCGCCGTCGGCGCGTTTCACGCCGCGGCGGGGGACATCGTTCCTCAGCCTGCAGGAGTTCAGAACTCTCCGTTCTCCTGGTCTTCGATCGACATGCTGTCGGCGTCGAACTCGCCGACCAGCTCGGTCTCCTCGGGCAGGAACTCCTCGTCCGAAGCCAGGGTCTCGCCCGCACCCCAGTCGATTCCACCCGCTCCGGCCTCGCAGGCCGCATGCTCGGGCGCAGGCTCCAGCGCCGGCAGCTCCGGTTCGATCTCCTGCCCCAGATACTTGAGCCGGATCGACTGCAGCGCCTCGGTCCCGGTTCCGGCCGGAATCAGGTGCCCGGTGATCACGTTCTCCTTGAAGCCCTCCAGGTTGTCCACCTTGCCCAGGGTCGCCGCCTCGGTCAGAATCCGGGTGGTGTCCTGGAACGACGCCGCGGAGATGAAGCTGTCGGTCTCCAGCGCCGCCTTGGTGATGCCCAGCAGAATCGGCTCGGCCTCGGCCGGACGCCCGCCCTGTTCGAGCATCTCCCGGTTGACCCGGTCGAACTCCGAACGATCCAGCAGTTCGCCCGGCAGGTAGTCGGTGCTGCCCGACTCGGTGATCCGGACCTTCTGCATCATCTGCCGGATGATGATCTCGACGTGCTTGTCGTTGATCTCCACGCCCTGGGCCCGGTAGACCAGCTGAATCTCGTCCACCAGATAGCGCTGCAGCTCGTGCATGCCGCAGACCTCCAGCAGCGCGTGCGGCACCACCGATCCCTCGGTCAGCTTCTGCCCCTTGCGGACGAAGTCGCCCTTGCTCACGGTCAGATGCTTGTGGCCGGGGATGTTGTTGTGCTCCTCGGTCAATCCCGACTCCGGATCGCGGATCTTCAGCTGCCGCCGGCCGCGCGAGATCTTGTCCACCTCGACCACGCCGTCGATCCGGGCGATCTCGGCCACATCCTTCGGAATCCGGGCCTCGAACAGCTCGGCGATTCGCGGCAGACCGCCGGTGATGTCCTTGTTCTTGGCGGAGGAGCGCGGCACCCGCGCCACCACCATACCCGGCGTCACCTTGGCGCCGGCCTTGGTCATCAAAAAGGCGCCGGCGGGCAGCGGATAGTTCGCCAGCAGTTCGCCTTCGGGCGACTTGATCACAATCTGCGGATGCAGGTCGTCGCGGTGCTCCATCACCGTGACCTCCTCGGTACCGCCGCGCTTCTGACGGCTCAGGGTCACCATCTCGACCAGGTCGTGCAGCTCGACGATACCGGCCTCCTCGATAATGATCGGCACATGATACGGATCCCAAGTCACGAACTGCTCGTTGGCCTCGACCTTGTCGCCGTCCTTCTTCTCCAGCACCGCACCGGCCTCCAGCTCGTAGCGGTCGAGCTCGGCCTCGCGCAACGCGTCCGACCAGTAGTCGTAGTCCTTGTTAAAGGCCGCGCCGATCATCTCGGCCTCGACCCGGGCCCGCTCGCGGGCCACCTTCTCCGCGGCCTTGGCCGCCGCCTCGTCGTAGACCACCACATAACCGTTCTTGTTGACCACCACGGTCTGGCCCTTCTGGTTCTTCACCGTACGCACGTTGAAGAACTTGATCCGGCCCGCGTTGCGCGCGGTGATCACCGGCTGCTTGTACGCGCTCGACGCGGTGCCGCCGATGTGGAAGGTCCGCATGGTCAGCTGGGTACCCGGCTCACCGATCGACTGCGCGGCGATGATGCCCAACGCGTCGCCGATCTTGGCCACCCGGTCGCTGGCCAGGTTCCGCCCGTAGCACTTGACGCAGACGCCGTGCAGCGTCTCGCAGGTCAGGGTCGACCGGATCAGCACCCGCTGGATGCCGCGCTTCTCGATCAATTCCACCACTTCGGGCGTGAACTCCTCGTTGGCGGCGATCAGCAACCGGCCGTCGTCGTAGACCGGGTCGCGCACATCCTGAGCGCTGAACCGGCCGAGAATCCGGTCCCGCAGCGGCAGGATCACCTCGTCGCCCTCGACGATCGCGCTGACCCAGACGCCCTTGACGGTTCCGCAATCCTCCTCGCGGCAGATGATGTCCTGCGCCACGTCCACCAGCCGGCGGGTCATATATCCCGAGTCGGCGGTCTTCAAGGCGGTATCGGCCAATCCCTTGCGGGCGCCGTGGGTCGAGATGAAGTACTCCAGCACCGACAGCCCTTCGCGGAAGTTCGAGGTGATCGGCCGCTCGATGATGTCGCCCGACGGCTTGGCCATCAACCCGCGCATACCGGCCAGCTGCCGGATCTGGTCCTTGCTGCCGCGCGCGCCGGAGTCGAGCATCGCGTAGACCGGGTTGATCTCGCCCCGCCGCGAAGCGGTCTCCAGCCGGTTGAACAGCTCCTGCGCCACCGCATTGCTGGTCTGGGTCCAGATGTCGATCACCTTGTTGTGACGCTCACCCTCGGTCAGAATACCGTTGTTGTACTGATCGATCACCTTGGCGATCTCTCCGCGGGCGTTGTCGATCAGCGGCTCCTTGGTCTCCGGCACCTGCAGATCGGCGATGGAGATCGAGAGTCCGGCCAGCGTGGCGTGCTTGTAGCCCAGCGCCTTCAGATCGTCCAGCAGCCGGATGGTGTCCTCGTGCCCGGCGATCTTGTAGGAGTTGCTGATCAGCGCGCCGAGATCCTTCTTCTTGGCCACCTGATTGTAGAAACCGAGCCGACGATCCCAGATTTCGTTGAAGATGCAGCGTCCCGGCGAGGTCAGGATGAACTTGGCCTCCTTGTCGCCGTAGATGGTGTCCCGGCCCCGGTCGGGGTTCGGAATCCGCACCGCGTCGTGGATCTTGAGGTAGCCGCAGCTGTGCGCGTAGAGCACCTCGAAATAATCCTTGTACAGCTTCGCCTTCTCCTTGTTCCGGGGCTCGCAGGTCAGATAGTACGACCCCAGCGTGATGTCCTGGGTCGGCGAAGTGATCGGTTTGCCGTTGGCCGGGCTGAAGATGTTGTTCGGCGCCAGCATCAGCAGCTTGGTCTCCATCTGCGCCTCGTTCGAAAGCGGCACATGGACCGCCATCTGGTCGCCGTCGAAGTCGGCGTTGTAGGCCGTACAGACCAGCGGATGCAGCCGCAGCGCGGACCCCTCGATCAGCACCGGGTCGAAGGCCTGGATACTGAGCCGGTGCAGCGTCGGCGCCCGGTTCAGCATCACCGGATGGCCCTTGGTCACCTCCTCGAGGATATCCCAGACCACGGGCTCGCCGCGCTCGATCATCTTCTTGGCCCCGCGCACGGTGTGCGCCAGATCGCGCCCCTTGAGGTGACGGATGATGAACGGCTCGAACAGAATCAGCGCCATCTTCTTGGGCAGTCCGCACTGATGCAGCCGCAGCTCCGGACCGACCACGATCACCGACCGGCCCGAGTAGTCCACGCGTTTACCCAGCAGGTTCTGACGGAACCGCCCCTGCTTGCCCTTGAGCATGTCGGAGAGGCTCTTGAGCGGCCGGTTGCCGGCGCCGGTCACGGCGCGGCCGTGACGGCCGTTGTCCATCAGCGCGTCGACCGCCTCCTGCAACATCCGCTTTTCGTTGCGGATGATCACTTCCGGCGTGCGCAGCTGCAACAGATTCTTCAACCGGTTGTTACGGTTGATCACCCGGCGGTAGAGGTCGTTCAGGTCGCTGGTCGCGAAGCGTCCGCCCTCCAGCGGCACCAGCGGCCGCAGGTCCGGCGGGATCACCGGCAGCACCGAGAGGATCATCCACTCCGGACGGGAGTTGCTGTTCATGAAGCCCTCGACCAGCCGGAGGCGTTTGGCCAGCTTCTTGCGGATGGCCTTGTTCTTGGTGCCCTCCAGACTGACCTCGAGCTCGGCCTTGAGCAGCGGCAGGTCGATCCGCTCCAGCAGGGTCTTGATCGCCGGTGCGCCCATGTCGGCGGTGAAGGCGTCACCGTACTCGTCGCGGGCCTGGCGATACTCGATGTCGTTCAGGGTCTGACCGACCAGCAGCGGAGTGTCGCCCGGATCGGTCACCACATACTCCTCGTAGTAGATCACCCGTTCCAGGGACTTGGCCGTCATATCCAGCGCCAGACCGATGCGGCTGGGCATGCACTTGAAGAACCAGATGTGCGAGACCGGCACCGCCAGCTCGATGTGGCCCATGCGCTCGCGCCGCACCTTGGCCTGGGTCACCTCCACGCCGCAGCGGTCGCAGACGATGCCTTTGTGCTTGACCCGCTTGTACTTGCCGCAGTTGCACTCCCAGTCGCGGGTCGGTCCGAAGATCCGCTCGCAGAAGAGACCGCCCTTTTCCGGCTTGAAGCTGCGGTAGTTGATGGTCTCCGGATTCTTGACCTCGCCGAAGGACCAGGAACGGATCACTTCCGGCGAAGCGACGTTGATCGAAACGGCGCCGAAGGAGGTGGTGGCGGTTTTCCCCAGCAGCTCCCGGTAGGCATAAGTATTGTCAATCAAGGTATAGCCCTCCAAACATTAATTCTCGGTGGTCTTTTTGACCGCCCGGATATCCAGACCCAGACTCTGCATCTCCTTCAGCAACACGTTGAAGGACTCCGGCCGACCGGCCTCGAGCACGTTCTGGCCCTTGACGATCGACTCGTAAATCCGGGCCCGTCCGGCCACGTCGTCGCTCTTCACGGTGAGCATCTCCTGCAGATTGTAGGCGGCGCCGTAGGCTTCGAGCGCCCACACCTCCATCTCACCGAAGCGCTGACCGCCGTGCTGCGCCTTGCCGCCCAGCGGCTGCTGCGTCACCAGCGAATAGGGACCGACCGCCCGGGCATGGATCTTGTTGGCCACCAGGTGGTCCAGCTTGAGCATGTAGATCTGCCCGACCATCACCCGCTGATCGAACCGGTCTCCGGTCCGGCCGTCGTAGACGTTGGTCTTGCCGTCGTAGACCCAGTTGCCGTCAGCCTCGCGCCGGAAGCCCCAGTGGTAGTTCCGGCCCTCCTCGGCCTCGACCTTCCGGTTGGCCTGCTCCATAAGCTCGACGATTTTGGCCTCGTTCACGCCGTCGAAGACCGGCGTCGCGGCCTTGAAGCCGAGCATCTTGGCCGCCCACCCCAGATGGGTCTCCAGCACCTGCCCGACATTCATCCGGCTCGGCACACCGAGCGGATTCAGCACGATGTCCACCGGCGTTCCGTCGTCCAGGAACGGCATATCCTCCACCGGCACGATCTTGGAAACAATACCCTTGTTGCCGTGGCGTCCGGCCATCTTGTCGCCGACTTGCAGTTTGCGCTTGCAGGCCACGTAGACCTTGACCCGCTTGATCACCCCGGGATCGATTCCGTCGCCGGAGTCGATGGTCTCCAGCAGCCGCCGCCGCTGCTCCTCGTTCTCCTGGAACTGGGTGGCGAAACCGGCGATGATCTCGCTGATCGTGGTCTTGAGTTCGCAATCCTCCATGCTCCAAGAGTCGTAGTGGGTGGCCAGCTTCTGAATCGAGCTGCGGGTCACCTTCCGGTTGGAGCTGATCAACACCACATTGTCCTTGCCGTCGCCGCGCTCCAGAATCGGATACGGCAACTTGACGCCCAGCATCACGTCGGCCAGCCGGTTGGTCAGATCCTCGACCAGACCGTTGTAGATGTCGCGATATTCGTTGCTGGCCTGCTTCTGCTGCCGCCGGGCCTCGGTCTTGCTGAGCGCCTGACGGTTCGGGTCGCGGGCGTACTCGATGCGGATGTCCATCACGATCCCGCCCTTGCCGGAGGGCACCACCAGACTGGAATCCTTGACGTCCGCCGCCTTCTCGCCGAAGATCGCGCGCAGCAGCCGCTCTTCCGGCGCCAGTTCGGTCTCGCTCTTCGGGGTGATTTTGCCCACCAGAATGTCACCGGGTTTCACTTCGGCGCCCTCGCAGATCACGCCCCGGGCGTCGAGGTTGCGCAGCGCATCCTCGCTGACGTTCGGAATATCCCGGGTGATCTCCTCGGGGCCCAGCTTGGTCTCGCGGCTGGTGATCTCGAACTCGTCAATATGGATGCTCGTGTAGATGTCCTCCTTGACCAGCCGCTCGCAGACCACGATCGCGTCTTCAAAGTTGTATCCGCACCAGGGCATGAACGCCACCTTGACGTTGCGCCCCAGCGCCAGCTCGCCGCCCTGGGTCGAAGCGCCGTCGGCGATGGTCTGGCCCTTGGCAATCTTCTGCCCGTGCTGGATGATCGGCTTCTGGTTGACGCAGGTTCCGGCGTTGCTCCGCAAAAACTTGTTGAGCCGGTAGAGCTGATAGGTCGAGGGATCCGCGTCGGCGGCGGGCATCTTCCCGTCCGGCGTAATGATGATCCGTCCGGCGGTCACCTCCGCCGCGATGCCCGCCTCGCGGGCCACCACCACGGCGCGGGAGTCGCGGGCGATGCGCTCCTCCAGTCCGGTGCCGACGATCGGGGAATCGGTCATCAGCAGCGGCACCGCCTGGCGCTGCATGTTCGATCCCATCAGCGCGCGGTTGGCGTCGTCGTGCTCGAGGAACGGGATGATCCCCGCCGCCGCGCTGACCAGCTGCTTGGGCGAGACGTCCATATACTGCACCTCTTCGCGCGGGTGCTCCGCCGACTCCCCCTGATACCGGCTCATCACCGTCTTGCGAATGAAGCGGTTCTCCGCATCCAGCGGCGCGTTGGCCTGTGCGATCACGAACTGCTCCTCCTTGTCGGCGGTCAGGTAATCGACCTGATCGGTCACTTGGCCGTCGACCACTTTGCGGTAGGGAGTCTCCAGAAATCCGTACTTGTCGATCACCGCATAGAGCGACAGCGAGGAGATCAGACCGATGTTCGGCCCTTCCGGCGTTTCGATCGGGCAGATCCGGCCGTAGTGGCTGGAGTGCACGTCGCGCACCTCGAATCCGGCCCGGTCGCGGGAGAGGCCGCCCGGCCCCAGCGCACTCATCCGGCGCTTGTTGGTCAGCTCCGACAGCGGATTGGTCTGATCCATGAACTGGGAAAGCTGGCTGCGCGCGAAGAAGTCGCGGATCACCCCGGCGAAGGCCTTCGGATTGATCAGCTTGCTCGGCGTCAGGTTGGAGTCCTCATTGCCGTTGAAGAGCGTCATGCGCTCGCGGATCAGCCGCTCGGTGCGCAGCAGACCGGCGCGGCACTGATTCTGCAGCAACTCGCCCACGGTCCGGACCCGGCGGCTGCCCAGGTGGTCGATGTCGTCGACCTGGCCGCCGGTGTGACGCAGCTGGATCAACTGCTTGGTGGCGGCCATCAGATCCTTCGGGTCGAGCGTGCGCTGGTCGGCGGGGATATCCAGTCCGAGCCGCTCGTTGAGCTTGTGACGGCCGACCGCGCCGAGATCATAGCGCCGGTTGTCGAAGAACAACCGCTTGATCAGCAGTTTGGCGTTGTTGACGTTGGGCGGATCCCCGGGCCGCATTCGGCGGTAGATCTCCTTGAGCGCCTCGGTCGCGTTGCGCGACGGATCCTTCCGGAGGCAACCGATGATGTAGTGATCGCCGTCGCCGATGTAAGCCAGCTCCAACTCGCTGATCCCGGCCTCCTGCAACAGCTTCAGATGGTTTTCGGTCAGCTGCACCAGTTCTTCGACCACCACCACGTCGTCGGCGGTGGTGATGTCGTCCACAGTGTAGAAATTGGCCAGATCCTTGGTCTTGAGCAGCTGGGAGACCTTGTACTTCTTGACCGAGTGGAGTTCCGAGAGGATGTCCCGGTTGGTCTCGTAGCCGATGGCGCGCAAGAAGGTGGTAATCAGAAACTTCCGCCGGCGCCGACGACGGTCGAGATAGATGTAGATATAGTCGTTGATGTCGAACTGCACATCCATCCAGGAGCCGCGGTCGGGGATCACCCGATAGCTGTACAGATTGCGTCCGGAGGTGTGGCGGGTCTTTTCAAAGCAGATGCCGGGGGAGCGGTGCAACTGGCTGATGATCACCCGCTCGGCGCCGTTGATGACAAACGTCCCCTGCTCGGTCATCAGCGGCAGATCGCCCATGTAGACGCGCTCGGGGATTTCCGCGCCGTTGTGACGCAGCAGAAAATCGACGTAGAGCGGGGCCTCGTAGATCTTGCCGTCCTTGATGCAATCCACCACTTCGTCGCGGGGCTGACCGATTTCGTAGGAAACAAATTCGATCGAGAGCTGTTTTTCGTAGCCGTCGATCGGGAAAATCTCATTGAAAACTTCCTGCAGGCCCTGATTCCGCCGTTCGGCGGGCGCCACATCCTGCTGGAGAAAATCGCGATAGGAATCCACCTGCAGACCGATCAGGTCCGGCACGGGGAGCACATCCTGGAGTTTACCAAAATTGATGCGTTCAGACATGTTTCACCATTTCCACAGATAATCCGATATTCAAAACAGAAATAAGCATGGAGCGTCCATGCTTCCAACCGGCGACATCACGAAAATCGCAGTTCCGGAACCCGCAGTTCCGGAACCGGAGGCCGTCCCCTGTTCCGACAAAAGACCACATCGGAGCCAAAAAACGGTGAAGAGAGGTCCGGTTCATCCGGACCGGGCTCCGGGGTCGAAACCCGCGGAGCCGATGAATACAAAAGAACGGCAGGAGGTCTGAATGCCCGATCCCGCCGTTGCTGGCTGCAGCCGTCGATTAGTTGACTTCGACGGTCGCGCCGGCGCCCTCGAGGGCCGCCTTGATCTTGTCGGCCTCGTCCTTGGAGACGCCTTCCTTGACGGCCTTGGGCGCGCCCTCGACCAGATCCTTGGCCTCCTTGAGGCCCAGCCCGGTGATGGTCCGGACTTCCTTGATCACGCTGATCTTGTTGTCGCCGAAGGACTTCAGGATCACGTTGAACTCAGTCTTCTCCTCGGCCGGAGCCGCCGCAGCAGCACCCGCCGCCGGAGCCGCGGCCACCGCCACCGGAGCCGCCGCGCTGACGCCCAGACGCTCTTCCAGAGCCTTGACCAGCTTCGAGAGCTCGAGCACCGTCATGTTCTCGACGTAGGAAATGAATTTCTCCATTTCGGCCGAAACTTCCACCTTCGCATCTTCCGACATTATCTGCCTCCAATTATGTTAGTTGACTACTGTTTTTCGATTTTTTCTTGATAAGCGGAAAGCACATTCAGGATGCTCGCCGCCTTGGCGTTGAGAACCCGGACCAGATTCTGGGCCGGCGCATTGAGAACGCCGAGCAGCTGGGCCTGCAGCACCGGTTTCGGCGGCAGCGCGGCCATTTCGCCGACTTCCTGCACCGAAAGCACCGCGCCTTCAAAGTAACCGCCCTTCGCCGCGAGCTTCTCATACTTCTTGCCGAACTCGGTAATCGCCTTGGCCGCGGCGCTGACATCGCCCTTGCCGCAGACCAGCGCGGTATCCCCGGCCAGCGCCAGCTCCGCCAGCGCCTCGGCGCCGAGCAGCGCACCGGCCTTCCGGATCAGCGTGTTCTTCAGCACATGGCACTCCGCGCCCTGCGCCGCCAGCACCGTCCGGAATTCCGCAAGTTCCTTGACCTTCAAGCCCTGGAAGGAGACGAAGTAGACGTAATCGGCCTCTTTGATCAGACTGCCGATATAGTTTACCAGATGAAGTTTTTCGCTTCTCATTTCTCGGCCCTCACCAGTTCCTTGACGTTGATCTTGACGCCCGGAGTCATCGTCGCCGAAATCGTGCAGCTCAGAATGTAGGCGCCCTTCGCCGTCGCCGGCTTGGCCTTGACCACCGCGTCGGAGACCGCGTCGAAGTTCTGCTTCAGCGCCGCCACCTCAAAGGAGAGTTTCCCGAGCGGCACATGAACGCAGGCGCCACGGTCGGCGCGGAACTCCGCCCGGCCCGCCTTGGCCTCGCGCACCGCCGCGCCCGGAGTCTCGGTCACGGTTCCGGTCTTGGGGTTCGGCATCAGTCCGCGCGGACCGAGCTGACGGCCCAGGGGACGCACCAGTTTCATCGCATCCGGGGTGGCGATCAGCACATCGAAATCCAGCCAGCCGTCCTTGATCCGACCGACCACCTCGTCGTACCCGACCACGTCCGCACCGGCGGCTTTCGCCTCCTCCGCGGCAGCCCCGTCGGCGACCACGCAGACCCGCACCGTCTTACCGGTACCGGCCGGCAGCGCCACCGCGCCGCGCACCGTCTGATCCGACTTGCGCGGATCAATGCCGAGCTTGTAGGCAACTTCCACGGTCTGATCGAACTTCACCGCCGGGAAGGACTTCAGCACCTCGAACGCCTCGGCAACACTGTACCGCTGCTGCCCGTCATACTTTTCAGCCTGGGCCTTGTAAAGTTTGCTTCTACGCATCGACCACCTCAATTCCCATGCTGCGCGCCGTGCCCTCGATGATCCGCATCGCCGCCTCTTCGCTGCGGGCGTTCAGGTCTTCCTGTTTGATCTTAACGATTTCACGGATCTGCGCCTTCGTGATTTTGCCGGCCTTCTCCGAACCGGGCTTCTTAGCCCCGGAGGCCAGCCCCGCCGCCTTCTTCACCAGAACGGCCGCCGGGGGCGATTTGCAGATGAACGTGAACGACCGGTCCTGATAGACCGTGATCACAACCGGAATGACCGTTCCACTCTGCGCTTGGGTCGCGGCGTTGAACTGCTTGCAGAACTCCATAATGTTGCAGCCAGCCTGGCCCAGCGCCGGCCCGATGGGCGGCGCCGGGTTGGCGGCTCCTGCCGGAATCTGCAGCCGGATCAAGCCTGTAACTTTTTTCGCCATGTTTCAGGTCTTCCTTCATGGTGATTCAACGTGGTGCGGCCAGGCAGGAGGCCTCCCATGCTGAATCCATCTTGATGTACCAAGTTTCCGACCCCGCCTCAAAGGCTGCGGTCGACCTGCCAAAACTCCAATTCCACCGGGGTCGAGCGACCGAAAATCGACACCATCAACTTGAGCTTGCCCCGCTCGTTGTCGATCTCCTGGATCACACCCTCGAAATTCTCAAACGCTCCGTCCTTGATCCGGACGGTCTCGCCGATCTCAAACGCGATCTTCGGCTTGATTTCGGACTCCCCGCGGCTCTGCCGCAGCATATCTTCCACTTCGGAATCGGAAAGCGGCGTCGGCTTGTTGCCGCTGCCCAGGAACCCCAGCACCCCCTGGATGTTCCGCACGAAGTACCAGACCTTTTCGTCGATCCGATACTCCTCGTCATAAAGATCCATCCGAACCAGGACATAACCGGGGAAGTACTTCCGGGTCGTGGTGGTCTTCTTGCCCTGACGGATCTCCGAGACCTTCTCCGTCGGAATGTAAATCTCGTAGACCGGCAAATCATCGCTGACCTGCAGCTGGCGCTGCATGGTGTCGCGGACCTTGTTCTCATGCCCGGACAGGGTGTGTACCACAAACCACTGACCGGCATTGCTGTTGTCTGTCGCGCCGCTCATTGTCCCAGTCCCTTACAACTTACCGGTGGTGATCAGCCGGATGACCACCCGGGCCACCTCGTCCACACCCCAGACGAACAGCGACAACAGAACGATCGCCACGACCACCAGCACGGTCGATTCCCAAAGCTCGGCTTTGCTTGGCCAAGTGCAGCGCCGCATCTCCGCCATTGAATCCGCAAGAAACCGGCGGACCTTCCCCATCCCGCCGTCAAATCCCGCGATCGCCCGGGAAATCGCCGATTTCCTTTTCGCTTCGTGTTCCATTGTCTCGTTTCGCTTTCCGTCTTGTACCGGTATTCAAATCTGGCAGGAACGGTGAGGCTCGAACTCACGACCTGCGGTTTTGGAGACCGCCGCTCTAGCCAACTGAGCTACGTTCCTGCAAAAAACTACCTGCTCACCGCGTCTCTTTGTGGACGGTGTGCTTGCGCTCGAACTTGCAGAATTTCTTCTTCTCGATCCGCTCCGGAGTATTACGCTTCTCCTTCATGGTCGTGTAGTTCCGCCGCTTGCACTCGGTGCACTCCAAAATAACCAGTTCGCGCGCCATAGTGTCTACCTTGTTGACTGTAAATATCCCGGGACCGCCCTACGACGGCCCGGGATCGGTTCCAAACTACCCCGTCTTACTTCAGGATTTCCGACACACGGCCCGAAGCCACGGTCCGGCCGCCCTCGCGGATAGCGAAGCGCAGACCCTTCTCCATGGCGATCGGCGCGATCAGCTCGACGGTGATCGACACGTTGTCGCCCGGCAGCACCATCTGCACGCCCTCGGGCAGATGGATGGTCCCGGTCACGTCGGTGGTCCGGAAGTAGAACTGCGGACGATAGCCATCCTGGAACGGCTTGTGACGGCCGCCCTCTTCCTTGCTCAGCACGTAGATCTCAGCCTTGAACTCGACGTGCGGAGTGATGGTGCCCGGCTTGGCCAGCACCTGGCCGCGCTCGACATCCTCACGCTTGGTGCCGCGGAGCAGGCAGCCGATGTTGTCGCCGGCCCGGCCCTCGTCCAACAGCTTGCGGAACATCTCGACGCCGGTCACGGTGGTCTTGACGGTCGGACGGATGCCGACGATCTCGACTTCCTCGTTGACCTTGATCACGCCGCGCTCGACACGGCCGGTCACCACGGTACCGCGGCCTTCGATCGAGAACACATCCTCGATCGGCATCAGGAACGGCTGATCGACATCGCGCTTCGGATCCGGAATGTAGTTGTCAACCGCATCCATCAGCTCGATCACACATTTGGTCGCCGGATTCGACTCGTCACCCTCGGCCTCCATCGCCTTCAGCGCGGATCCGCGGATGATCGGAACTTCGTCGCCCGGGAAATCATAGGAATTCAGCAGCTCGCGAATCTCCATTTCCACCAGATCGAGCAGCTCGGGATCGTCCGCCTGATCGACCTTGTTCATGAAGACCACCAGCGCCGGCACGCCGACCTGACGGGCCAGCAGCACGTGCTCACGGGTCTGCGCCATCGGGCCGTCGGTGGCCGCGATCACCAGAATCGCACCGTCCATCTGGGCAGCGCCGGTGATCATGTTCTTCACATAGTCGGCATGGCCCGGGCAGTCGACGTGCGCATAGTGGCGCTTCTCGGTCTGATACTCAACGTGGGAGGTGTTGATGGTGATACCACGTTCACGCTCTTCCGGCGCATTGTCGATCTCGTCGTACTTGCGCACCTCGCCGCCGAACTTCTTGTTCAGCACCATGGTGATGGCGGCGGTAAGCGTGGTCTTGCCGTGGTCAACGTGACCGATGGTGCCGATGTTCACATGCGGCTTGGTTCTCTCGAATTTTTCCTTAGCCATTTTGTCCTCCTGAACCGTTTGAATTGTTCGCTGTCCGTTCCTCAAACACTAAACAACAATGGAGCCCACAAGCGGACTTGAACCGCTGACCTCATCCTTACCAAGGATGTGCTCTACCAACTGAGCTATGTGGGCACGTTTCCCATCCTGAAACTTCAGTTGCCGGACCATACTATACAGCCGGTCACCGACCTTTTCAAGTCGAACGGACAACTTTGTCCTCTTTTCAATGGTGCTCGAGGGGGGACTCGAACCCCCATGGATCGCTCCATATGGACCTCAACCATACGCGTCTGCCAATTCCGCCACCCGAGCTTCCGGAGTCCGCTGCACCCCGTCCGCGTTGCCGCGAATCGGTTCTTAATATAGAAGTGTTCCCCGGTTTTGCAAATCCAAATCTCCCCCTTTTTCAATTTTTTTGCTGTTTTTTTCGCTTTTTTGGCTCAGAAACCGATTTTCCAGCGTAAAAAAACCGTTTTCCATGTCGCGATCACTTGAATATTCGCCAATCGCGTGTAAATTAGTCAATTGTATGATTTGAACTTGCAACAGGTTGATTTTCAGACAAGGAGAAACATAACCATGTACGCAATCATCAAAACCGGCGGCAAACAGTACAAAGTGAAGTCCGGCGATCTGGTCGACATCGAGACCGTTGCCGGCGAGGCCGGCGCCCCCGTCGTCTTCAGCGAAGTCCTCGCCATCGGCGAGGAGGGTGGGAAACTCAATGTCGGCACCCCCCTGCTTGACGGCGCGTCCGTCCAGGCCGAGATCGTCGAGCAGTTCCGCGGCAAGAAACTCGTGGTCTTCAAAATGAAGCGCCGCAAGAGCTATCGCCGCACCCACGGCCACCGCCAGAACCTGACCAAGGTCAAAATCGGCGAGATCAAGGGCTGAACCCGGCTCGGCTCCGCCATGAAACCTGAATCGCCGACACGCGCGGTCGCTGATTCAGGTTTTTTGTTTTCCACCCGTAACCCCAACCGGAGATTGCTGTTATGATCTACGATGCCAATCACGCTTTGCTCGAAACCGAACTGCCCGGAATCCCCCTGCTCAACCGCGGCAAGGTCCGCGACGTCTACGACCTCGGCGACGCGCTGCTCTTCGTCGCCACCGACCGGCTCAGCGCCTTCGACGTGGTGCTCCCCACCGGCATTCCCCGCAAGGGCGAGGTCCTGACCCGGATCTCCCTCTTCTGGTTTGAACTGATGAAGCACATCCCCAACCATCTGCTCTCGGCCGACGTCACCACCCGTCCCGAGCTGAAACCCTTTGCGGAGCACCTGCAGGGGCGTTCGATGATCGTCAAAAAGGCGCGCGTCCTGCCGGTGGAGTGCATCGTCCGCGGCTATCTGGTCGGCAGCGGCTGGAAGGATTATCAGAAAACCGGAACCGTCTCCGGCATCCGCCTCCGCCCCGGCTATCGTCAGGCCGAAAAGCTCGATCAGCCGCTCTTCACGCCCTCGACCAAAGCGGCCGTCGGCGAACATGACGAGGCGATCTCCTTTGAAGGCGTGGCCGAACTCATCGGCGCGGAGCGGGCGGAGACTTTGCGCCGTTACTCGCTGGAACTCTATCAGAACGCCGCCGACTACGCCCGGACCCGCGGCATCATCGTGGCCGACACCAAGTTTGAATTTGGAGAGATCGACGGTCGCATCACTCTGGTGGATGAGGTTCTGACCCCCGACTCCAGCCGCTTCTGGCCCGCCGACCAGTATCAGGTCGGCACCAGTCCGGTGAGTTTGGACAAGCAGTTCGTCCGCGACTACCTCGAGACCCTGGACTGGAACAAGACCGCTCCCGGTCCCGAGCTGCCGCTCGAGGTGGTCCGCAAAACCACCGAGAAGTATCTTGAGGCCTATCGGATGCTGACCGGCAGGGTGCTGTAAGCAGCCCTCCGGAGCCGGGCGCCGCGCGATCCCCCGCAACCGGGATCCGCGGCGCTTCTCTTTCCGGGTCGCCCCGGCTCAGCCCTGCTGTGCCGCCTGGGTATAGCCCCAGTCGAGCAGTTTGCGGGCGAAGGCGTCGCGCTCTTTGGCGCTTTTGAAACCGGTGACGCAGAGCAGCAGCCGTTTCCCCTCGCGCAACGCGCTGACCGTGACGCAGAACCCGGCTCGATCGGTGTAGCCGGTCTTCAAACCGTCCACGCCGGGGTAGCGCGGGCGGATCAGCCCGTTGTGATTGACCAGCTGCGTTTTGCCGTCACGGATGTAGACCAGCTGGGTGGAAGTCCACTCCAGGAGTTGAGGATACTCCAACAGCCGCTCCCCGAGCAGCACCATACCCTGCGCGGTACTGACCGAATCGGCGACCTCCTTCAACGGCAGGCCGTGGGGGGTGGTAAACCGGGTCCCGGGCATCCCCAGCTCGGCAGCCCGCCGGTTCATTGCGCTCACAAACTCCTCGACCTTGCCCCCGGCGATGAACTCGGCAACCTGATAAGCCGCGTCATTCGCGCTCTTGATCGCCACCGCCAGCAGCAATTCGCGGAGCGGGAAGGTCTCCCGCGGGTCGAGCCAGATCTGGCTTCCGCCGATCCGCGCGGCGGCCTGACTGATCCGGACCGGAGTTTCCAGATTCAACTGCGGATTCGATTCCAATTCCTCAAAAGTCAGCAACAGCGTCATCATCTTGACCATCGAGGCGATCGGCACGCTGCGGTCGGAGTTCTTCTCCCACAACACCCGGCGGGTATCCAGATCGACCAGAATCCCGCTGGTCGCCGACTGCGAGCCCGGCAGCTCCTTCAAATTCCCCCGCACCGCCCGCGAGAAGTCCAGCGGCGCTCCGAATTTCGGATTGGAGCTCGGCACCCGGAAACGGCCGGTCGCCGCCGGGGCCGGGGCTGGACCGGCAACCGGGGCCTCCGCCCCGCCGGACGCCCCGCCGGACTCCTCCGGAACCGGGGTTTCCCCGCTCCGGGCGGCCGAGCGATGGCAGCCGACAAACCCCAGCGGCAACAGCACCGCCAAGTGCACGCAGGCGACCACCGCCAGCACAATCAGCAACAACTTCAACCGGGCCTGCGAGATCTGATTCATCCGGTCACGCCTCCTCCCGCCGGGCGGCCCGGTTGAGCGCGCTGATCAGCGCGGCCACCGCCGCCCGATCGATGTTGGAGTGTTCCCCCGCGCCGTAAACCAGAGCGCCATCCTCAGCCAGCCGGATGCCGACAAACGCCAGCGCCTTGGCGTCGGCGTCGGACCCCATGGTCTTCTCCGAGAAGTCCTCCAGCTTGAACTCCGGCAGCAAGCCGGAACAGCGGAGCGTGTGCACCACCGCCGAAAGCGGTCCGTTGCCCTGCCCCGACATTTCATAACTGCGCCCGTCCACATGGAGCGTGAAGCTCACGCCCAACCGCTCCCCCGTGGTGGTGGTGCAGCGCGTGTACTCGGTCATCCGGTACGGGCCTTCGATGTTGACGAAGGTCTTCCGGAAGATCTCGTGCAGTTTGGCTGCACTGAGCTCCCCGCCTTCGCGGTCGAGCACCTTCTGCACCGCCGCCCCGATCACCGGGTGCATCTGCTTGGGCGGGCAGATCCCGAATTCGTGCTCCAGCAGATAGACCACGCCGCCCTTGCCGGACTGGCTGTTGATCCGGATCAAATCCTCATACCCGCGCCCGACATCGGCCGGATCCACATGCAAATAGGGCACCTTCCAGCCCTGCCGGAAAAATTGACTGATCTCCTCGCGCTGCGCCATGCCCTTGCGGATCGCATCCTGATGCGACCCGGAGAACGCGGTGAAGACCAGACTCCCGGCATAGGGATGGCGCGGGTGCACCTCGATCCCGGACATGCTCTCGACCGTCCGCACGATCGAGGGCAGATCGGAGAAGTCCAGCCCGATGTCGATCCCGCGCGCAAACAGATTCAGCGCCAGCACCGCCAGATCCAGATTCCCGGTCCGCTCGCCGTGTCCGAAGATGGTCCCCTCCACCCGGGTTGCCCCGGCCAGCAGCGCCAGTTCGCTGGCCGCCACCGCGCACCCCTGATCGTTGTGCGAATGGATGCTGATCGTGGTCTCGTCCAGATACGGATACTTCCGGCAGAAGTACTCGATCATGTCGGCGTAGTGGTTCGGCGGCCGCCGCTCCACGGTCGCGGGCAAATTCAGAATGAAGTCCTCTCGCGTGGCGGGCCCCCACTCCTCCTTGACCGCCGCGCAGAGCTCCACGGCGAAATCCAAGTCGGTATCGGTGAACTCCTCCGGCGAAAACTCGTAGGCCAACCGGTCGCCGAGCCCGGCCCGGGCGATGGCGTCACGCACCATGCGGGTGCCCTCCACCGCCATTTGCAGCACCTCCTTCCGGTTCTTGCCGAAGACGAAGCGCCCGTGCAGGTCGGAGCTCGGCACATAACAGTGAAGCAACCCCTTCTTCACCCCTTTGAGACTCTCGACCGTGCGCTCGATCAGATGTTTCCGGGCCTGGGTCAGCACCGCAATGCGCACATCGTCGGGGACCAGATCCTCCTCGATCAGACGCCGCACAAAGTTGAAGTCGTCCTGGCTGGCCGAGGGGAAGGAGACTTCGATCTCCTTGAACCCGATCCGCAACAACATATTGAAATAGGTCAGTTTCCGCTCCGGATTCATCGGTACCGGAAAAGCCTGGTTGCCGTCGCGCAAATCGACGGAAACCCAGCGCGGAGCCTGTGTGATCACCCGGTCGGGCCACTGCCGGTTCTGAATCGGAATCGGCGTCGGATAACGGTATTTGGGCATGGTTTCCATAAACTCTACTCAATCTTCCAAAAAACAGCTCATCTCAAAAAAACGTGTTTCGGTCGCCGGGCTCGACGCCCGGCCCTGCGGGGATTGTTCGATCTGGATCGCTCCGCCGGGACCCGCCGCGGGAGGACGGGTCGCGGTCAAACCGTCGGCGACGCCCGGACCCGCATCCGCCATCCCCGGGGATCCGGAGTCAGTCGCCGACGCTGCTAAGTCGGGTCCGCGCGGAAAGAGTGCAACGGAGCGCCGCAATCCCGTTCCCGAACCGGATCCGGGGCTGCGCCGCCGTCATCAAAGTCATAGTTCCCGTTTCACTCATGATAGGGATAATGTACCACAACCGTGAGTGATTGCAAATCCGATTCCGGAATTTTTCCCGGAAAACCGCCGCCGCCCGGGGAACCGCCTCAGCGTCCCCCGGTGACGGGACTGAACGCCGCCGCCCAGTCGAGATAGCACGCCCAGTCCTCCGGCAGCAAATCGTGCACCCCGGGGCGCCGGTGGCAGGCGCAGTATCCGGGAATCCCCCCGTTCGGCGGCAACTCGTCCCCCGGTTCGGGCACCGGAATCCCGAGCGCGCGCCATACCGGCAGCGCCTCGCGCCAGGCCAGAAACTCCCCCCGCGGATCGGCCCACAGATCCTCCGCCGCGCTGGCCACATGGAGCGGCCGCGGCGCCACCAGCGCCAGCAGCTGGTGCTGATCGACCGGCAGCTCGTTCTCCCGTCCGGCGAACTCGGCGAACCGGGGCGTGAACCAGTGCGGGAAACGCGAGGTGATCGCCGCCACCGATTCCCCGAAACAGCGCCGGGTCAGCGCCGCGCCGCCCTCCCCCGAATCGTTGGAAATCACCCGGGCGAACCGCTCGTCGTTGACCCCGGCCCACAGTGCAGCCTTGCCCAGCCGGGAGTGTCCGAACACCCCGATCTGCGCCGGATCGAGCTCCGGCTGCCGGGCCAGCAGTTCGCGGATCCGGAGCAATCCCCAGGCCCAGGCGGCCAGCGCCGTGGCGGGCCGGGCGCAGCCCGGGAACAACCGGTGGATCCCCGTCTCCACCGCCCCGGGCTGATCGGGACAGAGCTGACCGTAAAAGGCCGTGGCCGCGGCGAAGCCCCGGGTCAGAATTTCCGTCAGCGGCAACCGGTGGCAATAGGCGCCGACCTGATCCTGTCGGATCGGGCCTTCCGGACCGATGCCGGAACTCGGAAACACGTCGGCTTCGGGGGTCACGCTGTGATTGCCGTAGAAGTTGAGTCCGCAGAACGCCGGAACGCGCCCCGGCCGCCGGGTCGGCAAATAGAGCAGGACATCGAGCTCCGCCGTCGCCGTTCCGTTCCGGAAGTGCAGCCGGAATTCGCGGCGCACCGCCAAGCCGTTCAGCGCCCCGGCGCGCTCCGCACGCAGCTCCGGGCGGGTCTCCTCCGGCGGCGGCGGAATCTCGCCGTAGAGCAGTTCGGCGAACTGCCGGAGCAACCGGGGGCGGAATTCGTCGCGCCAGCGCTCCGGCGTCATCCCCTCCGGCCAGACCGGGGGCAGTGTGTAGACCGGGACTTTGCTTTCATCGTAATTGGGTTCCATCGCCTTCTCCTTGATTTTCATCGCCTCGGCAAACCAGCATCCGCGGCAGCCGGAAGGGCACAAAGCGCCAGGCCCGGTCCCAGGTCCGCGTCGACGGCTCCTCCGGATCGGCGAAGTTGCGCCGTCCGACCATCTGATCCGGACTGATCAGCGGCGCGTCGCCGCGCACATAGTGATGCGGCCCGAAATGGTTGAAGCCCGAAGGTGCAAGTTCCAATTCAAACGCCTCCTCCCGCCCCACAAACTCCGACGGCAGCGTCACCGTCCACGCCGGACCCCAGCACCAGGCGGAACGCCACTCCCCGCAGCCGATCCGGGCCGCCGCCGCCGCCACTCCGGACAACCGCACCCGGTTGGTCTCCGGCGGCAGGGTCAACCGGGCACGGAACCGCAGCGGCACATCGAGAAACGGCCACCCCGCCGCCACCAGATCCGCCCCGGGGCGCCGGGTCACCGGCCCCGGTTCAAAACCGCCCGCCGCCGGATAGACGCCGAAGGCGCCGCGCAGGTAGACGAACGGCCGGAACAGCGGTCGCGCCGTGGTGAACTCCAGCACGTTCTCCCGCGTCTGCTGCTCCGGGGTCAGCTCCGGCCCGCTCAGCGGCGTCCCGTTGAGCCGGAGCCCCGACACTTCGTCGGCGAACTCCAGACGGCACGCCTGCGCCCGGGTCCGCCAGCGCCAACGGACCCGGTGCCGCCGGACCGCCCGGCGCCCGGCACTCTCCAGCAACAGTGCGTTGTCCGGAACTTCCGCCAGCTCCCACGCCGGAGTTTCCACCACCTCCAGAAACCGGATCAACTCGCGGTATACCCGCTTCCCGAGCCGGAACCGGCCGTCCGGAGCACGTTCTCCGCGCTCCGCCCAGGTCCGGTCGTCGGTCAGTTCAAAATCGGGAGCCTCCCCGGCGGCAAAGGCCAGCAGTTCCGCGTTGAGCCGTCCGGCGGCGCTCAGCGGGAAGTGGTCGCCGTCGTGAATGTTGGTTTGTGCCAGCTCACCCGCGGTGTAGCGCCGCATCAGCGCCCGATACGGCAGCACCACCAGTCGGGGACGCTCCGGTTCCGGCCCGGAGAGCGCCTGCCGCACCCGCGCCAGCACCTCGGCATAGGCCTCGCGCCAGGGCAGCGCCAGGGGCTGTGAGGGCGGCCAGTCCCGGATCGCCGGAGTGTCCAGCCGGTACTGCGCCAGATGCAGCACAAAATCGGTCACCCCGTGCCGCCCGAGCCAGAGCAGATAGCGCTCCAGATCCTCCGGCTGCGCCCCCCAGCCCGCCCCGCCGAAGGCCTCGGCCAGACAGCGCCCGGACCCGAACTGCCGCGCCGCCGACGCCACCTGCACCGGAAAGAAATCATTCCCCGGGAATCGCTCCAGCGCATCCATTCCCGGCAGCGTGAACGCCTGCTGAATCCGACTGTTGGAGCCGACCACCGGCAGCTGGAAGCAGGGGTGCTCCTCGCCCTTGATGTGGCCGGTGAACTCCTTGCCGTAACGGCGGCACCACGCCCGGTACGGCGTGAAAAAGTTCTCGATCAGCAGATCGTTCATCGTCTCGTAGAAATGGACCCGGAACTCCGCGGCCCCGGGCCCGTCGAAGAACAGCAGCGGTAGTTTTTCGCGCGCCCCGGCGCCCAGCGCCGCCAGCAGACAGGACGAACCGGCCACCCCCGCCAGCTCCGGCTGCGGCTCCCAGGTGGCCCCGGACTCGGGTTCATCGGCGAAGAAGGCCTCGATCTGCTCGAAGGCCTCGGGTTTCAGCCCCCGCCGGTAGCGCTCGTGAACCAGCTCCAGAAACAGCCGCCCCCCCTCCGGCTGGAAGGGATCCACGCCGCTCACCGGCTGCCAGTAGAGACAGGCGTACCCGCCGTCGGGCGCGGTGAATTCGACCAGCGCGTCGTCCCGCCGCCGCCGACTGAGGTCGAGCCGCCGGGCGCCCCAGTCCGGATGCAACTTCAGAATTTCGCCGTTGGCGGTGCCGGAAGGCCAGCCGTTCTCATCGTAGAGCCAGAAGCGCAGCCCCAGCCGCCGGGCCTCCAGAATCAGGTCGGAAAGCAGCGCCAGATACTCCGGCCCCAGATAGGGCGGAATTCCCGGATAATTCCGCGGTTGAAACACCACCCCGTCCAGCCCGTGCTCCCGGAACCGGGCCAGCTGCGTGAACAGACGCTCCCGGTCCAGCCGGTCGTTGATTGCCCAGAATGCGTAAAAGCGAACCATCTTGATCTCAACTCCCGGCCCCGCACGGCCTGTTTATTTGCGGAATTTCCGAACTCCGCGCCGCAACCACCTCCGGCCATACCGGAAAACCCCCTCCACCCGGGTCAGTTTCCGCCGGGCCCCCGGCTCCACTTCCACCTCCTCCACCCGGTCCAGCGAACGCATCAGCGGCGGCATCAGCGACGGGCTCTTGGCCGCCCCCAGAATCTGCGTCGGATAGACGCTGCGGTGACCGATGGCGATGTAGCAGACCACGCAGGCGATCGCGGCATAGGCGCTGATATCAGCCCCGAACAGCTCGATCGCCATGACCGTGCTGGCGATCGGCGTATTGGTGCACCCCGCCAGCAGCGCCACCAACCCGATCCCGGCGAACACCGCCGGATCCAGCTGAAAAACCTGCGCAAAGGCGTTCCCGGCGGTCGCGCCGACAAAGGTGATCGGCGTCAGCACGCCGCCCACGCCCCCGGCCGCCATGGTGGTGGCGGTGGTGAACATCTTCCACAAAAACCAAGTCAGCGGCATTTTTTCGCCGGCGGTCGCCTGATTGATGATCGGCAACCCGAGCCCGCAGAAATCGGTGCTGATGCCGCCCGCCACCGCCACCAGAATCAAACCGCCCAGCAGCGCCCGCCAGATCCGCCGCTCCCGGAATTTCCGGCCCAGAAAACCGGCCAGACGCAGCAGCTCAATGAACAAATACCCGACCATGGCCAGAAACAGCCCGGCCCCCGCCGCCTGCAGAAACAGCAGCGGCGAAAACTCCTCGATCGGGATGTACGAATAGTGATAGACCTGCCCCAGATACTTGGTGGTCTGAAAGCCGATCACCGAGGAGACCAGCGAAGGCAGCAGCACCTCCTGAAACACCATCCCCAGCACCAGCACCTCCACCGCGAACAGCGCCCCCGCCACCGGCGTTCCGAACACTGCCGCGAAACCGGCGCTGATGCCGCAGATGGTCACTTTTTTGCGGTCGCGGTCCTCCAGCCGCAGACAGTCGCTGGCCAGCGATCCGACTCCGGCTCCGAGCACGGCACAGGGGCCCTCCTTGCCCGCGGAACCGCCGGCGGTCAGCGTGATCAGCGTCGCCAGCAGCTTCACCGGGATCTGCACCACGTTCATCCGCCCGGAGCGCTTGTGGACCGCTTCGATCACCTGTTCCGTGCCGTGCCCCTCGCCCGCCGGGGCCAGATACTTCATCAGCAGCGAACTTACCACCAGCGCCAGTGGAATGAACCAGAAAAACCAGGCGTACTGCCAGCGCCAGTGGTTCAACCCCAGCTCCAGCAGATAGAGGAACAGCGCGGCCAGACTGCCGACCAGAATCCCGATCAACGCCGCCAGCGACATCCACTTGACGATGCTGACCAACAGCACGATCTCTTCAAAAACCTGCTTTTTCATCGAAAAAACAGCCGGAGACATCCCTGCGGATGCCTCCGGCGCTCCCGGTTCGGATCTACTCCTGCTCCGTTTTTTTCGGCCAGAACTCGCGCACCAGATCGGTCTTGATTCCGACCTCGCTCGGCTCGAAGCACTCGGCGAGCGTCTGCCAGGCCAGATCCAGCGCCGGCTCCAGCGCGATGTTGACCGAAAGGTCCATCATCCGCTCCTCGAACAGCTTGCCGTACTTCAGCAGCTTCTTGTCCCAGGCGCTCATCTGGAAGCCCATGCTCTGCTTTTCCAGCGCGCTGCGGTAATCGGCGTAGAGCCGGATCATCGAGTCCATGATCGCCCGGTGATCCTTGCGGGTCTTGCCGTTGACCTGCTGCTTGAGCCGGCTCAGCGACCCGAACGGCTCGATCCGGCCGTGCCGCAGGTAGAACTGCCCCTCGGTGATGTACCCGGTGTTGTCCGGAACCGGATGGGTCACGTCGTCGCCCGGCATGGTGGTCACCGCCAGAATGGTGATTGAACCGGCGCCGTCGAAGTCTACCGCCTTCTCATAGCGGCTGGCCAGCTGGCTGTAGAGGTCGCCGGGGTAGCCGCGGTTGGCCGGGATCTGCTCCATGGTGATGGCGATCTCCTTGAGCGCGTCGGCGAAGTTGGTCATATCGGTCAGCAGCACCAGCACCCGCTTGCCCTGCAGCGCGTAGGCCTCGGCCACCGCCAGCGACATATCCGGCACCATCAGGCACTCCACCACCGGATCGGCGGCGGTGTGGATGAACAGCACCGAGCGCGACAGCGCGCCGTGCTCTTCGAGCGTGTTGCGCAAGTAGAGGTAGTCGTCGTATTTGAGCCCCATGCCGCCGAGGATGATCACATCCACCTCCGCCTGCAGCGCGATCCGGGCCAGCAGCTGGTTGTAGGGCTCGCCGGCGATGGAGAAGATCGGCAGCTTCTGCGATTCGACCAGGGTGTTGAAGATGTCGATCATCGGGATCCCGGTCCGGATCATGTTCCGCGGCAGAATGCGCTTGGAGGGATTGACCGAGGGGCCGCCGATTTCGATCAGGTTGTCGGTGACCTCCGGCCGCTGATCGCGCGGCGCGCCGCGCCCGTTGAACACCCGCCCCAGCAGATCGTCGGAGCCGGAAATCTCCATCGGACGCCCCAGAAACCGGACCTGGTCGCCGGTGCTGATGCCGCGGCTCCCGGCGAACACCTGGAGCGAAACCTGATTGTCCTGCAGCCGGATCACCTGGGCCAGCGAAGTGCCCCGGGCGCCGGTGACTTCGGCCAGTTCGTTGTAGGCGACGCCGTCGGCCTCGACCGTGATCACGTTGCCGGCGATGCGGTTGATTTTATGGTAGACCTTACGCATAGCGTTTGCACTCCTCGATTTTGGCGTTGATCGCCTGCTCCTGGCGCTTGAAATCCTCGTTCTGGAACGGCAGATAGTTCCAGTCGATGAAGAGCTGGCGCAGTTCCAGGAAGTAACGCCGGGCCGCGTCGCGATCGGCGAAGTCAAATTCGGTACCGAGCACTTCGACCACCCGCGCGAAGACATAGCGCTGACGCTCGGCGTCGGTGGCGCCGTCCACCGGATCGAAGGTGTTCTGCTGCAAATAGACGTAGTCGAGAAACTCGCTCTTGAGGTAGACCACGAAGTCGGGCAGCGCGGTGCCGTCCTCGCCGATGACCTTCATCATCTGGTTGACCTCGGCCCCCTGACGCAGCACCGAGCGGGCGAAGGCCACGCTCTCCTCGGGCGCCACGCCGCGGTATTTGCTCCAGGAGTCCAGCGGATGGATCGAGGGGAAGCGCCGGGCGTCCGAGCGCTCGCGCGAAAGCCCCAGGAAGCAGCCCACCACCTTCAGCGTGGCCTGCGTCACCGGCTCCTCGAAGTTGCCGCCGGCCGGGCTCACCGCGCCGCCGATGGTCACGCTCCCGAGCTCGCCGCTGCGCAGCCGGACCAGTCCGGCCCGCTCGTAGAAACTCGCGATCAACGACTCCAGATAGGCCGGAAAGGCCTCCTCGCCCGGGATCTCCTCCAACCGCCCGGACATCTCGCGCAGCGCCTGCGCCCAGCGACTGGTGGAGTCGGCCAGCAGCAGCGCGTTGAGTCCCATCTGCCGGTAGTACTCGGCCAGCGTCACCGCGGTGTAGACCGACGCCTCGCGCGCCGCTACCGGCATGCTGCTGGTGTTGCAGATGATGATCGACCGGTCGATCAGCGTCTTGCCGGTCCGCGGGTCCTGCAGATGCGGGAATTCGCGCAGGATTTCCACCACCTCGCCCGCCCGCTCCCCGCAGGCGGCCACGATCACCACGTCGGCCTCGGCGTACTGACTGATCGCGTGCTGCAGCACGGTCTTGCCCGCGCCGAACGGCCCCGGCGTGCAGAAGGTTCCGCCCACCGCCACCGGGAAGAAGGTGTCGATGATCCTCTGGCAGGTCACCAGCGTACTCTCCGGCAACAGCTTTTCAGCGTAGTCGGTGATCGGAATTTTGACCGGCCAGCGCTGCACCATGGTGAGATTGGCGCTCTCGCCACGCTCATTGGAAGCGACCGCGATCACCTCGTCCACGGTATAATCCCCGGCCGGTTTCAGCGCCGTCAGCTCCCAGTTTCCGCGCCAGGTCAGCGGGACCATGATGTAGTGCTTGAAAATCCCCTCCGGAACATACCCGATCCGGTCGCCGGGGCGGACTTGGTCGCCGACCTTGGCCAGCGGCGTGAACGCCCACTTCCGTTCGCGGTCCAGCGCATTGAGATAGACCCCTCGTTTCAGGAAGAAGCCGGAGCGCTCCCCCAGCTGGGGCAGCGGATTCTGCAGACCGTCGAAGACCTGGGTCAGCAGCCCGGGCCCGAGCTCCACCGAGAGCAGCTCCCCGGTGAACTCCACCGCGTCGCCGATCTTGAGTCCGTTGGTGCTCTCGTAACTCTGGAGGTCGGCGCGGTTGCCGCGCACCCGGATCACCTCGCACTTGAGCCGTTCCTCGCCGACCACGGCAAAGGCCACTTCGTTCTGGGTCACTTTGGCGGAAAACTCAACGGTCAGCATGTTGCCATTGACGCCCACCACCGTTCCCGTATTGCCATCGAGCATATCCGTATTCCTTATCTCTTGTACCAGCCGTCAAGCCGGGAACTTCACTTCAACAGCTCCGCCAGCCGGGGACCGGCGTAAGCGGTGACCAGCGCGCTGATCGCCTCATCGGTAAAATCGAAGTAGACCCCGGAATCGGAGACCTCGACCTCCAACCCGCCCGTAATCGCACTGTCGGGAAACAGCCGGGGCTGACTCCGGAAACTCCCGGCGAGCGCTCCGCGCAGCGCCGCGTCGAGCGCGGCGGTGTCGGCAACCGCGGTCCGGATGGTGACCTCGGCATTGGGATTGGCGGCGAAGGCGGTCAGCACCGCCCGGACGATCTCGGTCATCAGCGCCGGAGTCAACGCCTCGCGGGCGGCGCCGTCGATCGCCAGCTTCAACCGCCGCTCGAGTTCCGCCCGCAGCTCCAGCAACACATCGCGGGCGGCCTGTTTAACCGCGCTTTCGCCACGCTCGCGGAGGTTTTCCGCTTCGGCGGCGGCGGCCTGCCGCTGCTGCTCAGCCTCGGCCTTGGCGGCACTTACAATTTTTTCAGCCTCAGCCTTGGCCTCGGCCAGAATACGGGCCCGTTCAGCCTCGGCGCGCTTGACGCCCTCCTCATTGATTTTGGTCAGGAGACTCTGCAGATCTTCGGCCATGGTTCCTCCTTAGCGCGAATGCTTACCGTTACGACAAGATATATTTCTGATAATGTAACGGTTTTTTTCCGCAATGCAAACCCATTTCGCCGATTTTTCCCGATTTCGGGACGCCGTCCGCTTCAGGGGCGACGGCTGTCGAGCAAAATTGAGCGTACCGGATAGGCCCAGGCCAAGGTATAAAGCGGCGCCATGTCGTTGATTTTCAGCTCTTCGGAGCCGAACTCCCGCTGCTGCAACTCGATCGCCCCGTTCCGGCTCCGGTAGTAGTAAAGCGCGGGCGGGCGGTTGTGCAGCCGGGCCAGCACCAGCTGGCCGTCACGCGGATAGTCGTCGCCACCGAGCAGGATCAAACTGTCCGACGGCAACCGGAAGCGAGTCCGGTACTCGTTGACCCGAACCGCCAGCGAGGCCCCCCGAACCAGTTTCCCCAGTTCGTACTCCAGGTACCGCCGGGCGAAATCGGTACAGGACTCCAGGGCCGGTTGGAACCACATCAATGAGCGGCAGGAGATCACCGGCAGCGCCGTTTGCGACACCTTCACCCGGGGCCACAGACGGATCCCCCGGCAGCTTTCGGGCTGCCAGCGCAATACCCGGGAACTGATCACCATGGCATAAAACACCGCCGCCTCCCTCCTGCTCATCTGAAAGTAATCCACCAGCTTCGCAAGATGAGCAGAACTTAAACACATCCGTTCATGCTTGATCTGGCTGATCGCCGGGGCTGAAACGCCCAGCAGCTTCGCCAATTCCCCCTGTCTCATCCCGCGCTCCACCAGGAACGTCTCCAGCACCGGCCAACCATTGATGTGATTCTGTTCCGACACCATATTTTCTCCTGTGTTAATTATTAGATTAACCGATTGGTAATGATAGTACACCCTGCCGTTAACTGCAAGAGAAAAAACGATTTTTTTTGATTTTTTTGTTGCCGGAAGTCAAATTATTCAATATATTTAAGCATTGGCTAAACGAAAGAAAGGAATTCACTGAAAATGAGCGCACTGTCCAACATCGTCAAACACCGGAAAATCAAACAATCGGAACTGGCCAGCGAGCTGGGAATCAGCAAGGCCGCGGTTTCGATGCGACTCAAATACGGAATCCGGAACATCACCACCGCCCGGCGCTACGCCCGGATCCTGAACTGCGATCCGCGGTTTCTGATCGATTGACCCCGCCCCCTCCCGCGGCGAACCGCCGTCCGGGAGAATCTCACAACGGATTACCAACAGGAGGAATCGTATGGATTGTTACGGCAACTTCAACCCTGCCCGTGACCGCTGCCGGGAGTGCGAACTGGCCCCCTACTGCCGCACAGCCGCCGACCCACCGCCGCTGCCCCGGGCCCGCTTACGCGAACTCGGAGCAGTCACGCCCGCTCCGTTTCGGGACCGGGCCCCGGCCGCGGCCTGCTACACCCGGCAGGATCTGCTCGAAGTGATCAGTTTCATGGCCGCGCTCGACGTCAACACCTTGGAGCTGGTCAGCGCCAAACTGGGCAACCCGGACGCCACCTGCGAGGAGCTCGCCCGGCTGCGCGGACTCACCCGTCAGGCCGTCCACAAAACCATCAAAAAATGGTGCCGGAGTATTCCGGAGCTGGAGACGCTGCTCCGGAACCGGCAATGTCAAAACCGCAGTCACGCCCAAACCACATTTATGGAGGAAGTATGCAAAATTCGTCTGCGTGTACGTCGGAAAAACTCCAAATCGCCCGTCAGCGGGTCGAATGTCTGCAGGAGCTTGATCTCCTGGAAACCGAGTTTCGACTTATCCAGAATGAGTATCTTCAAAGGAAGCGCCATCTTGAGACGCGACTGACCGAACTGTCCCCCGACGGCGAATGAGTCCGCACCGGGGTTCCGCCGGCGGGCGGAGCCCCGGCTCCTCAGCGGTAAGCCAGCTCCTCGTAGAGCTCATTGTAGTAGAGCGCGCGCTCCACCGGCACGTTGGCCGGCAGATGGTTGCCGACCGCCAGCATGAAGCCGGGATACTCCCGTCCCAGGCGCATCGCCCGTTCGACTTCGCGCCGGATCTCGTCGCGACTGCCGTACATCAGCGTCCGGCAGTCCACCCCGCCGACGAACCCGACCTCCCGCCCGAACTCCCGGGCGAAAAACTCCAGATCGCAGCAGGGCTCCATCACCAGCGAGTGAATCCCGAGCTCCGCCAGATCCCGGAAAAAGCAATCAATCCTCCCGTCGGAGGTGAACATGACCCGCTTCCCGGCGGCCAGCACCGGCTCCAGCAGCTGCTTCAACCGCGGAAAAATCACCCTCCGGTACCACGCCGGATCCGTCACCGGGCCGCTGGTCCAACACAGATCGTCGTGCACCATCATCACCGGGATCGAGCTCTCGGCGTAGGCCTCGAAGAACTGCCGGATCCAGTGGTAGTAACTGTCCACCAGCCGGTTGAACCGGCGCTCGTCAGTCCCCAGCGCCAGCAGCAGCGACTCCCAGCCCAGAAGCTCGATCAACCCGGAGAACAGCGTGACGTAGACCCCGCTCATCGCCACCGCGTCCGGCACCAGCGCCTGCTGCTCGCGGTAATGCTCCTCGAATTTGCGAATCAGTTCCGAACGCTCGAAAAAGCGGAACTGCGCCGCCGGGTCGAGCGCGTAGACCTGCTCCGGATCGGCGTAGGGATTGGTCGTCACGGGCCGGAAATCCCCCTGCCCCGAGGCGTCCTCGCCGTACACGGCATGGCCCATGTCGGCCGGCGTCGCACCGGCCTCCAGCAACTCGCCGCGGGAGATCCGCGTGGCCCACAAAAAGCCGTAGTCCCAGCTCCGCCGGAAGGCGAGCTGCGCCGCCGGACGATTCTCCACACAGGAGGTGTCGATTCCGGTCACTTGCTGCATCAGTTCCCAGTGGTAGCTGCAGACCGAATACTCCGTCCGCGGAATCTTCGGACTGAACTGCAGATTCAACGCCGCCCAACCATCACGATACGACATGGCTCCTCCGATTGATACTGCTCCACTTCCGCAACATCCGCCGCACCTTCAACGCCGCCCGCCGGGGCAGTGACAGCCGCGCGCGCCGGAGCTGCCGACGATATTCCGCCCGCAGCCCGGGCGTCTCCATTACCGGGGTCCGATCGAACCGCACCGGGTGCTCCGCCAGCGCGAAGCCCGCCCGGTCCGGCGCACCGTGAGTCCCGGAGTTGTCGAAACCGAGGTTGCGCACCAGCGGCACATTCGATTGCAACATGTACCGCCCGGCCAGAAACGCCGAGGCGTACCAGCGAATCGCCCAAGAGTCCAGCTCCCCCCGCGCCTGGCTCCGGAGCATCCGGGTGTAGGGATAGGCCCCCTCCACGTCGAAACTCCGGCGCAACCGCCGCGCGCAGAGTTCCCGGTAGAGCGCCGCGCCATCGGCGTTGTACAGGCGCCAGGCCCGGCGCCAGGTGCCCCAGCCCCAGCAGTCGGCCCCCCGCCGCAGAAAGCAGGGGATCTCCGGATACGCCGAGGGCTCGGCGTAGGCGTGGATCTGGCAGATCCGCTCATCGTCGGCGAAGCGCTCCAGCCCCTCGTTCACGAAACGCAGAAAAAAGGGGGAGGTCTCCAGATCGTCCTCGAGCACGATCACCCGGTCGTACTCCGCCAGCAGCTGCGAAACCCCGCCGGTCACCGAGGCGGCCAGCCCGCGGTTGGACTCCGCCGCGCAGACCGTAACCCGGCGGAACCCCGAAACCGTGCGCACCAGCGCCCGGACCGCGGCCACCGCCTCGCGGTCATGCTCTCCGGCGGGACCGTCGGCAAAGATGAACAGCTCGCTCTGCGGGGCCAACTCATTGCGCGCCAGCGCCGCCAGCGTCCGCGCCGTGTGCTCCGCCCGGCGATAGACGAAAAGCGCAATCGGAGCCGGAGTCATGCGCCCGCCTGCGCCCGCAGCCGCTCCAGCGCCAGCCCCAACCGCCGCAGCGACTCGGCCCGGCCCAGAATCGTCATCAGTTCAGCCGGACCGCCGGGCGTCACCGCCAGACCGGAGACGCCGATCCGGACCGCCCAGATCACCTGCCCGGGCTTGACTCCGAGCTCCGCGGCGTAGGACTCGATCACCCCGCCCAGCGCCTCCGGAGTCCACTCCGGCAAGGCCTCAAACCGGGGGATCAGCACCTCCAGCGCGGCGCGGCAGCTCTCGGGGGTCGCCTTGCTCTTCTTGTTGAAAAAGAGCTCCACCCCGAATTCGGGCAGCCGCTGCAGAAAGGCGATCTTGTCCGGAATCTCGGAGAGCAACTCGACCCGGGGCTGCAACAGCGCGGCCAGCAGCGGCCACTGCGGCGCCAGAGCGGAGCCGTCCACCCCGGCAAAAACGCGGGCCCGGGCGGCGAATTCCTCCGGCGCGAGCGACTTGAGGTACTCGCCGTTGAGCCAGCGCAACTTGGCGTAGTCGAAGACCGCCGGGGATTTGTTCAAACCGGAGAGGCTGAAGCGTTCGACCAACTCCGGCAGCGAAAAACGCTCCCGGTCATCCTTGGGCGACCAGCCCAGGAGCGCGATGTAGTTGATGATCGCCTCGGGCAGATACCCTTCGGCCAGCAGATTTTCAAAACTGACCGAACCGTGACGCTTGGACAACTTGGTGACCGCTCCATCCTCGCTCCGGCCCATGATCAGCGGCAAATGCACATAGATCGGGATCTCCCAGCCGAAGGCCCGATAGAGCAGATTGTACTTGGGGGTGCTCGACAAATATTCCGAACCGCGCACCACATGGGTGATCCCCATCAGGTGGTCGTCGATCACATTGGCGAAGTTGTAGGTGGGCAGACCGTCGCGTTTGAGCAGGATCTGGTCGTCCAGATTCCGGTTTTCGATGACGATCCGGCCGAACACCGAATCGTCGAAGGCGGTGACGCCGTCGTGGTCGATCTTCTGGCGGATGACGTAGGGCTTGCCCGCCGCCAGATTGGCCTTGACCTCCTCCGGGGAGAGGTGGCGGCAGTGACCATCGTAGCCGCCGTGGTGTTCGCCCTCCTCCTCGCCGTCGGCGGGTTCGACCTTGTCGCAGAAGCAGTAGTAGGCGTGCCCGGTTTTGACCAGCTGCTTCGCATATTCCGGATAGAGCGCCCGGCGCTCGCTCTGGACATAGGGGCCGCAGGGGCCGCCCAGATCGGGCCCCTCGTCATGATTCAAACCGGCCTGCTTCAAAGTCCGGTAGATCACCTCCACCGCGCCCTCGACGTAGCGGGTCTGATCGGTATCCTCGATTCTCAGGATGAATTTTCCTCCCTGTGACCGGGCCAGCAAATAGGCGTACAGTGCGGTTCTCAGATTGCCCACATGCATGAACCCGGTCGGGCTCGGCGCGAAACGGGTACGGACGGTATTCGACATTTCAGCTTACTCCAAACTTCTCCACTCCGGGCTTCTCCCCTCCGGCGCCGATCCGGCCGCGGTACAGGCCGGAAAGAGCGGGGGCGGTCCGCCCCGAAAAGCGCTACAATGTACACGGGGAGCGCTCTTTTTTCAACCTTTCCCCGGAAATATTCAATTTTTTTTACTTTTGGGGGTTTACTTTTTCGTAGAGCGGTGTATAGTAAGGGCATTGGCTGAGGTTTCACCGAGTCTCCATCGTCTAGAGGCCTAGGACACCGGGTTCTCATCCCGGCAACATGGGTTCGAATCCCATTGGAGATGCCACTTTCACAGTCTCACGCATCGCAATGATTTCCTTGACTGCGGGCAGATTTTCCACATTTCTGTCTTCCTGCCCCCCTCGCAAGATTCCAGCCGGAGAAAATGTAAAAAAAACGCCGCCCGGAGCGGGCGGCGGGGGTGGTCGGCGGACTCAGGGTTTGGGCAGAGCGAAGATGTCGAAGTCAGCGGAACCGATGATCACGTTGTTCGACCCGGCCTGAAGCTTCAGATCGGCCTTTCCGGCAGGAGAGTACACGGCGATGGTGTTGCCGGGGTAGCAGAAGCCACTTACCGGATTAGAGTAGCCCGAGCCGATATAGTTCAGCCCCGGATTGTTGGCTGCCCGGTTCCAGGGGCCGGCCCAGCGAACCGAACCATCGACCATGCTGACATTGCCGCCGGCCGGATAGGGGGAGTTCGCCAACGGATGGTTGGTGACTTCGATGTTGTTCAAATGGGCGGCGGCGCGGTCGTACCAGAGCGCGGGCGCCAAAGTCGTATAGATGAATTTGTTGCGCAGCCCCCACTGCTGCAACTTCATCAGCCGTTCCGGATTCATCGGATAATTTGCGGCGGAGCCGCCCATCATGCCGTAACTGTAGCCTCGTTCAGGGAAATTCTGAGCTTGATTGGAGGGACAGGCAAAGACCCGCGAAAGAGGCGGCTCGACATCGCTTTTGCGATAGAGCGTATTGGGGATCCGGTTATAATTTCCTCCCTCAACCTTGATCAACTTGCCGCCGAGATAGTCCTGATACAGGGTGGGCACACTGCCGAGGGTGTGGCTCCACAGGTTGATCTCCGAACCGCTGGCCAATTTACCGCTGGGACCGCAGAGCGGGAAATAGGTGAAATCGTTGACGTAACTGAGCGTTGCGAAGGCCAGCTGTTTGAGGTTGCTCATACAACTGGCACGGCGAGCCGACTCACGGGCCTTGTTCAGTGCCGGCAGCAGCAGCGA
>CASFRF010000068.1 GCA_949297015.1 uncultured bacterium
GGGCCTCAGGCCTCGGCGGCGCTCCGGGTCCGCTGCCGCCGCCGCTCCAGCTCGGTCAGATAGACCTTCCGCAGCCGGATGTTCTTCGGCGTGACTTCGACCAGCTCGTCGTCCTCGATATACTCCAGCGCCTGCTCCAGCGACATCCGCCGGGGCGGGGCGATCTTCAGATTCCGGTCGCTGCCGGCGGCGCGCATATTGGTCAGCTGCTTCGCCTTCTGGACGTTGACCACCAGATCCCCCTCCTTGCAGTGCTCGCCCACGATCATGCCCTCGTAGACCTCCTCGTTCGGCTCGATGAAGAACTCGCCGCGCTGCTGCAACCCGTCGATGGCGTAGGCCACCGCCCGCCCCTGCCCCATGCTCACCATGGTGCCGGGAATCCGCGAGGGGATCTCCCCTTTGTACGGCTCGTAATGGTCGAACCGGTGCGAGACGATCGCTTCGCCCTGACTCAGAGTCAGCGCCCGGCTCCGCAACCCGATCAGCCCCCGGGTCGGGATCTGGAACTCCAGCAGCTGACGGCTGCCGCGCGACTCCATTTGAATCAGCTCGCCGCGACGGGTCCCCACCAGTTCGATGATCCGGCCCACGAACTCCTCGGGCACGTCCACCGACAACAGCTCGACCGGTTCCTGCTTGACGCCGTCGATCACCTTGGTGATGACCTGCGGCTTGGCCACCGCCAGCTCATAGCCTTCGCGCCGCATGGTCTCGATCAAAATCGCCAGATGGAGCACACCGCGCCCGCTGACCTTGAAGGAGTCGCCGCTGACCTCCTCCACCCGCAGCGCCACATCGCGCTCGACCTCGCGGAACAACCGCTCGCGCAGCTGCCGGCTGCCCACATACTTGCCCTCGCGCCCGAAGAAGGGGGAGTCGTTGATCCGGAAGACCATGGAGATCGTCGGCTCGTCGATCGCGATCACCGGCATCTGCTCGGGAGCGTTGACGTCGGTGATGGTGTCGGAAATGTCGATATCCTCAATCCCGACAATCGCGCAGAGGTCGCCGCACTCCACTTGCGAGGTCTCGCGGCGCTGCACCCCCTCGAAGGTGAACAGCTGCTTGATCTGAGCCGGGCGGACCGTGCCGTCGCGCTTGATGATCGACAGCGGCTGCCGGGTGTCGAGCACCCCGCGGTAGACCCGCCCGATTCCGATCCGGCCCACGAAGTTGGAGTAATCCAGCGTAGCGACCTGCGCCTGCACCGGGCCCTCGACCACCCGCGGCGGCGGCACGAACTCCAGAATCGCATCCATCAGCGGCAGGATCGACTCGCGCGGGTCCTCCAGATGGCGCACCGCCCAGCCGTTGCGGCCGCTGGCGTAAATCAGCGGGAAGTCGAGCTGCTCCTCCGAGGCGTCGAGGTCGCAGAACAGATCGAACACCTTGTTCTGGACCACGGTGGGCCGGGCGTCGGGCTTATCGACCTTGTTGATGACCACCACCGGCCGCAGTTTGAGCTGCAGCGCCTTATCCAGCACGAACCGGGTCTGGGGCATCGGCCCCTCGGCGGCGTCGACCAGCAGCAGCACGCCGTCGGCGAGCTTGAGCACCCGCTCGACCTGCCCGCCGAAATCGCTGTGTCCCGGAGTGTCGATCACATTGATCTTGACGCCCTTGTACTCCACGCTGATGTTTTTGGAGAGGATGGTGATCCCGCGTTCGCGCTCCAGGTCGTTGTTGTCCAGGAAGCAGTTGACCACCTCCTGATTGTCCCGGAACACCTTGGCCTGCTTTAAAATCTCATCGACCAGGGTAGTCTTGCCGTGGTCGACGTGGGCGATGATCGCAACATTTCTGACTTCGCGCATGATCGTTCTCGAAAAATAAACTGGACTGAATTGGTTATCTCATTAATATAGCACACTTTCCGACCAAAACAATCAGCCGGAAAGTTTTTTCCGGAGCTTTTTCGCATTCCGCGGGCGGAGCTGGCGGATTTTCCGCATTTGCATCGCCGGATTCCCCATGCTACATTACCGCAAGACGTCATTGACTGGGACTACCCATCACACTTCAAATCAAGGAGATGACTGATGACCGACGGAAAAACCGGCCTGGACGACTTTCTCACCCCCAACAACATCATCTGCCGGGCCGAGGATGCCACCGGGGCGGAACTCTTGAATCGTTTGCTGGCCCTGCTCAAGCGGCACTTTCCGGAACTCGACATCGAACTGGCCGGGAGGGAGGTCATGGCCCGCGAGGAGCTGTTCTCGACCATGATCGCCCCGGGACTGGCGGTGCCTCACGCCCGGATTCCGGGGCTGGGCGCGCCGCTGGTGGCGATGGGCTGCGCGCCGGAGGGCGTTGAGTTCAGCGTGCCGCAGCAGCCGGTCAAGGTCATGATTCTGCTGCTGACACCGCTGGAGGAGCCCAATCTGCACATGCAGCTGCTGGCGGCGCTGGCCGGGGACTTCAGCGCCCCCGACGCCATCGAAACCGTGGCCCGGCTCCAGACGCCCTCCGAAGTGATGGCCTACTTTTCGGGCAATCAGGTGCTGATGTCCCCCTATCTGACCGCCCGCGACATCATGCGAGAGGACCCGGTCACCCTGCAGGAGACCGACACCCTGCGTCACGCCATCGACGTCTTCGCCCGCTCCCGGGAGGAGGAGCTGCCGGTCCTCGACCGCGTCGGTGACCTGCGCGGTGTGGTCGGGCTGGCCGATCTGCTCAAATTCACGCTGCCGGAACATCTGCTCTGGCTGGAGGATCTCTCGCCGATCTACCGCTTTCAGCCGTTCATCGACATGCTCAAGTCGGCCGGGGACACCCGGATCGCCGACGTCATGCGCGAGGAGTTTCTGCGGGTCGATCAGGAGGTCCCGGCCATTCAGCTGGCCAAGCTCTTTCTGGTCCACGGCTGCCGCCAGCTGGTGATCACCCGTTCCGACGGCAAACTCGCCGGGGTAGTCGAACTGCGGGATTTCTGCGCCAAACTGTTCTGGGAATAAGCAACAAGGAGCTCCACCATGCATGAAGAGAGTACCTCCGCGCCGCTGAGCGCCAAATCCATGTTCGCCCGTTTCGCCGTGCTGCTGGCCGCCAGTCTGGCGGTGGGTTTCGGCGGCGGACTCACCGTGCTGGAGGCACATCAGGCGACTGCCTGCGCCGTCTTCGTCGGTATCATTTTCGGCACGCTGTTCTTCTGGAGTTTCCGGCTGGCCATCGCCTTTCTGGGGCTGGCGGTGCTGATCTTCACCAATTCGTTGAACATTCCGCAGTTCGTCAACTCCTCCTCGCTGGAGGTGATTCTGTTTCTGGTCGGCATGATGGTGATCGTCGGCGCCCTGCGCGACCTCGGCTTCTTCACCTGGATTGTGCAGCGGATCGTCTCCATGCCGCGGCTGACCGGTCGGAAATTCATCACCGTCACCGCCGTCGCCGCGGCGCTGCTGGCCTGTGCGGTGGACGAAGTGACCTCGATCATCTTCGTCTCCACCCTGATCTTCCAGGTCTGCGACCGGCTCAAGCTCAGCCCGGTCCCCTACATCCTGATCGCCGTTTTGTGTACCAACGTCGGCAGCGCCGGAACCATGATGGGCAACCCGGTCGGAATCTACATCGGCACCAAAGGCATGCTCAGTTTCGGCGACTTCATGCTCTGGGCCTTCCCCCTGATGCTGCTGGCGCTGGCGGCCACGGTGGCGCTTACGCTCTTCGTCTTCCGTCGGCAGCTCCGTGAGTTCGATCTGCGGCTCCGCGACCGGCTGGATCAGGGGCTCTCGCTGGCCCCGGTGGTGGAGGTTCCCTACAAGGCGGGGCTGGTTTTGATCATCCTGACCGTGCTGGCCATCGCCTCGCACCATCCGCTGGAGAGCGCACTCGGGCTGGCCAAAAACAGCGTGCTGCTGATCACGCCCCTGATCTGCGCCGGAATCGTCATGATCCTCAAACCCGGCCGCGCCCGGCACTACATCGAGCACGAAGTCGACTGGTGGACGCTGCTCTTCTTCATGCTCCTCTTCGCCGTGGCCGGCACGCTGGAGTATACCGAAGTCGACCTGGTGATGGCCCGCTACTTTTCGAGCGTCTGCGGCAGCGCCGTCACCGTGCTGGTGCCGTTCATCTTCGGGGTCTCGGCCATCGGTTCGGCGTTTGTCGACAACGTGATTTTCGTGGCCGCCTTCTGCCCGGTGATCGAACAGCTCTCCAACAGCGTCAAGGATCTGCCGCTGTGGTGGGCGCTGCTCTTCGGCGCCTGCTTCGGCGGCAACATCACCATGATCGGCAGCACCGCCAACATCGTGGCGCTGGGCATGCTCGAAAAGCGCTCCGGACACCACTTCACCTTCTTCCAGTGGTTCCGGATCGGCGCCGCCTCCACGCTGCTGGCGGGATTGATCGCCGTGGGCGGCCTGCTGCTGCTGGAGCCGCTGATGCCCGACCGCTACGCCAACGTCCGCTTCTCCGCGCTGCACCGCAACGCCGAAAAAACCTTCGCCGGGAAAAATGCGATTCTCTCCGGGCAGTTGACGGAGTCCGTCCCCCTCCCCGAGCTGCCGGAACGCCCGGAAATCACGCCGGAGACCCACCGCGCCGCGCTGCTGGCCGAAGGCCCCGCCGCGCTGACCGCGATCCTGCCCGTGGAGTTGGAGGAGGCGTACCGCCAGCCGAACTCCAACGCCCGGCGCTTCCAGGGGAAACTCTACAGCATCAACACCACCGGGGATTACCCGGTGGTGCTGGTGGTGGAACAGCTGCTCCCGGCGCGCTGAGTCGCACGACCGGCGAGTGGGGCGTCCCGGAGAGCCCGGAGTTTCCGGGACGCGAAACGGCAGCCGGGGTTACTCCTGCTCCTCCCCGGGAGGAGTCCCCAACACCTCCGACCAGGGGCGGTAAAACGATTCCTGCGCCGGGCAGAAGCAGTTGAAATGCACAATATGCCAGAGCGCGGCCACACCGTCGCGCCAGGTGATCTTCTTCCCGGCGTCGTAGCGTCGCGGATTGTAGGAGATCGGCACCTCCCAGATCCGCAGCTGCCGCGACTTGGCCAGCTTGGCGGTGAGCTCCACCTCGATACCGAAGCGCTCCGAGGTCAGTTTCAAATTCTGGATCACCTCGCGCCGGAACGCCTTGTAGCAGGTCTCCATGTCCGACAAATGAATATCCGAGAAGAAGTTGGAGAAGAAGGTCAGCACCTTGTTGCCCATCTCGTGCCGGAAAAAGCGGACCATGCCCGGCGTTCCCATGAACCGTGAGCCGTAGACCGCGTCGGCTTTGCCACTCAGCAGCGGCTCCAGCACCACCGGATAGTCCTCCGGATTGTACTCAAAATCGGCGTCCTGCACCAGCACGAAATCCCGGGTCGCCTCCTGAAAACCGCGGATCAGCGCCGCCCCCTTGCCCCGGTTCTCCGGTTGCTGCAACAGCTTCACCCGCGGCTCCGCGGCGAACCGCTGCAACCGCTCCCACGAGCCGTCGGTCGAAGCGTCGTTGACGATCACCAGCTCGGCCACTTCGGGCCGCGCCAACACCCGTTCCACGATCTTCTGAATCGTGTTCTCCTCGTTATAGACCGGCATCACCACCGACAGTCGGGCCCGGGCGTTCTCCATGTCAGCAACTCCCCTTCCCCAGCTCCGCCGAGCGGGCGGCCGCCTCGCGCACCGCCCGGCTCACGGTGTAGCGAAAGGCGCCGCGTTCCAGCGCCTCCAGTCCGCGGGCGGTGGTGCCGCCGGGACTGGTCACCTGATCGCAGAGCACCGCCGGATGGGCTTTCTGCGTCAGCACCAGCTCCGCCGAACCGCGCACCGTCCGGACCGCCAGTTCCAGCGCCAGATCGCGCGGCAGCCCTTCGGCCACGCCGCCGTCGGCCAGCGCCTGAATGAAGGCGAAGACGTAGGCCGGACCGCTGCCGGAAAGCCCGGTCACCGCGTCCAGCAGGCTCTCCGGAACTTCGTACACGCCGCCCACCGCGCCGAGCACCCGCTCGACCAGTTCCCGGTCGGCCGCCGTGGTCGCCGGAGCGCAGGCGTAGGCCGAGCAGCCCGCCCCGACCAGCGCCGGAGTGTTCGGCATGACCCGGACCCGCCGCGCCGCGCCGGTCAGCTCCTCCAGCCGGGCCAGCGAAATCCCGGCCATGATCGAGATCACCAGTTTCCCGGTCAGCGCCGGACGCTTATCCGCCAGCGCCGCCGCCGCGTACTGCGGTTTCACCGCCAGCAGCACGGTGGGAGCCGCCGCCAGCGCCGCCTCGTACCCGGCAACCACGCCGGTCGCCCCGGTCGCCTGACCGAAGGCCGTCGCCGCCTCTTCGGAGACGTCCAGCGCGACAATCTCCTCCCCCCGGTAAAGTCCCGAGCGGACCAGGCCGCCGGCGATCGCCCGGGCCATGCGCCCGGCACCGATGATGAACAATCTGCATTTCGACATTTTCTCTATCCTCTGGCGTAATTCTCAACGTAGATCAAGGTAACGTACCATCAAAAGCCGCCGATTGCAAATCGTTCCGGCAAAAAAGGGCCCCGGCGGTCCACCGACCGCCGGGGCCCGGAGGTTGACTCCTCAACCGCGGCGCTTACTCAAACACCACCTCGCCCCACAGCGCGGGCTGCAGCTCCGCCTCCGAGGGCACGTCGGCCGTGATCGCCGTCGCCTTGTTCGACCAGTAGGAGCGGGCACTGGTCTCAGTCCCGTTGCCGCGGAGGACCCCCAGATCCCCCTTCAGCCGCAGCCCGGCCTTCGGTTTCAGCCCCAGCACCGCCAGCGGCACCGACAGCTCAAACCGGCCCTGACCATCCTCGGCCAGCTCCACTTGATTGCTCACCTCCAGCACCCGGTCGAAGGTGATGGTCCGCCAAGGCGAGCTGAACGGCACCTTCTGATCCGCCGCCGCTCCGGGCACCACCGGCTGGTAGAGCAACGCCCGGGTCTTGCCGCCGACCTTGGTGACCAGCAGCCGCAGATCACCGGCCACCGGCTGCCGCCGATCGGCCGGCGCCGCCGGATCGGTGCTCAGCATCAGGTCCAGCGCCCCGCCGGTTTTGAACAGCGCCAGCGGCTGCTCGCCCGAGTTGCGCAGGAGATCCTTGAGCTTGGTATCCCACATCGCGTACAGCCGGTCGCCACGGACCGCCAGCGCACCGGTGATGTCGTAGGGCTTGGAGTCGGAGTTGAAGTTGGCGGCCACGCCGCGCTTGTCGATGTCCACCGTGGCAACGCCGCTCCAGTCGTCGAACTTGCCGTCCACCTGCACCCCCGGCAGCGAAGCCACGCGCAACGTGCCGCGTCCGGCCTCGCGCTGGCGGATCGCCTCCTGCTGCAGCCGGATCGCCTGCGCCTGTTGCAACGCCTCGGGCGTAACCGTCACCTTGACCGGCGGCAACGGCCGCAGCGTCTCCAGACCGTCCAGCCGGACCACGCTGGTGTTGGCGCCGTCGATCAGGTGGATCACCCCGTCGGGCGTCTGGCTGATGGAGGGCCAGAAGTTCTCGTCGTGCAGCGAAATGCCCTCCAGACTCATATTGCGCCGGCCCTGCGGCATCCGCCAGAGCTTGCCCTGACGCACATCGCGGAACACCGTGCTGACGAAAAGTCCGTCACGGGTGAACAAATAGAGGTTGCCCATATTGCCGTTCACCGCCCACAACGGCTCGACCTGCGACCCCTTGGGCTGGACAAAGCCGCCCAGCAACCGGGTGCTGCCGATCACCTGTCCGGGCCGGTCGGGCTGGGCCGCCTCATGCGAGGCGTGCAGCCCCGGCCACGGGCTCGGATAGCTCCAGACCGCCTTGCCGTCGCGCAGGCCGCACAGCGAGTACTGATGGAAGGGCTTGACGCCCGCGGTGACGATCGCCCAGTCGCTGTCGTCGGCCAGCAACTGATTGCCGCCGGTGGAACCGGAGAGGTAGACACCCTCGGCCAGCACCTCGCCCCGGGCGCCGTCGTAGACCGGGTAGCCGGTCTTTCCGGTCCACTGCGGCCGGAACCGCATCGCCCGGCCGTCCAGATTGGCCACGCAGAAGGAGAGGTCCTCCATCACCGTGACGCCGGAGCAGCTGTTCTGGGTCATCTTCACCTCCGCCGGCTGCACCAGCCCGTCGGCGTTGGTGTCATTCCAGATGTAGAACGCGACGTTGCGGCCGCTGTTCTCCCAGCGGCTGCGCTCGGGATTGACCCCCGCGGGCCAGAGGCTCTTGAACTCCTCGCGCCGCAGATAGGGCCAGTCGTTGGCCACGCCCATGCCGGCCACCGGCCGGGCCACGCCGTCGCGCTCCAGGAACAGAAAGGCGCTGTTGCTGCCGGCCACCGGATCGCTGCTGTAGCAGTTGGTGAAGTAGCGCTTCCCGCCGTGGTAGAGCGCGGCCTCCGGGGCCGAACTCCGCGACGGCAGCTCAAACGCCGTCTCCCCGCTCCGGAAGAGCACGTTGATCAACTTGTCCCGCCCGGTCTTCCAGTCCACGGCGAACTCCATCGAGCCGCGCCCCTCGTCGGCGTAGTAGAAGCGGTCGGGCCGGTGATTGTCCAGCATGCCGCCGCCGCCGTACTTGCCGGGGCCGTAGAACGCCTGCAGCAGTTTGCCGTTGCGGTCCCAGACGCTGACCCGCTTGGGCAGGAAGTCCTCTTCCGTGACCCACAACCGCCCCTGCGAATCGACCGCCAGCCCGGCCGGATTGTTCAGTTTGCGCTCGTTGTAGCGCCCGACCTGGAGCGCGCCCGGCTCGCCGACCGTACGCAGCAGCCGCCCGGCGGGCGAGAAGACCTTGACCTGATGGCTCTTCCCGCGGTCGCTGAGATAGAAGTTCCCGGCCTCGTCCAGAGTCAGCGCCACCGGCTCCTCCAGCCCGCTGCCGATCACCACCCGGCTCTTGCCGTTCTCCAGCTGCAGCAACTTGCCGCCGGAGAGCACATAGAGTCTGCCGTCCGGCCCGTAGGCCACCGCCTTCGGGGCCGGAACCGCGAGCTTGTTCACAATCTTGCCGTCGGCGGTGTTGATCAACCAGACCGCGTTTTCGCGGGGCAAGGCGCAGGCCAGGGTGCCGTTCCAGGCGGCGATGCCGCCGAGCTCATCGGCGGCGGTGCCGTCGGTGCGCGGCCCCAGCGTAGTCTTCAGAATCTCCCGGGTGCCCCGGCCGTCGCGGTTCACCGCGTTCAGCCGCAGCTCCTGGGTTCCCTTTTTCGTATCGGTGGTCCAGGCGGCGCCGACATAGACCGCCACCTTCGGATCGGCCTGCGGCCCCCGGTCGGAGGCGAGGAACGGCGCCGCCGTCCAGGTTCCGCCGATCCACTTCATGCCGCCGCGCTTGCGTCCGGTCAGATCGACCCAGGCCAGGCCGTCCGGGCCCTCGGTCACATAGCAGCCCAGAAACACCGCCGGTTCTCCGAACGGCGAACGCTCCGCCGGGACAAACGCCGCCGCCGAGGGCGCGGAGTGGTTGGCCAGCCAGGCGCCGGTGTGGTCCGCCGTGTTCCACGGGGGAGTTCCGGTGCTGTAAAGCGAAAATTCGTAGAACGGCTTCACGCCCTTGTGCCAGAGGCCGCGGGCGGTATAGGTGCCGGGCTTGACCGGCTGAACCGGGATCTGATAGAGCCCGTGACGGGCGGCGTCAAGGTCGCGCCCGAGGTCATCGGAACCGTCCCACCAGGCGACGTTCTCGCCGGCCGGGAACCAGGTCTCGGAGACCAGATTGCGCACCCGCATGCCGTCGGCATCCTCGATCACCAGCGTGACATAACCCGGCTCCGGCAGCGTAAAGCGGACCGGAATCGGCGGATGGAGCGTCTCCTTTTCCCGCTTGGTGAACTCCGGTGCGGCCAGCTCCTCCTGCGCGGCCAGAGCCCGCACCGCCATCAGTTCGCCCAGCCAGACCCGGCGTCCCTCGTTGGTGTTGCCGACGATATGCGGATGGGACTCAGGCGCCACGCCGGTGAGCCGCAGCCGCAGCGCCCGGGTCTTGACCGGCGCGGCGAAGGGCAGATAGTTCGGCCACAGCGGCACCGGATAACCGGATTCGAGTTTGCTGAAGTTCGCCGCCGGAACCGCCGTCCAATCCTTGCTCTGCGCCTCGCGCGGATGGCGGTCGGCGGGACCGGTGTAACGGTCGATCTCCACCGAACCGACTCCGGCCATCAACCCGATCAGTCCGTTCAGCGTGACCTCCTCCGGCCAGATCAGCGTGACCACTTCCGGATCCTTGACGGAGACCGGCTGCCGCTTGGGATTCTTGAGCCGGGAGGCCATGTTGGCCCAGGCATCCCAGACTTCGTTGTTCAGATTGACGATCCGCCCGGCGTTTTTGGCCTCCGACTCCGTCACCACCGCGGCATAGGGCGCGACGTTCTGCCAGCGGCCGGGCAGCACCGCCGCGCCGCCCAGCCAGCCGGAAGGATCGGTGTCGGAAAACTCCGAAACATGGGTGAAGCGCAGCGCCCGGGTCGTGGTTCCCGGCGGCAGCACCCAGAGCGAGAGCTCACCGCGCCCGGCCTGCTTATCCGTCACCGAGCCGTCCGCCAGCAACCGCTGCGCGGGCAGCCAGTCCGCCTCCTGGTCCAGCCGCCCGGGATAGGCGGCGTTCGACTTCAACACGCTCAACTTGCCGCCGCCGAGGGTCAGCACCGAGCCGACCGGAATCGCCTGCTTGAAGCCGATCCGCAGATGCCGCGGCCCCGCCTCCTTGGACTGGGCGCCGAATCGGACACCGGAGTGTCCCGGCTGCTGACTGTCCTGACTCCACAGCACCCACTCCGGCGCGGACTCCCGCCCCGATCCGGCGATCTTCTCCTCGCGTCCCTCCACCCACGAGGCGTAGACTGCCGGGTCCAGCAGCTTCCCGGAGACCGGTGTCTTCAACTGCCGGGCCGGGGGCTGAAGCTCCACCGCCAGTCCGGTCAGGGAACACCCCAGCAGCCAGGTCAGCAGCAGACCGGCGCCGCCGACCTTCCGACCCCCCCTCCGGTAACCTTGTCGCGAACTCATCTCTCCCACCCTTTCCTTGTTGCTCCGGTCGCTATACCGGAAACTTCCATGGCAATATGGTTTTCATCAATGTACTCCGCCCCGGCCAAAGGTCAAGCGCCACTCCGGTAAAAAAGTGAAATTCGGAGTCTCGCGCCCCGCGCGGCGAGCTACAACAGAATGCTTCCGCTGTACATCCGGCTCGGGGTCGGCACGCCGAGCTCCAGCGCCGTCAGCTGCGCCTCCAGCTCCGGCAGCGGCTCCCCGTGCAGCAGTCGCCGCCGGAGTTCCAGCAGCCGCTCGCGCAGCCCGGCGTTCCGGCGCTGAATCACCTCCAGCCCGAAGGGCTTGGCGCTGCGCAGCCAGTCGGCGCGGAACTCCGCGGCGAACTCATCGAGCGCCGCCTCCAGCTCCGGCAGCTCCCGTTCGGCCAGCGTCCGGAGCGCCTCCCGATCGCCGTCCCGGAACGTCTGCAGCAGCTGGCGCTGAAAGGCCGGACGCAACATCAGGAAACGGATCAGCGCCCGGATCTCCCGGAGCGCCGGAGTGAGCTCCGCCGTCTCCAGCTTCGCCGCCAGCGCCGCCAACCGCGCGGCGTAGCGTTCCGGCAGCTGCTCGTCGCGGCTGCGGAGCGAGAGGTAGTTGATTCCGAGCAGCGGATCGTCCCAGAGCAAATGGGCGGTCACGCCGCCGGAGGCGGCCTCCTCGTCGTTCAGCGCGACCTCGCCGAGCGCGGTATAGAGCTCAAAATCGGCGCCGCAGACGGCGCGGAAGCGGTCGGCGAAGAAGTCGGTTTCGGTCGCTTCGTGGCCGTAGGCCAGTCCGGAGACGAACTCCAGTCCGGCCAGCGCCGAATCGTAGGCGCAATAACCACCGTTGTCGCCCCACATGGTGAAGAAAATCTCGTCGAGCTTCCGGTCGCGGCAGGCCTGCAGACAGGGGATCGCGCTCCGGCAGGTGGTCCGGTGGTCGTACCAGAAGCGGCCCCAGGTCCAGACGCCGGAGCCCATGATCGGATTGCAGCCGAACGACCGGTGCAGGTCGATGAACTTCCGGTAGAAGTCGGCGTCGGCGGTGTAGTAGTCCCAGTAGCAGAGCTGCAGATTTTCCGGAATCTGCGCGAGCACCGTCGCCGGGATTTCGGTCTCCAGCGTGTAGTACTCGTGATCGGGATTCCCGAGCCGGAAGTACATGTCGTCCCAGATGATCGGCCGGACCCCGTACCGGGCGCAGAGCTCCGCAACCCGGCGAAGGTGGCGGGCGAAGAGCGGATACGCCTCCTGATAGCCGTTCCGGTCGAGAAACCGCCCCCGTCCCAGTTCATGCGCCTCGTCCATGCCGATGTGCAACCGGCGGCTGGTGAGCGCCTCGCTCCAGAATTGGATCATCTTCTCGATCAGCTCGTAGGTCTTCGGCTCATCGACCATCAGCACGGCGGGGGTGTCGCGGACCGCGCCGTACTCCGGGTAGGCCAGCAGCTGCTCGCAATGGCCGAGGGTCTGAACGCAGCCGACCAGCTCGATCCCGAGTTCCCGGGCGGAGGCGTCCAGCCCGCGCAGCTCCTCCAGCGTGTACGCCCCCCGCATATAACCGAAAAACGGCTCCTCCGGCAGCCGATAGGTGTCCTCGGTGTAGAGCATCACCAGATTGTACCCCATCAGCGCGAGCTTGACGAACAGCTCCCGGAGATAAGCCGGGGCAAAGACCTTGTTGCGCGAGCAGTCCAGCATAATGCCCAGCGTCCGGAACGGAGTATTCTCCTCCCCCTCCAGTCCGGCGAAGGCCTGCCCCACGCCCCGCAGGAGACCGCTGAGCGTACCGGATTCGATCCGGAACCCCGACTCCGTGCTGGTAACTTTCACCACGCCGGAGGGACCTTCGCGGAACTCCAGCTCCCGTTCGCCCCGACCCTCCGCCAGCCGGTCGGCACACTGTTCCGCCACCCGCCGCAGCGCGGCATTCAGTTCCGCTCCGCACCGCTCCGCCTTCCAGAAAAACTTCATCTTCCCATTCTCCGGTTGCATTTCCACCATCTACGGTGTACAATACCTCCGGGAATCGGTTCTGAAATGGATTTTTCAACCTCGCTCCATGGAAAAAAGAAACCGTCCGGACTCAGCTACGCGCCGGTGCCGCCGCCGTTCCGCGAGGCGCTGCTGAAAACCGGACTGCTCTTTCACGTCTATTACGAAAACATCGCCTCCCCGCCGCTGGTCGAAGCCGACGCCCCCGGCCGGCTCCGGACCTTTCCCTTTTTCTGCCTGGTCCAACTGCTGGAGGGGGACGCCTTCTTCTACGACGGAGAACGGCACAGCACGCGCTACTTCAGCGCCGGGAGCGGCCTGCTGGTGGCGCCGGGCCTGCCGCAGCGTTACGGCGGCCGCACCCGGCCCTTTGTGGAGGACTCCCTCTGTTTCAGCGGCCCGCTGGCCGAGCTGCTGGCCCGCCAGGGACTGCTGCGGACCGGGATCTTTCCGCTGGGGGGAGAGCGACGGCTGCTGCCGGTGATCCGGGCCCTGCAACAGGGCACGCTGCCCGCGTTGCTGGAGGCCTCGGCCATGCTCGCGCAGCTGCTGCTGCGGCTCCCGGCGCCGCAGGGAACGCCGGAGACCGCCCGCGAGCCGCGGCCGGGTCGTCTGGATGCGCTGCTCGCCGGGGTGCGCGAAACGCCGGAGCGGCAGTGGAGCGTGGAGGAGCTGGCCGACTACCTGAACATCAGCACCAACGCCCTGCGCCGGGAGTTTCTGGCGCAGCTGGGCATGACGCCGAAACACTATCTGGATCAGCTCTGGGTTCGCCGGGCGACAGAGTTGCTCTGTCTGACCCAACTCCCCGTGCTGGAGGTCGCCCGGCGGTTGAAATGCTCCGATCCCTACTACTTCTTCCGGAAGTTCCGGAAACTGACCGGGACCTCGCCCGGTCAGTACCGCAGACAGTTTCCCGGCTGGACCGGCGCCGGAGCGCCGTCCGATCCGCCTACCACTTGAAGGGAACCAGCTTGACGGTATCCGGAGCCGAGGCGATCTTCTCCCGCAAGGTGGCGTGCGGAGCGATCTCCCGCTCCAGCCGGACTCCGGCCAGCGGAGCGAACGAGCGCCCGCCCTCGAACACGGCACGGATCGGCCGGTCGGTCGGATTGTGGGCCTCCAGCAGGAAATCCGTCTCCTCCGGCACCAGATTCACCACCAGTTCGTCGTTATTCCAAGTCAGGACTTCGCCGTAGAAATACTTCCGATCCCCATCCCGGGGGTCGATGGAGCTGAGCACCATCTGCTCGAAATTGGGCAGCAGCCGGACCCGGCGGGTCAGCAAATTGTACTCACCGACCACCGCGTTTTTGCCGACCCCGTGGATCCGCACCGGCAGCGGATGCGGCAGCGGATATTGATCAACCGCCACCACGGCGCCGCCGTTTTCGACGTCGACATCGAAGAAGTAATTGATCCCGCGCAGCTTGCCCTGCTCCACCCGGTAGGCGTAGGCAGGCGTCCGCCCCACGCCGTAGTCGCACAGCATCTGTTCGACCCAGTCGCCCGAGCTCTGCTCGTCATCCAGCATCCGGGTGGCGAAGAGCAGGCTGATCGTGTAGGTCTCTCCGGCCTTGAAGGCCCGACCGCCGGGAAATTCAATTACCATCTCGTTGCCGCGGAAGCCCTGCTCCTTTTCGGAGGGGGGGACCACAGTGGTGATCACCGTCACCGGGTCGGCGGCCTCCCGGACAATGAACGTCGGCGCGCCCCCCAGCACCGGAGCCTGATAGACGTAACCGCCGGGGTTCAGTTGAGAGCGGAGTTTCTCCTGACTCTTTTCCGTGAAGATCTTCTCCTGCCGCGGAGTCTTCGGATCGCTCTGCAAAAACCAGTGGTCATACTCCTTCGGCGCATAGCGCCAGCTGTTGCGGGTGAGCGCAATCCGTTCCACGGTCAAATCCCGCTTGAAGGTGAAGGTGATGTCGAAGTTGGCCAGATTGTAGGGCGCCTCCGGATTCAGCCGCACCCCCCAGGTCCGGGTCCGGACCTCGGCCTGATCGACCGGCTCCAGCGGCGGAATCGGATCCTGAAACTTCATGCCGCCCGCCGGGGTGTAGCGCTGATCGGCCACCCGGTCGACCACCGCCAGATCGTGCGCGGCCAATCGCAAATAGAAGCGATAGGGCCGACGCTCCTCCGGCATCCCCCGGGCGAATGGCCGGGGATCCAGATGCATGTCCGGCGCGTAGACCGAACCACCGTCGAGCCCCTGGATCTTGAGCCGTCCCGGCTGCGGCGACCCCGGACTGCCGCCGGTGCCGCCGCCCGCCCCCTTGTGATAGGAGATTCCGAGAATGCCGCCGACATTCCCGACCAGCGCACTCCCGTCGGGCGTCCAGTTGGTCTGATGGTGCATGCCCATCAGCCGGTCGGACATGTGCCAGAGCCGGTTGCCGTCCAGATAGCTGTAGAGCGGCGGGGCGTACAGCGTATGGCCTTCGACGTCGGTCGCCTCCAGCGAAATCACCTGCTGGCGGTTGTGACTCAGATCGAATTCGCCGCGGAACTCCCGGGCCCCTTCCGGCCGCCAGTCCCGGAGCACCCGACCGGTCGTCCGATCGACCAGCTTGACCTCGCGCAGTCCGACCGGGCTGGTGATGACGACCCCGCCGCGGAACCGGTCGGAGTTCGGCCGCCAAGGGGACGGACTGGCGCCCTGGCAACTCCAGAATTCCAGTTTCGGCCCGTTGGTCAGATAGGTGGGCATCACGCCGCCGCCCGCGCCCCAGCGGGCGTAGGTGGCAATCTTGTCCGGACGATCGGCGAAGATCACCGTCAGGTGGGCGTTTTTCGCCGCCTCCGCCACTTCGGCGGGCCGGGTCATCCGGACCAGCGACAGCGGCACCAGATGGCACGAATTGGGTTCGCAGCACTGCAGCCAGCGCTCGATCCCGTTGTCGCTGAGCTTACCTTGATCGTAGACCAGCATGGCGCCGGAGGCGTTGACCCAGTTCCACCACGGGTTGTAGGGCATTTTCGCATACTCGGCCATGCTCGGCCAGGTCCCCCACCCGGAGAGCGTGGTCGGTACGATCGGCTTGGCGATCCGCCCCTCGGCGTTCAGAAAGCCGCTGGACGGGCCCGGCAGCTGCAGCGCATTGACGTAAAAGCGATACGCCCCGCTCGTATCGTAGGCACCGTATCCCGGAACCGCGGCGAAGTCGGGCGTGCTCTCTTTTTTACACGCTTCGACGAACTTCAGATAGCTCGCCTCGTCGTACCGGGCCGGATCCTCGACGAACACCAGGAAGTTGAGTCCGGCCGCCCGCGCCGCCTGCACCCACTCGGACACCGTGCCGGAGCCGCCGCCACCCGCCGTGCGGGCCCCGATCAAGCCCCGCTGCTGCGGGCCGCCGGAGAGCTTTTCGGGCAGCGACGGAGCCCATTTCACCGGACTCAGGTCCGGCGGCGTGACCTTCTTCGGCGGCGGCGGAAACGCCGCCCGGTAGCCCCCGAATCCGCGGGCCCGGGAGCTCGCTCCCAGATAGCTGAACAAATTGCGCACCAGCCGGTCGCCATCGCTCTTCACGTTGCCGTCGCCGTCGTATAAAAAGGTGTTGCCCAGCGCCACATGATTGTAATTGCCCCAGGTGCCGGAGCTGTAGCTGGGAAACACTACCATGGCCCCCTCCTCCGGCGTCGCCTCCCGGATGGCGACCAGCGCCGGAGCTTCGGCGTAAGTCCCGGTCCGATCGGACATCTTGAACTGATGGGCGGCGCTTTTGGCGTCAAATTCATTGCGGACCGAACGGGTGGTCCGGTCCCCCCGCACCAACACCCGCCAGTTGGCGTCGTACTTCATCGGAATGGTCCCGGGGAATCCCCACTCCCCGGTCCGGCAGAAGAAGAGATTTTTCACGCCCTCGGTGATCGGGTGCGCACTGACATTGGAAGTCCGGTTGTAACGCGCGATGGCCGCCACGGCACTGGCGCCGGGCCGGTAGATCGTCTGATTGGACGGACCGTCCAGATCCTCGTCCAGCGCCTCGGCTCCGATCTTCGAGCCGATCACCTCGTTCCAGTTGACCACGCCGTGATCTGCTCCCAGCGGAATCCAGACCAGACTGCCGCCCGCCCGACGATACTCCATCAGCCGCTCGAACATCCCCTCCGGCACCTGATCGACCACGCAGGGCGACCAGCGCCGCCCGATCGGGCCGGAGACCACCACCACGTTGAACTTGCGCAGATAGTCCAGCGGATAGAGCGCCGGATCGCCGCAGCGGCGGTCGTCCGGTCGCTGATAAATGTAGATATTATCCTTCTCCAGCTCCTGTTGGTAGGCCTCGTCCACCCAGACGTAGTACCCCAGCAGCAGAACGTCCACCGAGGGTTTTTCCGGCTCGGCGGCCACGCCCCCCGTTCCCATGACCATCCCCAACAGCGCCAGAATCAAGCCCCATCTCAATTTCCGCATAACTCCCTCCGTCGGTACCTTTGTTCAAACCGGCCCCCGAGCCATGTTCTACCATAATTATAGCAACTCAACTCCCGACTGTCAAGCCCCGGCGTGAAAAAGGATGAGTTTCCGCCCTGTATCGCAGGGCAAAAAAAGGGAGTCGACTTTGCCGACTCCCGTTCTGCGCAGCCCCCGCCGAAGGCTTATTTCTCGCGGCGATCGATCACCCGCCGGGCTTTGCCCTCGCTGCGGGTGATGGTGCCGGAGGCCACCAGCCGGATCCGGACCCGGAGTCCGATCACGCTCTCGACCGCCTTGCTCAACCGCTGCTGGAGCTCCTCCATGGCGCGGACCTTGTCGGAGAACAGCTCGCTGTTGATCTCGACGTCGATTTCAATGTTGTCCATACCGTTTTCGGTATAGAGGATAATGTTGTAGTGCGGCAGAGTACCCTCGACCGAAAGCAGCGCCGTCTCAATCTGAGAGGGGAAGACGTTGACCCCGCGGATGATGAGCATGTCGTCGCTGCGGCTGGAGATGCGGGCGATCCGCCGCAGGGTGCGGCCGCAGGCGCAGGGTTCGCTGATGATCCGGGTGAGGTCCCGCGTGCGGTAGCGGATCATCGGCATGGCCTGCTTGGTCAGGGTGGTGAGGACCAGTTCGCCGAGCTCGCCGTCCGGGAGCACTTCGCCGGTCTCCGGATCGACCACTTCCGGATAGAAGTGATCCTCCATGATGTGCAGTCCATCCTGACAGTGGCACTCAATGGCCACGCCCGGGCCGATGATCTCGGAGAGACCGTAGATGTCGTAGGCCCGGATCCCGGCGTTGGCTTCGATCCTTTTGCGCATCTCGTTGGTCCAGGGCTCCGCGCCGAAGGCGCCGACCCGGAGCGGCAGCTCGCGCACATCGATTCCCAGCTCCGCGGCCTGTTCGACCAGATAGTTGAAGTAACTCGGCGTACAGCACACGGCGGTAACGCCGAAATCCTTCATCAGCATGATCTGACGCTTGGTGTTGCCGGTGGAGGCCGGGACCACCGTCGCCCCCAGCGCCTCGGCGCCGTAATGGGCGCCCAGACCGCCGGTGAAGAGCCCGTAACCGTAGCCGACCTGAATCACATCGTTCCGGGTGAGGCCGCAGGCGGCCAGACAGCGCCCCACCACCTCGGCCCAGACTTCGACATCGTGGGCGTTGTAGGCGACCACGATCGGCTTGCCGGTGGTGCCGCTGGAGGCGTGAAGGCGCACCACCTCCGACATCGGACAGGCGAAGAGGCCGAAGGGATAGGTGTCGCGCAGATCGCTCTTCTGGCTGAAGGGCAGCTTGGCCAGATCGGCGAGCGATTTCACATCGGCGGGTTTGAGCTTCCGGGCGTCCATCCGTTCACGAAACAGCGGGACCCGCTCATAGGAGAGCGCCACCACCTGCCGCAGCCGGGCGAGCTGGAGCTCCCGCAGATAATCCAGTTGCAGATAATCGAGCGCGCTCAGATTGTCGTTGAGCCCGGCATTGTTCTGTTTCATTTTCACCAGCACCCTTCCAATATTGAAAAACAAATATACTTTATAAAATAGTTCCGAACCAAAGATTTCGCAAGCGATTTCCCCGGCTTTCTTCGGGAAAAAATATTGATTTTACCGATTTCGGATGTACATTGTCCGGTAATCAATCACGTTGCAACCGGGTGGAGAAAACCATGGAACAGGATCTGGAAATCAAGAAATATCTGGCCGAACAACTGGCTGCCGGCGTCTCTTTGTCCGAGGCGCAGAATCTGATCAATCAGCGGTTTCAGCGCAAACTGACCTTCATGGAGGTCCGGGTGCTGGCCTCCGAGCTCGACAACATCGACTGGAGCGCCCATGATCCGGCCCCGCCCGCTCCGGAACCCGAAGCCGCCGGCAAGGACGAAGTGCTGGAGCCGGAGAATCTCGGCAGCGGCAAAACCCTGATCGAGGAGAGCAAGGTTCTGCGTCCGGGCGCCATCGCCGGCGGCAGCGTCCGGTTCAGTTCCGGAGCCACCGCCGAGTGGTACGTCGATCAATTCGGGCGGCTGGGGCTGGACAAGCCCAGCGGGGAACCGACCGACGAGGATCTGCGCGACTTCCAGCTGGAGCTGGAGAAAATGTTCGCCCGCCGCTGATTCCGGAAGCGGCGATCCACCACCCGGATGAAGAGACGCCGACGTCTTTGGCTCATTCTGATCGCGCTGGGAACAGCGGCGATCTTGGGCGGATTGTACGTTTTTCTGACCGGCTCCTTCTTTCTGTGCCGGGTGCTGATGCCTGCGCTGACCCGGAACCGGCCGTTTGAACTGCGGGCCGACGCGGCAAGCTGGTCGCCGTTCCAGTCGCGGCTCACCGTTCACGGGCTGCGCTTCGGGGTGGCCGGACGCGAACCGTACCTCACCGCCGACCGGGCAGCGGGGCGCTATGCGCTGCTCGATCTGCTGCGCGGGCACCTCCACTTTACCGAATTGACGGCGGAGCACCCCCGGCTGGCCTTGCGCCGCGACGCCGACGGCCGCTGGAACTGCGCACCGCCCCGGCGCCGACCCCGCTCCGGTCCCCGCCGCGGCCGGACCTATCTGACGCTGGAGCAGATCCACTTCCGCGAGGCGGAGGTCGAATTTCTGCTGGCGCATCCGGACGGCGACCGCCGCTTCCGGCTCTCCGGCGCCGACCTCCGGGCCAACCGGGTCGGCAGCTACACCTGGACCCGGCTGGAGGCGCACGGCAGATTCCGGGTGCAGGCCGGAGCCGGGGTTCAGCTGGACTACGACCGGGCCGGATTCCGCTTCGACGGGCGACTCGACCACTGGGTACGCCCCGCCGCTTGGAAGAGCGAGCTGGAACTCACCGACGGCAGCGGAGAGATCAACCGCCGCCGACTGGCCGCCGGACAACGACTCCAGTTGCAGCTGGCCGGGTCGCATGAGCCGGGCCGCTTCGAGGTCGAAGACCTGACTTTGCGCCAGTTCCGGAGCGAGCAGCTGGAGACGGAGCTCCGGCTCGGCGGCGCCCTGTACCTCCGGCCTCGGGAACTCCGGACCAGCTGGCAACTCCGGGCCGGGAACGGCGCCCTGATCTCGGCGCTCGGTCAGCTTTTCTTCGGCTGCAATCCCGGAGAACTCACCGGGGAGTACGCCGGAGAACTCGACTATGCCGCCGGACTTCGTTTCGCCCTGCACGGAGCCGGGGAAGTGACCGGAATCGAGCCGGTCGGCGCCCCCGCGCCGCTGCCCTTTCAGCTCCGATGGCGTCACGATCTGGCGCTGGATTTTCCGCGCCGCCACGCCGACCTGAAAGAGTTGGAACTCGTGCTGAGCGCCGACGGGCGGAAACAGTTGGAACTCCGGCTGGACCACCCCGCCGCCTACTCCCGGGCACACCCCGTTCCGGCGGAGGCGATTCCCGAACTGCGGCTCCAGTGCGACCGGCTGGATTTGCCACTGCTCAATGCCCTGCCGGCGCGGCTGCTGCCCGGCCGGATCCGGGGGGGAACCCTGACGGCGGCGGGTCGCCTGCGCCTGCCCGGCGGAACGCAACCCTCCCGTTGGGAAGGTACCCTCGCCGTCGCCGACGCGGCACTGACCCGGAACGGCCGGGAGCTGCCGCCGACCGGAGTCGACGCGACCTTCTCCGGCGAGCTGACCCGGGACTTCCGGCTGCACCTGGAGCAGGCCGCCGGGAGTGCCCGGATCGGAGCCGGGCGCGGGCTGGGCTCATTCCAGCTGACCGGGAACTGGGATCCGGAGTCGCGAACCGGCCGCGGGGAACTGCAGTTGCGCGAGCTGAGTCTGGGACTGCTGGAGTTTCTCCCCCCCCGGGTGGCCGGACGCCTGGCCTTTCTGCGGGAACTTGACCCCTTCCAGGCTGAATTGCGTCTGGTCGCCAGCCGGAACGGTCCGGACTTTGAAGTGCAGGATCTGACCGCGCAGCTTCAGGGGCGCGGGCCCAGCCGGGTACGGGCACGGGTGCGGCCGTTTCGCTGGAGCCGCGGGGCGGCGGCGCCGGAGCTGGAGGGGGATCTTTCCGGAACCATTCCGGGCGCGGCGTTTCAGGCGCTGTTTCCGCAGTCTCCGATTCAGATGCAGGACGGCTCCGTCCGGCTGGATTGCCGCTTTCAGGCCGCCGGGACGCTGGAACGCGGCGCGGTCAACGGTCAACTGGAGGTCGAGAACGGGGAGTTTTCGGGACTCGGCTGGCACTTCCGGGGACTCGCCGCCCGGAGCGACTTCTCGCTGCTGATCCCCGACCCCGCAACCCTGCAACTGCTCAAATTCGATCTGCACACCCGGGTCGGCGGTCACCCGGCGCTGCATCTGGAACTGCCCGGCCGCTACACGCTGACCGACGGCTCCTTCGCCGGAGAGTTGACGCTGTACTACCTCAACGAGCACTTCTTCGAGCTGCTGGCCCCCGGCGCGGTGCGCTCCGCCCTGCTGCGCGGCAAGGCCCGGATGGATTATCACGGTCTGGAGCGTCGCGGCAGTTACCACGGTAC
>CASFRF010000069.1 GCA_949297015.1 uncultured bacterium
AATCTGCGCCGGGAGGACTGGGACAGCATGACGGTGGATCGGCTGCTGGGCGAAGATCCGAAGCCGGTGGAGTTCTTCGACGTCAATTTTACCATGCAGAGCAATCCCAACTCATTGTCCGATGACGAAAAGAACGGCTCCGACGCCATCCCCTTCCTGCGCCGGATCGGCGAAAACGGCGGCGGGCTCAAAAATCTCACAACCCGTCGGAAACAGATCGCCGCCAATATCATCAGTTTCTTCGCCCGGCACACCGACAAGGCGATCTACCCCAAAGCGGAAACGTCGGGTGAGGCGGAGGGAGGTGGAACCGGAGATGCCAGCTCCGTCCCGGATGATGAGTACTACTTCGGCAACACGCTGGCCCCCTACCTCAATGAGTTTGGGTTTCAGCTGAAAGTCATCCCCACCTATCAGGAGACACCGGCCGCCGATGGCAGCGGCAATACGACCCATCAGGTTACCCTTTCGATCAGTCTGATGGTCGGCGCCGAACTGGTCAACTTCTTTGGGCAAGAGGGGAGCTGGAAAGTCTCGCTCAAGGACATCTCGCTGCCGGAGCTGAAAGCCACGTTGGGCGGCGGCACGACCCCCACCAGTCAGACCCACGCCTTGAACATCCCCACCAACCCGCTGGAAATTTCACTCAGCTCTTCCAAATCCAGTCGCTTCTCGAGCGGGGAGGTGGAGGCCATTGCCTTGGACGAATTTACACTGGAAGTCACCCTGCCGACCGGGGAGGTGCCCACCTTTTCGGTCACCATGGGGGGGCCGGACACCATGGGGGGGACGGAGGACGTCAAAATTTCGATCGGAGAGGTCAATTTGTACAAGGACACCGGTACCGAGCCGGTGGATCAGGTCCGCAAACTGGAATTTCCGCTCTCCGAGCAAACCATCATCTCTAACTCCGTGAATGACCTGCCCGATAAGGAGTTGCTTCTGGGAATGCAGGTGGACGACCCGGCGGTCAATCTGTTTCAATCGGGGGAAGACGGCGCCAACTGGTATTTTGGGACCCCCCAGATTCTGGATGAGGGAGAACGCGAGCCGCTGCAGACGCCGCCCAGCGGAGAGACCGGTGACGGCACCAACACCGTGGATGGCAACAACCAGTCTCTGCCGGAGGATACCCGCTGGAAGCAGCTCGAGGCCTGGGGTGACGGACTGACCCCTGACGCCACGGAATTCACCGCCGCGGTGTTGAGTCTGATCCACCGCGGCGCCAAAAACGAGTGGCTCAACCTGACCGCGGCGGACCCCAAGTTCGCTTTGCCCGAGAAGTACGATCCGGACGCGAATCTCGAAGCGGTCGGAGCCACTTGGGAAGAGGGCGACGGCGCGTTGTTCGACCAGATCAAGATGACCTCCGACGCCACGGTGCCCGGCAAGATCGATTTGAACTTCCGCGACGACGATCCCGCCAAAGTCTATTACGGATTGTTCGACAATGTCCCGCTGGAGAGCGAGCTGACCAACTCCGGAGCCGGACTTGCCGTCGAAGAAACGCAGCTGCAAGCCATTTCAAACAAAATTCTTGACGCCGACGGTAAATTCCGCAGCCGCGCCGAAGCGATTGAGCAATTGCATGGACTGTTGACCGATGAAGGTGGCTTTCTGGATCAGTACCAGTTGACCGAGCTGCTCGGCCGCACCCTGCCGCTGACCAAGGCGGGCGAACTCCCGACCGTGATCCGGGCGGTGGTGGTGGCGCAGGGCATCCGGGAGGCCTACGGCGTACCCGACGGCTTCAAGATCGAACGCCGCGATCCGGACGGTACCGCCCATGAAATTGAACTGCACCGTGGGCAGTTCGATGCGGTGGAGGTCAATCCGACCAAACACACATGGGTGTATGGCGATGAGATCACCGGCGAAATCAAACTGCTGGTCACGCTGGTGCGCAATCCCGCCACCGGTCGCTTCAAGGTCGTGGAGCAGGAGGAGATCTATGAATAAGTTCCGCTGGCTCCTGCTCCCGGCCCTGACCGCGCTGACCCTTTCCGCAGCCCCTGCTCCGGCCGCTTCGGAAACGCCGGCCACGCCGGCGGCCCCGGCCAAGGCTTCGCCGCAGGAGTGGTTCAGCTGGCTCAAGGCCGGAATCACCCAGGAACGGGCGCTGCAGATGCTGGCGGACGCCGCCGCCAAGCTGGACCAGTCCAACCTCAGCTCCTTCGCGCTGAGGGTCCAGGCCCGGCGACTCCAGACGCTGGCCACCTACCCCTTCGTCGAGTTCGACACCAAGCTCGACCGAACTTGGCTGAACAAATTCGCCGTGGCCTTCACGCAGCTGGCCGAATACAAGGCCGCGATGTTCAAACTCCGGCACCAGAGCGACTCTCCGGAATATCTGGATCAGCTGCTCAAATACGAGCAGCTGGCCAAGGCCGTGCGCGCCAATCTGCGCAAACCGGTGGTGGTGACCGATCAGGCGCGGCTCAACCGGCTCGAGGCCGAACGCCGCAACGCCCTGAACCGGCTGCAGCAACTCGAGCAGCAAAAGGCGCCCGCAACCCCGGCGCCGATCAACCGATAACAGGACCTGCCATGACTTTTGTGGAAAAACTTCAGGCCGCCTGGCGGCGGAACCGTTCCTTCGTCTGCGTCGGACTCGATCCGGATCGCGAAAAACTCCCCGCGGCGCTGCGCCACTGCCGACAGCCGCTGCTGGAATTCAACCGCGCGCTCATCGACGCCACCGCTCCCTACGTCTGCTGCTTCAAGCCGCAGGCCGCCTACTACGCCGGGCAGGACGCCGACGACGAACTGGCCGCCACCATCGACTACATCCATCAGGCGTACCCCGAACTGCCGGTGATCCTCGACGTCAAACGCGGCGACATCGGCCCCACCGCCCGGATGTACGCCCGCGAAGCCTTCGAGCGCTACGCCGCCGACGCCGTCACCGTCAACCCCTACATGGGGTTCGATACACTCAAGCCGTTTCTGGATTACGCAGACCGCGGCGTGATCGTGCTGTGCCGCACCTCCAACCCCCACTCCGGTGACCTCCAGAATCTGGTGGCCGACGGCAAACCGCTCTATCAGCATGTGGCTGAACTCGCCCGCGACCGCTGGAACTACAACGGCAACCTCGGACTGGTCATCGGCGCCACCTATCCCGAAGAGCTCGGCAAACTCCGCACCCTGTGCCCGGAGCTGCCGTTCCTGGTCCCCGGCGTCGGCGCCCAGGGCGGCGACGCGCGCCAAGTGGCGGCGCTGGGACGCGACCGCAACGGCGAAGGACTCATGGTCAACTCCTCGCGCGGCATCATCTACGCCTCCTCCGGCGACGACTTCGCCGAGGCCGCCGCCCGCGCGGCCCGGGAACTGCGCGATCAACTGAACGCCTAGGCTCCGCCATGAACCGGGTCATTCTGATCGACGCCTACTCGCAGATCTTCCGCGGCTTTCACGCCATTGCCGGACTCACCACCGCCGCCGGAGAACCGGTCAACGCGATCTTCGCCCTGGCCCGGCTGCTGCTGAAACTCCACGCCGACTACCCCTCGCCCCAGGGCGCGGCGGTCTTCGACTGCGGCCGGGTCCAGTTCCGGCTGGCGCTCCACCCGGACTACAAGGCAAACCGCCCCCCGATGCCCGAGGAACTCAAAGTCCAGCTCCCGGCCCTGCGCGAACTCTTCTCCGCCTTCGGCTGGCCGCTGCTGGAGGAGCCCGAATACGAGGCCGACGACCTGATCGCGGCGCTGGCGCAACGCCTGCCCGGACCGGTGCGGATCGTCAGTTCCGATAAAGACCTGGCCCAGCTGGTCACCGCCGACATCGCACTGCTGGCGCCCGCCGCCCGCGGCGGCTTTGAACTGCGCGACGCCGAGGCGGTGAAGACCCGCTACGGCCTCCCCCCGGACCGGATCGTCGACTATCTGGCGCTGCTCGGAGACCACGCCGACAACATCCCCGGCGTCCCCGGAATCGGCCCCAAAACCGCGGTCCGGCTGCTCACCGAATACGGCCCGCTGCCCGAGCTGCTGGCCGCGCCGGAGCGGCTGGAAAATCCGAAGTGGCGCGAAAAACTGGAGTCCCACCGGGAGCTGATCCGGCGCAATCTGGAGCTGATCCGGCTGCGGCGCGACCTGCCCGAACGGCTAACCGGCGACGAACTGCGCCGCCGCGAGCCCGACTGGCCCCGCCTGCTCGAACTGTGCGAACGCTACGAACTGCGCTCCATCACCCGGGAAGTGCGCGGCTTCTATCCCGAAGACGATCTCTTCGCACCGCCGCCACCGGCCAAACCAACGCCCCCTGCCCCGCCGCCGGAACCCGACTGGATTCAGGACGAACTGTTCTGATCGGCCCGAATGATCTCGTCCCAGTCACCGACCTGCCGGACGGTCTGGCCGGGACGCACCGTCAGGAACTCCTCCTCCGGATAGGGCCCGGTCAGCAACTGACGCAGGAGCCGCAGATTGCCCGCGAGCAACCGGAACTCCCGCCCCTCCTCGGCGGCTTTGGCCCGGCACTTCTCCAGCAGTCCGGAATCGGCGACCTCGGGATTTTCAATGTAGAGGATCGGCTGCAACTCCCCCTCCAGCCGCGGATGCATCGCCTCCCAGATGTACTGCGCATCCTCCTCGCCGTACTGGCTCACCAGCGCGGCGTAGGAGTCGCCCTTCTCCAGCTCGCCGGATTCAAAGTAGTAGTTGCCCTCGGTCATATAGCCGACCGAACTGAACGGCGTACTCGGCATCTCCCGGAAGTACGTTTCAAAGGTCTTCCGGCTGCCCAGCAGCAGCGTGGCGCAGTCGTGGGCCCGGGGAATCACCAGCGTCTCCCGCCGGGCCTGAAGTCCATCGGTCGCCCGCCCGCAAAGCCCGTAGGCCAGCACCACCGCGGCGTAACGCTCCGGCCCCTCCGCGATCGCGTCGATCCGGGCCTGGAGCTTGGCCCGCAACGACGTCGGCCGGGCGTGCTCCCCCAGCTCGAAGTACTCCACCTCCCAGTCCCCCCCCAGCGACCGGGTCAGATACTCGAGCTCATGCTGAAAAACCTTGCAGGCCAGAAGCTTGATCGCCATGGATTCACCCCTTTCTTCCCCGCCGGTTGCGGGCCGGACCCGGCGTGTGGAAACTCATCACCTTTTTCGGCCGCGCCCGCAGCTCCAGCTGCAGCGGCAGCCCGGTCAGATCGAAGGCCTCGCGCAAGGTGTTGCGCAGAAAGGCCAGATAGTTCGGAGCGCAGTATTTCGGATCGTTCACAAAGAGCAGAAACCGCGGCGGCGCCGTCCCCACCATCGACGCGTAATAGAGCTTCAACGGCGCCGGACCGATCACCGGCGGCGACTTGCGTTCAAAGGCGTCGGCCAGCACCCGGTTGACCACCGAGGTCGGAATCTTCAGCTCCAGATTCGCCATCACCTCGGCCACCTGATCCAGCAGCGCCCCCAGATTGCGGCGTTCCCGGGCGCTGACCAGCACCACCGGCGCGTACTCCATGCCCGGCAGCGTCCGGCGCAACTCCGCGACCACCGCCTCGCGCCGGAACTCGTCGCGCCAGAGGTCGAACTTGTTGCCCACCACCACGCAGGCCTTGCCCGCCGCCTGAATCAGGCTGGCGATCTTGCGGTCCTGCGCCGTCACCCCCTCCGGCGCGGACTCCACCACCAGCAGCACCAGATCGGCCCGCTCGATCGCGCTCCGGGCCCGCATGGCGCTGAAGTACTCCACCACGGTGTCCACCTTGGTCTGCTTGCGCAACCCGGCGGTATCCACCAGCACCGCCGGTCGCTCCGAATCGCGATACTGCAACGTGAACTCCACATCGATCGCATCGCGGGTGGTGCCCGCCACCTCGCTGACCATCACCCGCTCCTCGCCCAGCAGCGCGTTGACCAGCGAGGATTTGCCGACGTTCGGACGCCCCGCCACCGCAATGGCAAAGGGCCGGGGCGCCTCCTCCGCCGCCGCCTCCGCCCCCGCGGGCAGCAGCCGCAGCGCCGCGTCGACCAACTCCTCCACATGGCGGCGGTGCAGACAACTGACCGGAATCACCGGCCCGAACCCGAGCCGGGTGAACTCCCCCGCCTGCGCCTCCAGCTCCGGATTGTCGCACTTGTTCACCGCATAGATCACCGGCTTGCCCGACTGGTGCAGCCGACGCGCCACCTCCTCATCGAGCGGCACCACCCCCTCCTGCACGTTGCCGACGCAGATCAGCACCTCGGCCCCCTCGATCGCGGCCTCCACCTGTTCGGCGATCCGCGCATCCCAGATCTCCACCTTGCGGCTCTCGCCGCACAACGTCCCCAGCCCGCCGGTGTCGATCAGCTGAAACCGCCGGTGGTTCCGACTGACCGGTTCCACCACCCGGTCCCGGGTCACTCCGCTCATCTCGTGCACAATCGACAACCGCCGACCGACAATCGCGTTGAACAACGACGATTTCCCGACATTCGGACGGCCGACGATCGCAATCGCCGGCAGCGCCGCCGCCGCCTTCACCGCAATTTTCCGGGCCATATTCCTTACCTCCACCCAGTTAAAACTTCGCACCCGGCGCCGTCGCCAGCTCCCGGGCCCGCCGCCGCGCCCAGGCGTCGACCGCCACGATCTCCTCGAGCCCGCTCTGCGGCCCGTTCCGGTGCTCCCCCATCACCCTCCCCACCAGCTCGCAGATCGCCGGGAACCGCAGCTCGTCGCGCCGGAACAGCTCCACCGCCACCTCGTTGGCGGCGTTCATCACCGCCGGCAGCGTCCCGCCCCCGCGCAGAGCCTGCGCCGCCAGCTCCAGCGCCGGATAACGCCCCGGCTCCGGCTCCTGAAAACTCAACCCCAGCCGGGTGCGGAAATCCAACCGCGGCAACTCCCCCGCCACCCGTTCCGGATAGGTCAGCGCGTACTGAATGGCAAAACGCATATCCGGTCGCGACAACTGGGCCAGCAGCGCCCCGTCGCTCAGCTCCACCAGCGAATGCACCACTGACTCCGGATGAATCACCACCCCCAGCTGCTCCGGCCCCACCCCGAACAGATACCGCGCCTCCACCAGCTCCAGCGCCTTGTTCATCAAGGAGGCCGAATCGATCGTCACCTTGGGCCCCATGCTCCAGGTCGGGTGCTTGAGCGCCGCCGCCGCGGTGGCCTCCGCCAGCCGCGCCCGGGGCCACTCCCGGAACGCCCCGCCCGAGGCGGTCAGCACCAGTTTTGCCACCTCCTCCGGACGCCGCCCCTGCAAACACTGAAACAATGCGCTGTGCTCGCTGTCCACCGGAATGATCTCGGCCCCCGGCGTCGAGGCCAGCTCCCGGCGCACCAGCTCCCCGGCCAGCACCATCACCTCCTTGCTGGCCAGCGCCACGCGCTTCCCCGATCGCAGCGCCGCCAGCGTCGGCAGCAATCCGCCGGTTCCGACAATCGCCACCAGCACCACCTCCACTTCCGGCCGCGCGACCAGCTCCAGCAGCGCCTCCTCGCCGACCAGCGCCCGGCACCCCGGCGGCGCCAGCGCCCGGAGCCGCGGCCCGGCCGCCGGATCGGTGCTGAGCAGATAGGAGGAGCCGAACTCGGCCGCCTGCGCGGCCAGCCGCTCGAGACTGCTCCGGGCCGCCACGCCGTAGAGCTCAAAACGCTCCGGCAACGCGCGCAGCACCCGGATCGCGCTCTCACCGATCGAGCCGGTCGCCCCCAGCAGCACCACCTTTTTCCGCTTCATCAATCAGGCCTCCACCAACAGCGTCACCGGTCCCTCGTTGACGAACTCGCACCGCATATTCGCGCCGAAACGGCCGCCGGCCACCTTCGCCACCGGCGATTTGCGCAGCTGTTCCAGAAAATAGTCGTAAAGTTTCCGGGCCGGCTCCGGCCGCGCCGCCGCGGTAAAGGAGGGGCGCCGCCCCGACTTCGGATCGCCGTACAGCGTGAATTGCGAGATCACCAGAATTCCGCCGCCGGTCTCCAGCAACGAACGGTTCATCCGGCCCGACTCGTCCTCGAAGATCCGCATTCCCAGGCAGCGGTCGGCCAGATAGGCCGCCTCCTTTTCGCCGTCGGTATGGGTGATTCCCAGCAGCACGGCCAGCCCCGGGCCGATCTCTCCGACCACCTCGCCGTCGACCACCACCCGGGCCGAACTCACCCGTTGCACCAGCGCCCGCATCGTCAGCGAATCAACCGCATGAACTCGTTCCGGGTGGCCAGCTCCCGCCGGAAGGAGCCCAGCATGGAGCTGGTGGTCATCACCGAATGCTGCTTCTCGACCCCGCGCATCTGCATGCACAGATGCCGGGCCTCGATCACCACGCCGACGCCCTCGGCCCCCACCGTCTCCATGATCGCCTGCGACACCTGCCGGGTCAGCCGCTCCTGAATCTGAAGCCGCCGGGCGAAGAGATCGACGATCCGCGCCACTTTGCTGACCCCCAGAATCTTCTTCCGCGGGATATAGCCCACATGGCACTTGCCGAAGAACGGCAGCAGATGGTGTTCGCAGAGGCTGAAAAACTCGATGTCTCGAACCAGGATCATGTCATCCGACTCCGCTTCAAACAGCGCGCCGTTGACCACCTCGGCCACCGTCTGCCGGTAGCCCCGGGTCAGAAACTCCATACTTTTACGCACCCGCCGGGGGGTGTCGACCAGACCCTCGCGGTCCGGATTCTCCCCCAGGGCGACCAACATTCCGCGAACCAGCTCTTCCATCTCCATATCCAGACTCCGAAACTCCAACTTCAGCGGCAAAAGACGCCTTTCTGCATCACCGCGCTTGAAAAAAACCCTTGTGTATGGTAATATAACTCCCGGGACCGAAGAAGGCAAAAACAAAATCCTTTTTTCAGTTCCCCGGTTGCAAAAAAACGCGGATGAGTTACATTAAATCAGGAATTTTTATCATTACAGCAGGCAACGGATCCGGATCATGAACCAGACCTTACAACGCACCGCGATTCTGGAGGAGCTGCACTCGCTCAACTGCCATCCGACGGCGGAGGAGTTGTACGAGCGGCTGCGGCTCCGGCTGCCCACCATCAGTCTGGGTACGGTCTACCGGAATCTGGAGGTGCTGGCGGCGGCCGGGCAGGTGCTCAAACTGGACTGCGCCGGGCGCAGAAAACGCTTCGACGGCAACGTGACGCCGCACAATCACCGGAGCTGTCCGGGGTGCGGGCGGCTCTTCGATCTGCCGGAGAGCGATCACCATCCGGAACTGCATCGGATTTTGCAACAGCTGGCCGCCCGACTCGGGTGCGACAGTTACAGCGTCGAATTTCAGGGATACTGCCCGGCCTGCCGGCCGGCGGTCCCGACCCCGGCGGCGGGGAACGCCGCCTCAATCCAACCGAAAGAGGGGATACGATGAGCGTGGAAAAACTGCAGATTTACCAGTGCACCCACTGCGGCCTGATCGTGGAGGTGCTGAAGGCGGCGGCCGGAGCTCCGGTCTGCTGCGGCGAACCGATGAAACTGCGCCCGGCCAACACCAGCGACGGGGCCCGGGAGAAGCACGTTCCGGTGATCAACGGCGACGGCATGGGCGCCGTGGTCCGGGTCGGCAGCGTGCCCCATCCGATGCAGCCGGAGCACTACATCGAGTGGATCGAAGTGATCAACAAGGACTACGTCAACCGCAAGGAGCTCCAGCCGGGCGAGGCGGCGGAGGCGATGTTCTACGTGCCCTTCAAGCCGGGTCTGGTGGTTCGCGCCTACTGCAACCTCCACGGGCTCTGGCAGTTCGTGGTTCCGGAGAATAACTGAGGGGGTGGCTCAAGTGAACACCGGATTTACCGCCATCCCCGTCAGCGAGCGCGTCTACTGGGTGGGTGCGATCGACTGGAACGTGCGGGAGTTCCACGGCTACGAAACCGGCCGCGGAACCACCTACAACGCCTTTTTGATTCTGGATGAGAAGATCACTCTGATCGACACGGTCAAGGCGCCGTTCTTCGCCGAAATGAAGGCGCGGATCGCCTCAGTGATCGATCCGGCGAAGATCGACTACATCGTCTCGAACCACGCCGAACCGGATCACTCCGGGGCGCTCCCGCTGGCGATTCGGGAGTTCCAGCCGGAGCGGACCTTCTGCTCGGTGCTGGGCGAGAAGAATCTCAAAGCCTACTACGGTGCGGAGCTGCCGCTGACCCCGGTCAAGACCGGCGACTCGCTGTCGCTCGGCAAGAGCACGCTCTCCTTTGTGGAGACCAAGATGCTGCACTGGCCGGACAGCATGGTCAGCTATCTGGACACCGAAAAAATACTGTTCAGCCAGGACGCCTTTGGCATGCATCTGGCCGGTTCCCAGCTCTGGGCCGACGAGTATCCCGAGTGGCTGCTGGCGGCGGAGGCGCGGAAGTACTTCGCGAACATTCTGCTCCACCTCTCGCCCAAGGTGCTGGCGCTGCTCGACGAGCTGCCCAAACTTCAGCTGGACATCCGGATCATCGCGCCGGACCACGGTCCGCTGTGGCGGCAGCATCCGGAGTGGATCGTCCAGCTCTATCGCGAGTGCGCCGAGCAGCCGATGAAACCGCGGGCGCTGGTGTTCTACGCCACCATGTGGGGCTCCACCGATCAGCTGGCCCGGATGATCGGCGACGGCATCCGCTCGCAGGGAGTCCCGGTGGAGCTCTGCTCGCTGGGGGTCAACGACCGCAGCGCGATCGTCACCAAGGTGCTCGAGTCGGGGCTGGTGGTGGTCGGCAGTCCGACCATGAACAACCAGCTCTACCCCTCGGTCGCCGACGTGATGACCTATTTGAAGGGACTGAGACCGCAGCACCACCTCGGCGGCGCCTTCGGCTCCTACGGCTGGAGCGGAGAGGCCCCGAAACTGCTGCAGGCGGAACTGGGGGCCATGGGCTTCGAGCTTCCGCTCGACCCGATCAGCGTGAAGTATATGCCGAATGCGGAGGATCGGGAACGGGCCTTCGACTTCGGCGTCAAACTGGCGCAGGAGCTGTTGAAGAAGACGGCAAAAGCGTAAATCGGAATCAATTTTCAGGAAAGGAAGAGCAACATGAAGAAGTACGTCTGCACCATCTGCGGCTATGTCTATGACCCCGAGAACGGAGATCCCGACAACGGCATCGCGCCGGGGACCGCCTTCGAGGATGTTCCGGCCGACTGGGTCTGCCCGGAATGCGGCGCCGGCAAGGATTCGTTTGAGCCGATGGACTGAACCGCCCGCCGCCCGTCGCCCCACCGGCGCGACGGGCGGCGCGCTACTGAGCGAGGAATCGTGAAACCGTTTTTCACTTTCGCCGGAGCCGTGCTGCTGGCGCTGCTCAGCAGCGGCTGCGCCGCCCTCTGGCCCTACGAACAGGCCCGGGTCAATCTCGACCACTCCCGGCAGCTCCGGGTCGGCCTGACCAAGGCCGAGGTGCTCCAGATCATGGGCGAACCGGAGAGCTCCGAAGTCTACAACACGCCCGACCGCTGGTTCTACTACGCCTACCCGCAGTGGCACGACTTTCTGGTCACCGAGGATGAGTGTCTGCCGCTGATTTTTGAGGACGGCGTGCTGATCGGCTGGGGCAACGACTTCTACAGCCAGTATCTGCTCCGGCGGGAAAGCCCGCAATGGCGGCAATAACCGCCCTGCCGGATCCGGGCAGCCACGACCTCTCGCTGCCCGCGTGGGGGCCCTACGCCAAGCGCTTTTTCAGTTTGTCGCACCTGGCCGACCAGCGGCGCGGCAGTCGTTTCGATTTGCTGGCGCTGCCCGGACTCTACCGGCGGCAGTTCGGCATTCCGGACGCCTTGCGGCCGTACGGCTATCTGCCGTTCGACGCGGCGCCGGACCTCTCCTGTTACCGCTACCGGCAGCAGCTGGAGTGGCGGGACCGGGTCTATTGCGACATCTCCATTCTGCCTGCCGCCGGGGACGCCCGGCTGCTCCATCTGCGTTTCGTCAACCGCACCGAACTGCCGGTCGACTGCGCGCTGCATCTGGTCGCGCTGCTGGAACCGGATCCGGAGGCGGGACTGCCGGAGCCGGAGGGCGGGCGCTGGCTCGACGCCACCGCGCATCAGGAACTTATCCGCGCCGTACCCGGAGCGCGGAACGCCTTGGTCCCCGACGCCCGCCGCCGGGGGGAAATTCCGGCCCCGGACGCGGTCAACGGCGCAGCGATCCGGCTGGAACCGGGCGACCGGCTCCGCCTGCCGCAAGGGGTACCGGAGCCGGGGGAGTCGTGCTGGCTGCGTTACCGGCTGCGGGGCTCCGCGGTGCTGAACGGACACCGGCTGACCGGGGACGGAGGCTGGCAGCTGGAGCGCTGGAACGGAGCACCGGGGCCGGAACTCCGGCTGGAGGAAGGAACGCCGCTGGAGCTCGACGGCTGGTTCTGCTCCGGGCGGGAGCCGGAATTCCGGCCCGCTCCGGCGCCGCTGCCGGAAATGGAGCCGGGGCCGCGCCCGAATTCGGTTCTGCTGCGCTTCCCGGGGCTGGAGCGGAAATACGGTCTGGCTTGGGACCGCCGGGCAAGTTTGCAACGGATTCATCAGGTCCGCGATCTCGGCCACTTTTTCGCGTATGAGGATCAGGTACACCAATCCTATCTGCCGCCGCGGGTCGAGCCGGAAGCGCGCGACCGGATCTTCGACCTCGGGCTGCAGCCGCTGCCCCTGAAACCGGGGGCAATACACGACGTCGTCGCCCTGGCGGCGACCGGTACCGGCGAGGAGATCGCGACGGCCTTCGCCGCCTTTCCGGAGGACCCGGAGCCGCTGCTGGCCGAAGCGGAAACACGTTATTTCCGACTTCCCGAGGGCCGCTACCGCTTCAGTCAGGAGCGGATGGCGGCGGTCACCCTGACCAACGTGGTCTACCCGATCCATCTGGCGGGACAGACCGTGCGCCACCACACGCCGGGGCGGCGCTGGAACTCGCTCTACACCTGGGACTCCGGCTTTATCGGGCTGGGGCTGCTCGAACTCGACCGCCGCCGGGCGCTGGAGAATCTGAACGCCTACCTGACCGCGGAGGGAGATCCGGAGAAGGCCTTCGTCCACCACGGCTCACCGGTACCGGTGCAGCTCTTCTTGTTCTGGGAACTCTGGAACCGCGGCGGCACCCGGGAGGAGCTGACCTTCTTCTACGGCCGGCTGCGCCAGTATTACGACTTTCTGGCCGGACATCACCCGGGGTCGCGCACCGCGGCGCTCAGCCGCGAGGGGCTGCTCGCCACCTGGGACTACTTCTACAACTCCGGCGGCTGGGACGACTATCCGCCGCAGGTCGCCATGCACCGGGAGAAGCGGCGCGACCTCACCCCGGTGGTCACCACCGCCTATCTGATCCGCGGCGCCGCGATGCTCCGCCAGGCGGCGCGCGAACTCGGTCTGGCGGACGACGAAGCGCACTACCGCGCCGACATCGAGCGCTTCTCCGAGGCGCTGCAACGCTGTGCCTACGATCCGGAAAGCGGCTACTTCGGCTACGTCCGGCACGACGCCGACGGCCGGGCGCAGGGACTCTTCCGGGCCCCCGACGGCAGCAACTTCAACTGCGGTCTGGACGGCGCGACGCCGCTGGTGGCGGGGATTCTCACCCCGGAACAGCGGCGGCGGCTCTACGCGCTGCTGCGTTCGCCGGAACACCTGTGGACGCCGGTCGGGCTCTCCACCGTGGATCAGAGCGCCTCCTACTTCCGGCCCGACGGCTACTGGAACGGGTCGGTCTGGCTGCCGCACCAGTGGTTCTTCTGGAAGGCGGCGCTGAACGACGGCGAAGCCGACACCGCCTGGCTGATCGCGCACACCGCGCTCGAAACCTGGGCCCGCGAAGTCGAAGACAGTTACTGCTGTTTCGAGCAATTCGCCATCAGTTCCGGGCGCGGTTCCGGCTGGCCCCATTTTTCGGGACTCTCCACGCCGGTGCTGAGCTTCTACGCCGCCGCTCACCGGCCGGGACAGCTGACCGCCGGGTACGACGTGCGGATCCGAAACCGCAATCGCTGCGGGGAGCGGCTCACTGCCGAGCTGGAGATCGGCGGGACGCCCGGAGAACGCACCACGCTGCTGGCCGCCGGTCCGGTCCGGGCAGCGGTCTATCAGGGGCGGCCGGCGGCGCTCCGGCGCCGGACCCCGGAGCTGGTCGAACTGGATCTGCCCAAAGGCGGAACCGGAACCCTGGAACTGATCTATCAACCGAACGAAACGGGCAAAAACAACCTGGAGGAGTGATGATGAACCTGCGTTTCCCGGCAATGGTGGCGGCGCTGACCCTGACCGGCTGTGTCTGGTGGGGTCCGACTGCGGAGAACTTCACGTTGGATCCGATCTATCAGGACCACATGGTTCTGCAGTGCGACCTGCCGCTGCGGATTTGCGGCACCGGGGACCCCGGCGCCCGGTTGACCGTGGCGCTCGCCGGGGAGCAGACCACAGTCCGGGTCGGTCCCGACGGGCGCTGGACCGCCGAACTGGATGCGATGCCCCCCGGCGGCCCCTGTGAACTGGTGGTGACGGGACGCCGGGGAACTCCGCCGCTGGTCCGCCGCGATGTGCTGATCGGCGAAGTCTGGCTGGCCTCCGGTCAGTCCAACATGGAGTGGCCGCTGCGGCGGGCCCGCAACGGCGAAGCGGAGGTGGCGCAGGCCAACCATGCGCAGATCCGGCTCTTCCAGACGCCCAAAACCCTCGCTCCGGGCGGTCCCCGGCAGGAGGTCGCCGGGGGCAGCTGGAAGGTCTGTACGCCGGAGAGCGCGGCCGACTTCAGCGCCGTGGCCTACTTTTTCGCCCGGCAATTCCAGCGCGACCGCAACGTACCGGTCGGCATCATCGAAAGTTCCTGGGGCGGCACCCCGATTCTGAGCTGGATGAGTCCCCAATCCTTCGACGCACCGGGTTTGGCGGCCGCACGTTACGCCCGGGACAGCGCCAGCCTGACGCCCGATCAGCTGGCGCCGGTCGCGGCCCGGGAAAAACGCCGGGCCGACAACGAATTCGAAGCCTGGCTCACCCTGATCCGGAACACCTATGCCTTGCAGATTTCGGAGGCCTCCGGTTGGAATCGGCAGGATCTGATCCTGAAGGGCTGGACTCCGGTCACGCTGCCCGCGGCACTTCCCCCCGACTTCGACGGCGCCGTCTACTACCGGCGGCAACTGGAGCTGCCCGAAGCGTGGCTGAACCATGAACTGGAGCTCTCACTGGGCGTGATCGACGACTGCGACGAGGTCTTTTTCAACGGGCAGCGGATCGGCGCGACCCTGACCGATACGCCGAACTACTACGCGCAGTTCCGGCGCTATCGGATCCCGGCCCATCTGGTCCGGCAGCAGCGCGACAACACGCTGGCGATCCGGGTGCTCGATCTCTTCGGCGGCGGCGGTTTCCAGAGTCCGGCCGCGGCCCTTGTGCTGCGCCGGGCCGACGGCGAAGGCGAAACCCTGTCGCTGGCCGGCCCCTGGCTCAGCCGGGTCGAATTCACCATCGAAAGCGAACGGGTCCCGGCCCGGCCGGAGCCCTTCTCCGACCGGGTGGCCGACCGCGAGCGGCCGAACTACCCCGGAACGCTCTACAACGGCATGATCGCCCCCTGGACCCGCTTCCCGCTGCGCGGCATCATCTGGTATCAGGGAGAACAGAACGTGGGAGATCCCCGCGGCTATTATCGGCTGCAGCGGCTGCTGATTGAAGACTGGCGGCAACAGTGGGGCCTGCCCGAACTCGCCTTTGTGCTGACCCAGCTGGCGCCGCTTCAGGAGTTCGGCGCCCGGCTGGAGCCCGGCTTCTGGAAACGGGAACCGATCGGCAACGATCAGTGGTCACAGCTGCGGGAGGCTCAGGCGGCGGTGGTCCGCAGAGTGCCGCGCACCGGCATGGCGGTCACGCTCGACGTCGGGGATCCCTCCGACATCCACCCCATCGACAAGGAACCGGTCGGCTACCGGCTGGCCCGCGAGGCCGAACGCATCGTCTACGGCGAGGGCCCGACTCCCTCGGCCGGACCGGTCTTTGAACGCATGGAGATCGAGGGCGACCGCGCCCGGCTGCACTTCCGCAACGCGACGGACGGGCTGGTGGCCAAGGGCGGAAAACTCGGAGGCTTTGTGCTCGCCGGGGAGGATCGCCGCTGGGTCCGGGCGGAGGCCGAAGTGGACGGCGACACCGTCCTCGTCCACGCCCCCGGAGTCTCCCGGCCGAAGCACGTCCGCTACGGCTGGGCCCGTTACCCCGGCGACGCCAATTTGTACAACACCGCGGGCTTCCCGGCCGGGCCCTTCCGCACCGACGCGCCCGACTATCTGGGGCGCTGAGCGGAATCCCGGTTCACCCCTGATAGCGGGTCGGATCGGGAACGCCCGCCGCGGCAAAACCCTCGCGCCGCAGCGCGCAGCTGGCGCAGCGGCCGCAGGCGCGGCCTTCGGCATCGGGGTGGTAACAGCTGACGGTCAGTCCGTAGTCCACCCCCAGCCGGACGCCTTCGCGGATGATTTCGGCCTTGCTCAGGTGCTGGAGCGGGGCGTGAACCTCGAACTTCCAGTCCTCATCCGCGGCCCGGGTGGCCAGATTGACGGTCCGGGTGAAGGACTCGATAAAGGCCGGACGGCAGTCGGGATACCCCGAATAGTCCACGGAATTGACGCCGATGAAGAGATCGCGCGCCCCCGAAGCCTCAGCGCAGGCCGCCGCCAGCGAGAGAAACACCAGATTCCGCGCCGGAACGTAGGTCTCGGGAATGCCGTGCGAAGCGGCCGCGTCGGGCACCGGAATCGTCGGATCGGTCAGCGCCGAACCGCCCCACAACGCCAGATTCAACGGCAGAATCCAGTGCCCCGCCGCTCCCAGCGCCGCGGCCACCTGCCGGGCGGAGGCCAGTTCGCAGGCGTGACGCTGCCCGTAATCGAAACTCAGCGCCAGCGCCTCAAACCCCTGTTCCCGGGCCAGCGCCAGCACCGTGGCGGAATCGAGTCCGCCGCTCAACAACACCACCGCTTTCCGCTTCACCATCACACTCCTCGCAGCTCCGGGGACCAGATGATTTTGTGGAGCTGCAGCTGAAATCGAACCGGCAACCGGTCGCGCAGAATCCACGCCGCCAGCTCCGCCGGTTCCAGCCGTCCCCAGACCGGGCTGGCCAGCAGTTTCGGCGTCCGCTCCGGCAGCCGGAACGTCTCGATTTCGCGGCGCATGAAGTCGTAATCGAGCGCGTCGGCCACCACGAACTTGATCTCGTCCTCCGGCGTCAGCAGCTGATAGTTGGCCGCCAGATGCCGGTCGGCCATGCCGCTGGCGGGCAGTTTGCGATCCATGATCCGGTGCACGCCGGGGGGCACCCGGTCCAGCGGAACCGCGCCGTTGGTCTCCAGCAGCACGGTAAAGCCCGCCGCCTGCAGTCGCCGCAGCAGCTCCGGAGTCGCCGCCTGCAGCAGCGGCTCCCCGCCGGTGACCTCGACCATCGGCACGCCGCTGTCCTCGGCCCAGGCGACCAGCTCCGGGATCGGGCGCTCTTCGCCCGCTTCCGGCTCCCAGGCGTAAGCGGTGTCGCACCAGGCGCAGCGCAGATTGCACCCGGCCAGCCGGATGAAGGCGCAGGGAAGCCCGGCAAAAGTGGACTCTCCCTGCAAGCTGACGAAGCACTCCACCACCCGCAGCGTCGAGCTCATGTCAATCCTCAAAATAGGTGCAGCTCGAACTCTCGGATTCGCCGATCCGGACCCGGGCGACCCGGACCCGGTCGCAGTTGATGCTCCGGGCCAGACTCCGGTAGAAGAGCCGGGCCAGATTTTCGCTGGTCGGATTCAACTCCCGAAACTCCTCCAGCTCGTTGAGGCAGCGGTGATCGTAGTTCTGGAGCAACTCATCCACCGCCGCCTTGAGCAGCTTGTAGTCGAAGGCCATGCCCTGCTCATCCAGTCCGGTCGCGCGCAGCGTCACCGCCACCTGATAGTTGTGGCCGTGCAGCCGGGCGCAATCACCGGCGTAGTCGCGCAGCGAGTGGGCCGCCGAAAAGTGGCGGGTGATCTCAATCTCGTACATGCGAAGCGCCTCAGGCGTTCTTCAGCGCCTCGATCAGCCGGGCCTTGTTCTGCATGCCGACCAGCTGACCGACCAGTTGTCCGTCCTTGAAGATGCAGAGCGTCGGGATGTTCTGAACTTTGAACTGGGCCGCCAGCTCCTGCGCCTCTTCGATGTTGACTTTGCCGATGCGGGCGAAATCCGCGACCTCCTCGGCCACCTGCTCCAGAATCGGCGCGAGCATCCGGCAGGGTCCGCACCAGGTCGCCCAGAAATCGACCATGATCAACCCCTGCGCGGTTTCCGCCGCAAAATTGGAATTGTCCAGATGCAAAACTTTACTCATTTTTCCTCACTCCCCGCTCCGCGTCCGCTTCACTCCATCCCTCCGGAACGTCTCCCGGCGTCCCGACCGTCGCAAGACAATACCGCCGCTTTCGTCAAAATCAAGTCCCCGGCGGGGTTTTTCCGGTTTTTTCCGTTTCCCGGGGCAAATCTGCGGTCGGCAGGTTGACAAAACCCGGTCCGCGGTGTACATTATGCCGGTAAATCGAAACCATTTACCCGAAGGAGTATCACTGCAATGAATCGATCCATCGATGCATTCATGGCCGCCTTTCCCTTCGAGGGGCTGACCTTCGACGACATCTCGCTGGTAACTCAGTACGCCGACTTTCTTCCCGCCGAAACCGATGTTTCCAGCTACTTTTCACGCCACGTCAAACTGAACATCCCGTTCGTCAGCGCCGCCATGGATACGGTGACCGAAAGCGAAATGGCGATCGCCATGGCCCGGCTCGGCGGCATCGGCGTGATCCACAAGAACCTCTCGATCGACAAACAAGTCGAAGAGGTCCGCAAGGTCAAGTACTATCTGAACGGCATCATCAAGCACCCGGTGGTCTTCTACGCGGATCAGACCGTCGAGTCGATGCTCAACGAGAAAAAGCTGCGCAAATACAACTTTTCCGGCTTCCCGATCGTCGATCACGACGGCAAGCTGGTCGGCATCGTGACCAGCCGCGACCTCAAGTTCCTGACCGATTACCAGGTCCGGATCAGCGAGGTGATGACCTCCCGTCCGGTCACCGCACCCGACACCATCTCCATGACCGACGCCTATCGGATCATGCTCGAAAACAAGGTCGGCAAGCTCCCGGTGATCGACGCCGCCGGCAAACTGACCGGACTCTACAGCTTCTTCGACGTGCGCACGCTGATCGACAACGAAGAGCCCGATTACAACCGCGACCAGCGTCATCAGCTGCGCGTCGCCGCCGCCACCGGCCCCTATGACGAGGCCCGGGCCGAAGCCCTGGTCAACGCCGGAGTGGACGTGCTGGTGATCGACACCGCGCACGCGCACTCCAAGGGCGTGATCGAGACCGTCCGGCTGTTCAAGAAGACCTACGGCGACCGGGTCGACGTGGTCGGCGGCAATGTCGCCACCGCCGAGGCGGCCAAAGCGCTGGCCGACGCCGGCGCCGACGGCATCAAGGTCGGCATCGGACCCGGCTCCATTTGCACCACCCGGGTGGTGGCCGGAGTCGGAGTCCCCCAGGTCACCGCGGTCTTCGACGTGACCCGGGCGGTCCCGCGCGATTTGCCGGTGATCGCCGACGGCGGCATCAAGCAGTCGGGCGACGTGGCCAAGGCGATCGCGGTCGGAGCCTCCTCGGTGATGATGGGTTCGGCGCTGGCCGGAACCGCGGAGAGCACCGGCGAAGTCACGCTGCATCAGGGCCGCAGCTATGTGGTCTACCGCGGCATGGGCAGTCTGGAGGCGATGAAGACCGGCAAGGGCAGCCGTGAACGCTACGGCCAGAGCGACGTCGACGACGAATCCAAGCTCGTGCCGCAGGGCATCGAAGGGCTCGTCCCGTTCCGCGGACCGGTGGCCCATGTGATCTATCAGTTCGTCGGCGGGCTGCGTTACTCCTTTGGCTACTGCGGCGCCCGCACGGTGCGCGAGTTTCAGGATAAGGCTCAGGTGATCCGGGTCACCTCCGCCGGGCTGCGCGAAGCCCATCCCCACGACGTCACCATGCTCAAGGACGCGCCGAACTACTCGCCGAGCAACAACTGACCGGCGGCTGCGGTTTTCCGGTGACCGTTCCCCGTGGGGAGCGGTCACCGTTCATTTTTCAGGTCCAGGGCAGATGGGCCTCTTCGGCCATGGCCTGAACGTTGGCAGGGGGGACGTTGGGCAGCAGCGCCTCGTGGCTGGGGCTGACGATCAGCCGGGGTCCGAGCAGCGCCTTGACCCGGCGCACGTCGGCTTTGACCTCCTCCGGAGTGCCGTTGACCAGCAGATCCTGGGTGTCGATGTTGCCGAAATAGGTCAGTTTTCCCTGGAACTGCCGGAGGTTTTCGGCCTCCATGTGGGCGGCACGGGCCTGCAGCGGGTGGAGCGCGTCGACGCCGAGCCGGATCAGGTCGGGAATCACCTTGACAATGGCGCCGCAGGAGTGGAGCAGCACCTGTTTGCCGAATGCGTGACCGAGATCGGTGAACTCCTTGAAGTAGGGGAAGACGAATTCCTGAAAGCACTCGGGACTGATCATGATGTCCTGTTGCGTTCCGAAATCGTTGCCGAAGAAGAAGCCGTCCACCTCATCGCCCGCCTCGCGGAAGAACTTCTCGGTCCCCGCCAGATAGAAATCGACCACCCGCCGGGTCACCGCCTTGACCACCTCGGGCTGGGTGTACATCTTCACAAAGTACTCCTCCATACCGAAGAGGTCGCCGAGCAGATGGAAGAACGGACACCACATGCCGCTGGCCCGGTAGCAATCCCCCGTCCGGCGCACCGCCGCCAGCTGTTCGGTGAAGTCCAAATCCTTCAACTCCGGCCAGGGATAGGCCGCCACCTCCGCCACCGATTCGCAGTCGGAGAAGACCCCGGGCGCGGCCAGTCCCTCGCGCTTGCGCGGATTGGGAAAGGCCGGGCGGCCGTCGGGCCCGTGATACCCGCCGTCGGCCATCACCCAGACCAAATCGTCGCCGAGCAGACGGCGCACCTCGTCATCGGTTGCAACGCCGAAATACTCGCGCAGCAACGGCCAGGTTTTGGGGTCCGGATTGCCCATCCAGAAGCCGCAGCGCGGCGTCGGGCGACCGGCGATCAGCTCCCGGATCAACGTTCGACTGTCCATGATAACTCCTTGCCTTACTCCAATGCAATTTTTTCAACCCGGCCGGGATCCGAGCCCAGAAACCGGGTGGCCTGATGCTGAAACTCCGCCGGGAGATCGGTGACGAAGCAGCTGTAACGCGGCCGCTTCCCGGCCACGGCGCTCAGCCGGTGCGCCTGCAGATAGTCGGCCGCGTACTCGGCGCAGGCCCCCGCGCTGTCGATGATCCGGACCCGCCCGCCGAAATACTTGTTCAGCGCCGGGATGAACAGCGGATAGTGCGTACACCCCAGCAGCAACGCCTCCGGCGGGTTCTCCCGCAGCGGCTTCAAATAGAGATCGAACACCGCCCGGGCCAGCGGACCGGAGACGATTCCCTCCTCGGCCAGCGGCACCAGCAGCGGACAGGGGATGCTCTCGACCACCAGCGAGCGGTCGAGCGCGTGCAGGGCGCGCCGGTAGGCGTCGCTGTTGACGGTGGCCCGGGTCCCGATCACGCAGATCCGCCGCGCCCCCGACCCCATCACGGCCCGGACTCCGGCGTCAATCACCCCCAGCAGAGGTTCACCCACCCGGTTCCGGCGCAGCTCCGGCAACGCCACCGCGCTCACCGTATTGCAGGCGGCGATCACCAGTTTGACGCCTTTACCCACCAGAAAACCGGTATCCTGCCGGGCGAAACGGATGATCGAATCGGCCGATTTGTCGCCGTAGGGCACCCGGGCGGTATCCCCCAGATAAAGGATGTCCTCGTCGGGCAGCCGGCGGCGCAGCGCCGCCACCACGGTCAGGCCGCCGAGTCCGGAGTCGAACACGCCGATCGGCCGGTTGTCGGCGGCCGGGTCAGCGCTGTCGGAAGTGTTTGCTGCGCAGTTCGGCATTCGCTTTCAAATCCTCGTAGAAGAAGTAGATGTCGTTCATGTGGTAGACCCCCTCCCCCAGCAGCTCCGGGGCGTCGTAGGGGCCGCCGCCGGGCTGCGCCGGGGTCACCTCCAAGGCGCCGAACTCCGGATTGATCCGGGTGGAGCAGAAGTGGGGAACCCGCTGCGAAACCGCTCCGGCATCGTCGAAAAACACCGCCCCGCGGCTCAAGGCGGCCGGAGCCGCGGCCGCATCGGTGCGCCAGGTGAGCGGATTGATGCAGTAGACCCCCGGGGCGGTGAACACCGTCCGCCCGGTCCCCGGGGCCACCGAATTGTAGGAGACGATGACGCCGGTATCGCGGTCGCTCTGCGCGAATTTCAGGTGCGGCCAGCGACTCAGCTCCGCCGGGCGCAGCGGGATCCCGATCAGATAGGCCGCCACCAGCCGCCGGGCCGCCGGTTCGGTTCCGAATTCGCTCTTCATCAGTTCCAGCAGCGCCATCGCCCCCTGGCTGTGGCCGAGCAGGATGAAGGGGCGCCCCCGGTTGTAATGCTTCAGATAGTAACGGAACGCCGCGCGCAGATCGGCCACGCCCGCGGCCATGTCGGAATAGTCCCACGGGTCGCGCCGCAGATCGACGATCGCCCGGTAAAACTCGAGCTGACGGCAGAACGGCGCGTAGAGATTGGCAAAGCCGGAGAAGCATCCGGCCTGCTGCCCGGCGATGCGCACGGTCTTGGCCCGCACCGCCGGATCGCTCCAGTCCATCAGCGGCTGCTCCCGGTCCGCCACCACCGTGGGGTAGACGTAGAACACATCCACCTCGTGCGGAGCCGCCGCCGGGTCGGGCAGCAGCACCCAGTTCCCCCGGTCGGCGTAATCGATCGCGGGCAGCGCCGCCACCGGCGGCGGCGGCGTCAGCGTCTCCGTCTCCATCGTCCGGCATCCCGCCGCCAGCAGCAGCAACCACAGCAGAATCATCACCGGCGACCGCCGGAACCACCACTTCTTCACTTTTCCACGCTCCGTCTGGCCGCGCCGCCCGGCGGCGCGATGGGTTGTTTCCATAATATAACCGACCCGCCGAAAAAAACCAGCGCCGTTTGCATTTCTCCGGAGAGAACGGTATGGTAAACGGGAAGTCCAATCATTCAGGGAAAAATCATGACTGCTGTTGCTGCAATTTCCATTCGTCAGCCAGAGTGGCTGGCGCCCTTTCTGAGCGACCGCCCCGCCGGGTTTCCCGACCGGGATCAGCGGTTGCGCCTGACCTTTGAACTGGCGCTCGAAAACGTCCGCCGCGGCACCGGGGGGCCCTTCGCCGCCGCAGTGTTTGAGCTCCCGTCCGGGAAGCTGCTGGCCGCCGCGGTCAACGTGGTGACGCCGAGCGGACAATCGCTGGCCCACGCCGAAATGCTGGCGCTGGGCGGCGCGGAACGGCTGCTCGGGAGCCATCGGCTCGCGAATTTCGACTCGGAATTGGTAGCCAGCTGCGAGCCGTGCATCATGTGTCTGGGCGGCACGCTGTGGAGCGGCGTCCGGCATCTGGTCTACGGCGCGCCGGGCGACTTCGCCCGCGAACTCGGTTTTGACGAGGGGGACAAGGTCCCGGACTGGCACGAGCGCTGCCGGGCGCGGAACATCGAGGTGATCGGCCCCCGGCTGGAGGAGGAGGCCCGGGCGCCGTTCCGGGAGTACCGCCGGAATCAGGGACCGCTTTACTGAACTCCGGGAGGGTTCTGCACCATGGAAAAATCCTGCAAACTGCTGGCGCTCGACGGCAACAGCCTGCTGAGCCGGGCCTTCTACGGCATCCGCCCCTTGAGTACCCGCACCGGGCAGCCCACCAACGGGGTGTACGGTTTTCTGCTGATCCTCTTCAAGTTGCTCGAAGAGGAGCGTCCCGACGGGCTCTGCGTGGTCTTCGACCGCCGGGAGCCGACCTTCCGCCACCGGGAGTATCCGGAATACAAAGCGCAGCGCCGCCCGACCCCGCCGGAACTGACCGCCCAGCTGCCGCCGCTCAAGGAGCTGCTCGATGCGCTGGCCGTGCCCCGCTACGAACTGGCCGGGTACGAGGGGGACGACCTGCTGGGCACCATCGCCGCCCGCTGCGCGGGAACGCCGTGGCGGCCGGTGATCGTCTCGGGCGACCGCGATCTGCTGCAGCTTTTGACGCCGGAGATCTCGGTCCGGCTGGTCGCCACCCGCTCCGGCCGGACCGAAAGCACCGCCTACACCCCGGAGCAGTTCCGGCAGGAGTACGGGTTCGAGCCGCCGCTGCTGGCCGACGAGAAGGGTCTGCAGGGGGACGCCTCGGACCATCTGCCCGGTGTGGCCGGAGTCGGCGAAAAGACCGCCCGGGAGCTGATCGCCCGCTTCGGCCCGCTGGAGGAGCTCTATCGCGCGGTCGATGGCGGCGAGCTCGAAGGCGCGCTTCAGCGCAAGCTCCTCGCCGGGCGGGAGGCGGCCTTTCTGACCCGGCGTCTGGCCACCATCCGGCGCGACGCGCCGCTGACCTTCGACCCCGAATCGACCCGGAGGCGCGCTCCCCGGGAACGCGAACTCCGGGAGCTGCTGATCCAGCTGGAGTTCACCACCTTCCTCGACCGCTTCGGGCTCTCGACGCCGGAACCGGAAGCCGCGGCCCCGGCGGCAGCCGAACCCGAACCGCGGCCGGTCCCCGACGCCGCCGCGGCGACCGCGCTGCTGACGGCCTGCCGGGCGACGGAGCGGGTCTTTCTGGCCGCCGATCCGGAACTCCGGAGCTACGCCGTCGCCGTCGGAGGCGGGGTCCACCAGGTCGAATTCGGAAAGTTCCCGGAGTTCGACGCTGCCTTCTTCGGCCCCGGCGTGACCAAAGTCGGACACGACCTCAAGTCGCTGATGACTTTGCTGCTGAACCGGGGGCTTGCACCGGCGGGATTCGGCGACGACACCGCGCTGGCGGCCTATCTGCTGGATCCCGCACTCGGCAGCTACGCCCTGCCCCGGATCGCCCTCGGGCACCTGCAGCAGGATCTCGGCGCCGCCCCGCCGCCGGAGCGTCAGGTCCGGGCCGTGGCGGAGCTCCACGCGCGGCTGCTGCCCGAACTCCGGGCTCAGGGACTGGAGAAGCTCTACACCGAACTGGAGCTCCCGCTCTCGCCGGTGCTGGCCGAAATGGAGCACCGGGGGATCCGGATCGACCGCGCCCGGCTGCGGGAGTTCGGCGACCGGCTCGAAACCGAGCTGACCGCGACGCTGGACCGGGCCTGCCGTCTGGCCGGGGAAACGTTCAACCCCGGTTCGCCCAAACAGCTGGGCGAGCTGCTCTTCGAGAAACTGGGACTCAAGGCGCTGCGCAAGACCAAAACCGGCTACTCGACCGACATCGAGGTGCTGCAGAAACTCCGCCACGCCCACCCGGTCATCCCCGAAATCATCCGCTGGCGACAGCTGGCCAAGCTCAACTCCACCTACGTCGAGGGTCTGCTGGCGGTGGTCGGCCCCGACGACCGGGTCCACACCCGGTTCAACATGACCGCCACCGCCACCGGGCGGTTGAGCTCGGCCGACCCCAATTTGCAGAACATTCCGATCCGCACCGAACTGGGCAGCGAACTGCGCAAGATGTTCGTCCCCGCCGGTCCCGACCGGCTGCTGATCGACGCCGACTACTCGCAGATCGAACTGCGGCTGCTGGCCCACATCGCCGACGATCCGGCGCTGCAGCAGGCCTTCGCCTCCGGCGAGGACATCCACACCTTCACCGCCAGTCAGGTCTTCCACCTGCCGCCGGACCGGATCACGCCGGAGCTGCGGCGGCGGGCCAAAGCGGTCAACTTCGGGATCGTCTACGGCATTTCCGCCTTTTCGCTGGCCGAAAATCTCGGCATCCCGCGGGCGGAGGCCGAAACCTACATCCGCGAATACCTGGAACACTACGCCGGAGTCCGGACCTACATGAAGGAGATCGTCGAAAGCGCCCGCGCCCGGGGCTGCGTCACCACCCTGTTCGGACGCCGCCGCTATCTGCCGGAGCTGAAGTCGAGCAATTTCAATCTCCGCTCCTTCGGCGAACGGGCGGCGTTGAACACCCCGATTCAGGGCACGGCGGCCGACATCATCAAACTGGCCATGATCCGGGTGGCCGCCCGGCTCCGACGCGAAAAGCTGAAGGCGGAACTGCTGCTCCAGGTGCACGACGAACTGCTGCTCGACGCCCCCGCCGCCGAGGAGGAGGCGGTCCGGCAACTGTTGCGCGAGGAGATGGAACAGGTGGTCACGCTCAAGGTTCCGCTGCGGGTCGAGGTCTCCTCCGGCGCCAACTGGTACGAGGCGAAGTAATCGCGACTTGCAAGCGCCGAAAGGCGGTGTACATTACAGAAGGAGAAGTGCCGCTCCCCGCTCCGGAGTCGGAGCGGAGCGCTTTTTCCGGGTCCACCGGAGCCGTCGACTCCGAGCGCGGGCCGGAGTGATTCCGAAAACCGGATCGCGGTTCCGCGGAACCGCGATCAAGATGGAGGCAACAAATGCAGTGGTGGACTTTGTTCTCATTCATCGGCTTCACCGCCCTGGTGGCGGTGCTCACCTGGATCTTCACCCGGAAGGCCGATCACGGTTCCCGGGACGGGTTCTTTCTGGCCGGGCGCTCGCTGACCTTCCCCTTCATCGCCGGTTCGCTGCTGCTGACCAACCTCTCGACCGAACAGATGGTCGGGCTCAACGGCAGCGCCTTCACCTCCGGCTTGAGCGTCATGGCCTGGGAGGTGGTCGGCACCATCGGACTGGTGCTGATGGCCCTGTTCTTCCTGCCGCGCTTCCTCAAAAGCGGCGTCGCCACGGTGCCGGAGTATCTGGAGCTGCGCTTTGACAAGACCACCGCGGTCATCACCAACTGCATCTTTCTGGTGGCCTACATGGTGATTCTGCTGCCGATCATCCTCTACACCGGCGCCACCGGCTTGCTGGGCATGCTCAATCTGCAGGAACTCTTCGGCATCTCCTCGCCCACGACGGCGCTCTGGCTGCTGGTCTTCGCCATCGGCCTGATCGGTTCGGTCTACGCCCTGTGGGGCGGACTCAAATCAGTGGCCTTCTCCGACACCATGAACGGCATCGGGTTGCTGACCGGCGGCTTTATGATCACCTACTTCGGCTTCGCCGCCCTCGGCGACGGCAGCTTTGTGGAGGGCATCGGCCGACTCGCCGAAATCCTGCCCGAGGAGAAGTTCAACTCCATCGGCCACCCCGCCTCGGCAGTACCCTTTGACACGCTGTTCACCGGCATTCTCTTCATCAACGTCTTCTACTGGTGCACCAATCAGCAGATCATTCAGCGCACCCTCGGCGCCAAGTCGCTGGCCGAGGGGCAGAAGGGCGTGCTGCTCTGCGGCCTGCTGAAACTCCTCGGGCCGCTCTATCTGGTCCTCCCCGGCATGATCGCCGCCGCCCTGTTCGCCGGCGAAGCCATGAAGTCCGACGACGCCTACGGCCGGCTGGTCAACGCCGTGCTGCCGGGGCCGCTGGCCGGGTTCTTCGCGGCGGCGATTCTGGGGGCGATTCTCTCGAGCTTCAACTCCGCGCTGAACAGCACCTGCACCCTGTTCAGTCTGGGCATCTACCGGGGACTCTGCAAGCCCGCCGCCGACGACGCCGAAGTGGTCCGGGTGGGCCGCTGGTTCGGCTGGATCGTGGCCCTGATCTCGATGTGCGTGGCGCCGCTGCTGGCCGGAACCGGCGGCATCTTTGAATATCTGCAGCGGATGAACGGCATCTACTTCATTCCGATTCTCGCCGTGGTCGCCGGCGGCATGATCTTCCGCTTCACCCCGGCCCCGGCGGCCAGGCTCACGCTGGTGCTGGGCGTGGTGCTGATCGCCGTCGGTTACTTTGTGCCGCCCTTCTCCAACTATATTGCCGTGCCCCGGCACCAGTATCACTTCCTGGCGCTGGTGCTGGCCGGGCTGCTGTTGATGATGTGGCTCTGGGGCCGCTTCGCCGGTCGCCCGGAACCCTTTGTCCAGCAGGACGCCAAGGTGATTGCGATGACGCCGTTCCGCTACCTCTGGCCGATTTCGGTGATTCTGGTGCTGACGGTCGCCACGGTCTACGCCATCTTCGCCGACTTCTCCGTCTACGGGAACTAGTCATGACCCCGGCGGAGTATCGGGACCGGATGCTCGGCTGC
>CASFRF010000070.1 GCA_949297015.1 uncultured bacterium
GGTCAAGGAGGGTAAGGAGATTATGGGGCAGTTTGACGAATATCCGAGAAGTTACGAGGCCACCGTGCCGGCGGCGGCCACCGCCAATACCTTCATCAACCGGGTCTACGGCTGGATGTGCGGCGGGCTGGCGCTGACCGCGGCGGTGAGTTATGGGTTGGGCAAAGTCCTGACTCCGGCGCAGTTTGTGCAGTATCAGGGCTTCTTCTGGGGGGCGTTGATTCTGGATCTGGTGCTGGTGAGCGTGATTTCGCTGGGCATCCGGCGGTTGGCGCCGGGAGTCGCGGCGCTCCTCTTCGCCGGCTACGCGGCGCTGAACGGCGTCACCCTGGGCTGGCTGCTGCTGGTCTACACTCAGACCTCGGTGGTGAACACCTTTCTGCTGACCAGCGGAACCTTCGGGCTCATGAGCCTCTACGGCTATCTGACCCGGAGCGATCTCACCCGCTGGGGCAATCTGCTGCTGATGGGGCTGCTCGGGCTGGTGCTGGCCATGGTGGTGAACCTGTTTCTGGGGAGTTCCCGGCTGGAGCTGGTGATCTCCTGTGTCGGCGTGCTGATCTTCGTGGGCCTGACCGCCTATGACACCCAGAAGCTCAAACAGCTGGCGATCGCGCAGGAAGAGGGGGCGTTTGACGACGTCACCGGGCGGAAATATGCGATTCTGGGGGCGCTGACCCTCTATCTGGATTTCATCAATCTGTTTCTGCTGCTGCTGCGTTTTACGGGACGTCGGCGGTGACGGAAGCGAAACAGTCGAAGAAAGGAAATTATGTCAAGGGTGAAACTCGGGCTGGTCGGTTTGAACTTCGGCCGGCATATTGTCAACGATCTGCTGGCGGACGGCGGCAATCCGTTCGTGGAGCTGGTCGGAGTCTGCGATCTGGATCAGGAAAAGGCGCGGAAGATGGCCGCCGACCGGAAGCTGAAGTTCTATCCGACGCTGGAGTCCATGCTGGCCGACCCGGAACTGGAGGCGATCGGTCTCTACACGCCCCCGGTCAACCGGCACCGGTTGATCGATCAGGTGATCTGCGCCGGCAAGCACGTGATGACCACCAAGCCCTTCGATCGCGATCCCGAGGCCGCGCGCGCCATTCTGAAGAAGGCGGCGGAGCTGGGCAAGGTGGTGCACCTCAACTCCCCCAATCCGGTGCCGCCGGGCGATCTCAAGCAGATTCTGGCCTGGCAGCAGGAGTATGACCTCGGGCAGCCGATCCTCGCCTCCTGGCAGACCTTCGCCCGCTATCAGGAGCAGCCGGACGGCAGTTGGTACGACGATCCGGCCCGCTGCCCGGCGCCGCCGATCTTCCGGCTCGGAATCTACGGCATCAACGATCTGCTGCAACTGTGCGGAACCCCGCTGGACTGCACGGTGCAGGAGAGCCGGATCTTCACCGGGCGGCCCACCGCCGACAATGCCCAATTGGGAATCCGCTTCGTCAACGGCTGTCTGGCCACGGTCTCGGCCTCGTTCTGCATCGACAACGGCAGACCCTACCGCAACATCATGACCATCCACTACGAGCGCGGAACCGTGACCCGGAATCTGGCCGGGGTGGAGGCCTACGGCGATCCGGCCTGGTCGGTGCTGACCCTGCAGCGCAGCAACGGTCCCGAGGCCGCGCCGAGCTTTGTCGAGGTCCGGCTGCCGCGGGGCGAGGGGTCCGGCACCTATCAGTGGGAGAATTTCCGCGACGCGGTGCGCGGGAAGAAGCTGGTTGGAGAAATCGATCCGGAGCTGATCGTCGATTCGATCCGGGTCATCAACGCCATGTTTGAACAGACTCAGAAACAGGAGAAAAAGTAAATGGTGCTGAAGAAGATGATGCCCGCCGCCGCCGCCGTGGTCGGCGCCGCGATGCTGGCGGGGTGTGCGAGTACGAAGAACGCCGATACGCTCTCGTTCCGGGAATTTGACCGCCGGGCGACCGCGGGAGAGCCGTTGAACGTGGTGTTCCTGGGCGGGTCGCTGACCTGGGGCGCCTGTTCGAGCAATCCGCAGCTGACCAGTTCGCGGGCGTTGCTCGGGCAGTATCTGCAGCAGAAGTATCCGGCCTCCTCCTTCAATCTGGTGGATGCGGCGATCGGCGGCACCGGTTCGCAGCTGGGAATCTTCCGGCTGGAGCGCGATGTGATGCGGTTCAAGCCGGATCTGGTGTTCCTGGACTTCACGGTCAACGACGGGTTGTTCGACTCCACGCCGGAGTCGCTGGTCTCCTACGAGACGATTCTGCGTCGGCTGCTGCGGGCCGGGGTGCCGGTGGTGCAGGTGTTCTTCGGGGTCAAGCGCAATTTCGAGCCGGGGTACCAGGCCGAGCCCTTCGCCCGCCACAAGCAGCATCTGGAGCTGCAGAAGTACTACCACACCGCCAACGGCGACGGCTACACCATTCCGCGGGCCAAACTGGCCTCCGGCGAACTGAAGCTGGCCGATCTCTATCAGCCGCAGGACGGGACCCATCCGGACGACGCCGGATATGCGGTCTTTGCCGAGGGCTTCATCGACGGCTTTGAGCAGGCGATCCGCGACGATGTCCGCTGCGTGCTGCCGGAAAAACCGCACTATGGGGAGTTCTCCAAGGTGCAGCGTCAGGTGCTGGTCGACGGTCCGCTGCCGGAGGGCTGGACCCGGGCCAAGACCTTCCGCACCGGCATGTGGTTCGACGGTCAGTCCAGCCGCTGGATGGGCGACGTGGCCAAGTTCGAGCTGGCCAAGGGCGGGAAGACGGTTCCGCTCAAGGTCAAATTCGACGGTTCGCTGTTCGGGCTCTTCGGCGAAGGCAGCGAGAAGTCGCTGGATCTGATCATCCGCATCGATGGCCGGAAGTTCAACGAAAAGGGGCAGCTGGTGGACGATCTCAAGGGCGGCAAGGAGAAGGTCTGGGATTTCTCGACCCGGATGTTCGGACCGGCCGGAAATCTCTTCATCTGGCGCAAGATCTCCGACCAGCTGCCCGCGGGACCGCACGAGGCGGAACTCATCCCGGTGCTGCCGGAGAAGCTGGAGAAGGGAGAACTGCGGATCGAAAGCGTCTGCTCGGCGGAGTAGGGGGCGCGATCCCGACTGCGAGGCGGAGCCCCGGATATGGCGGCTCCGCCTTTTTTGCTGAGAACTCAAACCGAAATGGAGGCGTAACATGGACGGGGAGAAGTTGAAGGTTGCGTTTTTTGATACCAAGCCCTACGATCGGAAGTCGTTCACCGAACAGAACCGGGACTTCGGCCTGGAGCTGGTCTTTTACGAGTCGCGTCTGACCGCCGCTTCGGCGGCGATGGCCGAGGGGGCGCAGGTGGTCTGCGCGTTTGTCAACGACGAGCTGGACCGGGCGGCGATCGACCGGCTGGTCGCCGGCGGCGTCAAGTTGATCGCCATGCGTTGCGCCGGATACAACAATGTGGATCTGCCCGCGGCCTACGGCCGGATCGAGGTGGTCCGGGTGCCCGCCTATTCGCCCCACGCGGTGGCCGAATACACGCTGGCGTTGATGCTGTGTCTGAATCGTGGACTCAATCGGGCCTACTGTCGGGTTCGGGAGAACAATTTCTCGATCAACGGACTGCTGGGTTTTGACGTGCACGGCAAGACCATCGGCATTGTTGGAACCGGCAAGATCGGGAAGGTGTTCGCCGAGCTGCTGCAGGGGTTCGGGGTGCGGCTTCTGGCCTACGATCTCTATCCCGACCGGGAGGCGGCGGAGAAGCTGCATCTGGAGTATGTGCCGTTAACGACGCTGTACCGCGAAAGCGACGTGATTTCGCTGCACTGTCCGCTGACGCCGGAGAATCTCCATTTGATCAACCGCGAGAGTCTGAGCCAGATGAAGGACGGGGTGATGATCCTCAACACCAGCCGCGGCAAGCTGATCGACACCGCGGGATTGATCGAGGCGCTCAAAAGCGGCAAAGTCGGTTCGGCCGGACTCGATGTCTACGAGGAGGAGACCGACTACTTCTTCGAGGACCGCTCGGACGCCCCCATTCAGGACGACGTGCTGGCCCGGCTGCTGACCTTCCCGAACGTGATGATCACGTCGCACCAAGCGTTTTTCACGCGCGAGGCGATGCGCAACATCGCGAGGGTGACGTTGCAGAACATCGTCGATTTCACGCGGGGAGAATTGCCCAACGGCATCTGCAGTCAGTGCGAGGGCGGCAAGTGCCGCCACTGCCGTAAAAAGCGCTGAACTCTTCAGTGCTGATCCCGGGGGTGGAGGTGGATGACCGGCGGTTCGGCCTCCACATCCACGCCGTTCCAGCAATAGGTACAGACCTTTTTGGGGTCGATACCGATCGCCGCGATCAGCTGATCGAGCTGCTGGAATTTCAGGGAGGTCAAATTGAGCTGGGCGCGGATCTCCTCGACCATGGCGCGGTAGGCGGGGGAGTCGTAGACCAGGTATTTGGCCAGAATTTCCGGCGTCAGCTGATCGGTGCCCTCCAGCCGGACGATCGCCCGGCGGGCGGCCAGATCGAGCTCGGAGCGGGAGCGGGAGAAGTTCAGGAATTTGCAGCCGAACAGGATCGGCGGACAGGCCGAGCGCATGTGGACCTCTTTGGCCCCGCGCTCATAAAGCCGCACCACGGTATCCCGGAGCTGGGTGCCGCGGACGATGGAGTCGTCGCAGAACATCAGGCGCTTGTTTTCGATCTGCTCCTGAACCGGGATCAGCTTCATCCGGGCGATCAGGTTGCGGGCCGCCTGACTCTGCGGCATGAAACTGCGCGGCCAGGTCGGCGTGTATTTGACGAAGGCCCGCTGATAGGGCTTGCCCGAGGCGTTGGCGTAGCCGATGGCGTGGGCCACGCCGGAGTCGGGAATGCCGCAGACCGAGTCGATATTGACCTCGCCGACGTCGGCGGCGGCCAGCCGCGAACCGTTGCGATAGCGGGCGCTTTCGGTGTTGATTCCCTCGTAGGAACTGGAGGGATAGCCGTAATAGACCCACAAAAAGGCACAGATCTTCATGGTGCAGCCCGGAGCTTTGAGCTGGACCACCTGATCGGCGGTGATCCGCACCACTTCGCCGGGGCCGAGTTCGTGTTTGAGCCGGTAATCGAGGTTGGGGAAGGCGGAGCTTTCCATGGAGACGGCGAAGGCGTCGGGTTTTTCCCCGATCAGGACCGGCGTCCGGCCGTAGCGGTCGCGCGCGGCGTAGAGGGTGTTCTGGAACATCAGCAGAATGGAACAGGAGCCGTCGATCACCTTCTGGGCATATTCGATGCCCGCCAGAATGGTGTCGCCGCGGTTGATCAGTGTGGCCACCAGTTCGGTCGGATTGAGTTCCCCGTCGCCGGTTTCGGAAAAGTGGGAGCAGCCGTTGGCGAAGGCCTGCTCCACCAGTTCACGCTGGTTGTTGATCTTGCCGACGGTGACGATGGCATAGGTCCCGAAGTGCGAGGAGATGGTCAGCGGCTGATCCTCCAAGTCGCTGATGATCCCGATCCCGGTCTGGCCGGAGAAGTCGTCGAGGTCGCTGTCGAATTTGGAGCGGAACTGAGCGTTGGTGATGTCGTGAATGCGGCGGATGATCCGGTGATCGTCGCTGTAGATGGCCAGGCCGCCCCGTCGGGTTCCCAGGTGTGAATGATAGTCCGTGCCGTAGAAGACATCGGCCGTGCAATCATGCTTGGCCGCCACCCCGAAAAATCCGCCCATGCTCCGCTCCGACTGAAGGATTAACGCGCCGGATCCCCGGACGCGCGAAAAGATACCGTGTTTAATGTAACTCCGAAATCGGGTTTGGTCAAATCGGTTCTGGCTTTTTCGCCGCGACAAGGCTATATTATTCTCCAAAAAAATTCAGGAGGTGCGACGAATGTGGTGGCGACGCTGCGTCGTGTGGTTGTGGATTCTGGGGCTGTGCCTGCCGGCTTCGGCGGCGCGGATTGTCTCCTTGGCGCCGGAGCTGACCGAGATCATCTGCCGGCTCGGTGGCCGGGAGCAGCTGGTCGGACGCAGTTCTGTTTGCGATTTTCCGGAGGAGGTCCGGAGCCTGCCTGTGGCCGGGCGCTTCGGGGCTCCCAGCCCGGAGGCGATTCTGAAATTGCGGGCCGACACCGTGGTGGCCGGGCGGCTCTTCGAGCCCGGCGCCCGGGAGCTATTGATCCGGCTCGGTTTGCGGGTGGTCGAACTGCCGACCTCGAGTGTGGCCGACTACGAGCGCGCAGTCACCGAACTGGGGCGGCTGCTGAATCGCCAGCGGGAGGCCGGGGCCGAACTGACCCGGGTCCGGGCGCTGCTCGCCGCCTGCCGGACGCGCTACGCCAAGACCCGGCGCCCTTCGGTGCTGCTGGTGGTCTGGGCCGATCCCCTGACGGTGGCCGGACGGCGGTCGGTGTTGAACGACCTGATCGAACTGGCCGGGGGCCGCAACGCCGCCGGAGCGGAGGACACCGCCTATTTCCGGGCTTCTCCGGAGTGGGCGCTGGCGGCCCGGCCGGAGGTGGTGATCTTCCCGACGAAGCGGGGCGCCGTCCAGGTGCCGGTGCCGGACTCCTGGCGTCTCTGGCCGGCGGTCCGCGCCGGGCGCTGTTACCGGGATCTCGATGCCGATCTGGTCTTCCGGCTCGGACCCCGCTTCACCGAGGGCATCCGGGAGCTGGAGCGCCGGATTCACCCGGCTCCGGAGCCGGGAAAAAAATAGGCGGCGCGCCGGAGCCGTTGGCAGGTCCGGCGCGCCGCGAAGCCGGGAATGGCGGTCGCCCGGTTACTTGGCTTCAGCCTTGGCCTTGGCGGCTTCGGTGTAGATCTCGATCTGCTCCCCGAGGTTGTCGATTTTGCCGCGCAACTGCTCGAGATTGCTCACCAGCTCCTTGCTCTTCTCGCTGGCCAGCTCGGTAAGTTTCAAGCCTTCGATCTGCTTTTTCAGATCCTCGATCTTCGGCTCCAGCGCGGCCAGCTCCTTTTTGCAGGTGGCGATGGCTTTTTCGAGCTGGGCGGCGTCGAGTTTCTGGGCTTCGGCCCGGACCTCCTCCAGCGGACGGTCGGCCTGCTCCTGCCCGCAACCGGCGAACCAGGTGAGGGTCAACGCGGCCAGCAACAGAACTGCGAACTTTTTCATGATTCCGAACGACTCCTTTACAGTTTGGTGAGTGAATATGACTCCGGCCGGAGCTCGAAACTTCCGACTCGGCGCATTACTATAGAGCGGCCCCGGCAGAAAGTCAAACCGGACAGCTTGCAAATGGCGGAAGACGGGGTACATTATTTCAAATTCCCAAATCCAAGCAGGAGAGGTGGTATGAAGAAGATGATGGTGGCCGCCGCGGCGGCGGCTCTGGTGGCGTTCTCGGGATGCACCACGGTGGATGTCTCCCGGAAATTCAACGCGCTTTCGGTGGGCGAGGGCAACAAGCGCCCGACCACGCACATCAGCGCCCGGATGAACGGCTGGTATTTGTTCGGCTTCCTGCCGCTGTTCACCGGCAGCGCCCGCACGCCGGGGTGTTCGGCCATCTTCCGCGACACCGTCAGCGTGGACAATCTGGTGCTGCTGATGACCGCCACCGCCCGTTCCAATCAGGGGGTGCGGGTGCTGGATTTGCAGACTTCAGAGAGCTCCTCGTTCGTGCCGATGGGATTGCCGTTGCTGGAGATCCGCCGGGTCGAGGGCTCCTGCAACGCGGTCGGCCAGTCCACGCCCTCCTACTGATGGGCGCCGTTGCGCAATTGGTGCTGAAGCCGGGGCGCGACCAGGCGCTGCGGCGGCGTCACCCCTGGTTGTTCTCCGGCGCGATTGCCCGGATCGAGGGCGATCCGTCTCCCGGCGACTTGGTGGAGGTGCGCGCCGCTTCCGGCGAATGGCTGGCCCGCGGCGCCTGGTCCGCTTCGGAGCAGCTGGTGGCCAAGCTCTGGACCTTCGACCCGGACGAGGCGGTGGATGAGGATTTTTTCCGCCGCCGCTTGAGCCGGGCCTTCGCGTTGCGTCGTCGGCTCTGGCCGCATGACCCCGCCGGCGCGGAGCGACTGGTGGCGGCCGAGGGGGATGACCTCCCCGGGGTGGTGGTCGATCGCTACGGCGAATACGCGGTGCTGCAGTGTTTGAGTGCCGGGGCCGATCGGCAGCGGGAGCTGCTGGCGCGCCTGATCGGGGAGCTGGCCGGCGTGCGGGGCGTGTTTGAGCGCTCCGATGCGGAGATCCGGGCCCGTGAGAAACTGCCGGAGACCACCGGCGTGTGCTGGGGCGAGGAGCCGCCGGAGGCGGTGGAGATCGTCGAAAACGGCGCCCGGTTTGCGGTCGACCTGAGGCACGGGCACAAGACCGGGTTCTATCTGGATCAGCGGGTAAACCGGGCCGTGGTGGCGGCGCTGGCTGCGGGGAAGCGCGTGCTGAACGCCTTCTGCTACACCGGCGGCTTCGGCGTGGCGGCGGCGCTGGCCGGGGCGAAGGAGGTCTGCAACGTCGATTCCAGTGCCGAGGCGCTGGCCCGTGCCGGAGAGAATTTTGCGCGCAACCAGCTCGATTCCGGAACCTGCGAATTCATCAACGCCGACGTCTTTTCGCTACTGCGGAAGTTCCGGGCGGAACGGCGGCGTTTCGATTTGATCGTGCTTGATCCGCCGAAGCTGGTGGAGTCCCGGAAGTCGCTGATGCGCGGTGCGCGGGCCTACAAGGACATGGCGTTGATCGCCTTTCAGCTGCTGGCTCCGGGCGGGACGCTGGTCAATTTCTCCTGTTCCGGACTGATGGAGCCCGCGCTGTTTCAGAAGATCACGGCGGATGCGGCGCTGGACGCCGGAGTCTCGGCGCGCACGCTCTACCGGCTGAGTCAGAGTCCGGATCACCCGGTCTCGCTGCGGGTGCCCGAGGGCGCCTATCTGAAGGGGCTGGTCTCGGTGATTTAGCCGCGCCGGCTACGCCTCGTCGAAGAGCCAGGTGGACAAATACCGCTCGCCGGAGTCGGGCAGCAGCACCACCAGCCGTTTCCCGGCCCAGGCCGGTTCTTCGCTCAACTTCAGCGCCGCCGCCAGCGCCGCGCCGGAGGAAATGCCGATCAGCAGTCCCTCCTTCCGGGCCGCCTCGCGGGCGGTGCGTCCGGCGGTGGCCGCGTCGATCGGGAGAATCCGGTCGATCAAGTCGGTGTTGAGCACGCCGGGGACAAACCCGGCGCCGAGTCCCTGCAGCTGATGCGGGCCGGCCGGACCGCCGGAGAGCACCGCCGAGGTGTCCGGTTCGACCGCGATCACCTGAAGTTCCGGATTGCGCTCCTTGAGCACTTCGCCCACACCGGTCAGGGTGCCGCCGGTGCCGACCCCGGCCACAAAGCCGTCGATCCGGCCGTCGGTGTCGCGCCAGATCTCCTCGGCGGTGGTGGCCCGGTGGCAGGCCGGATTGGCCGGATTCTCGAACTGCTGGGGAATGATCGACCCCGGGTGTCGGCGATGAAGCTCCTCGGCTCTGGCGATCGCCCCGGCCATGCCTTCGGCGCCGGGGGTGAGCACCAGCTCCGCGCCGTAGGCCTTCAGCAGTTTGCGCCGCTCGCTGCTCATGGTTTCGGGCATGGTCAGAATCAGCCGGTAGCCCTTGACCGCCGCCGCCAGCGCCAGCCCGATCCCGGTGTTGCCGCTGGTCGGTTCGATGATCAGACCGCCGGGTTTGAGCAGCCCGCGCTGCTCCGCATCTTCGATCATGGCCAACCCGACCCGGTCTTTGACGCTGCCGCCCGGATTGAAAAATTCGACCTTGGCCAGAATCTCCGCCCCCCCGTGATTGAGCCGCTGAATCCGGACCAGCGGCGTGTCGCCGATCCGCTCGGTGATGAAGTTGGCAATCCGTTCCATGATTCCCGTTCTCCGCAAGTTGTCGTGTTCCGTCCGGAGGCGCTGCCCCGGACCGGAGATACTATACTCCCGCTCCCGCCGCTTGTCATCTCCGGAACCGGGAATTTCCGCGGAAAAAGTCATTTGCATTTTTCTGATTTCGGCGTATTGTATACGGTATACAATAAAAAGGGAGCAGCGATCATGTTGGAACCGACCTGGGAGCATTACCTTACGCCGAATCCGGAGCTCTATTCCGAGCCGGAGACCATTTGCTATGTTCCGAACTCCACCGATCCCCGGCAGACCTTGATCTGGTCGGAGCCGAAGGGAAAACCTGACTTTCCGGCGGTGGTCTGGCTGCACGGCGGCGGCCTGACCGGGGAGGGACTGGACCGGCTGGATTGTCTGTATGACGGGCGTCGGGCGGTGGCCGCGGTCCGCTACCGGCTGTCGCCGGCGGCGGTGATTCCGGCGCCGTTGTACGACGTGGCGGCGGCGGTGGCCTATGTGGCGGCGCGCTGCGGCGGCGTGGAGCGCGTGGTGCTGGGCGGGATGTCGGCGGGGGCCTTTCTGGCGGCGCTGGTGGGGATGGATCCGCGGTATCTGGCCGGGCACGGTCTGGATCACCGGAAGCTGGCCGGACTGCTGCTGCTGAGCGGGCAGATGTCGACGCACTTCCAGCTGCGGCGGGATCTGGACTATCCGGGGCCGGAGCTGCGGCCGGTGATCGACGAATACGCGCCGCTGTACTACATCAGCGCCGAGCTGCCGCCGATCTTTCTGGCCACCGGGCAGCACGATCTGGATATGTCCGGGCGGGCCCGGGAGAATCAGTATCTGGCCGATCTGCTGCGGGCGGCGGGACATCCGGCGGTGGAGTGTTACGAGATTCCGGGCGTGGGGCATGACCGGGCGGTGGGGGTGCCGCCGCTGGTCAACCGGTTTCTGGAGCGGGTGTGGGCATGAACTGGCTGTTGTACGCGGTCGGGCCGGTGATCGGCTTTCTGGGGATGCTCTCCGGCGGTTTCTGGGGCGTGGGCTGCGGCTGGATCGTGGTGCCGACCATGCTGATTCTGGGCTTCGATCCCCTTTCCGCAGTCGGAATCGGTCTGTTGCAGATGGTGCCTTCGACGGTACTTACGGTGCGGCGCCAGGCGCCGGAGATCGGCTGGGGGCCGGGCAGTTACGGCCGGAGTCTGGCGCTGCCGATTGCGCTGGGGGCCTTCGTCACCTCCTTTGTCGGGCGCCCGGTCAACGACTGGCTGGCGGCGCGGCTGGGGAGTGCGCCGTTGCAGTGGCTGCTGCTCGGGGTGATCGTGTTCATCGCCGTTCAGACGCTGCTGAGCCGGACGCCGGAGGACTGCGGCTGCCCGGCCATTCCCCGGAGCCGGAGTGTGATCGCGCTGGGGGCGGGGCTGGTCACCGGCGTGCTCTCCTCGCTGCTCGGGATCGGCGGCGGTCTGCTGATCCGGCCGCTGCTGAGCTCGGGGTTTCGGGTTCCGGAGTACTACACCGGGCGGATCGTCCGGCTGCTGGTGCTGGTCACCACCGTCACCGGCGGGGCGACCTATCTGGTCCGGGCCGGAAGCTTTGATTGGCAGGTGTGCGGGGTGTCGCTGCTGGTGGCGGCGGGCGGCGTGTTCGGTTTTCCGCTGGGCGCGCACCTGCACGAGCTGGCGCTGAAGGCCGGATTCGCGAACTGGATCCACAAGAGTTTCGCCGTGGTGGCGCTGGCGCTGCTGCTGAATACGCTGCTGAATCTCGCCGGTCGTCAGGCGGCCAGCCGGGTGGCCATGTTGGTGATCGCGCTGGGACTGAGTGTCTATTTGCTGGTGCTCGGGCGGGTCTCCCGGCGGCGGCTGGCGGCGGAGGCCTTCCGGCGGACGGAGAAGCCGAAGTGCCCCAGGCAGGCGCCGAGTCCGTAGTAGTGGCCGTGGGCGTAGGCCAGCAGCCCGTCCCGTTCCAGATTGAGCCGCCCCGAAGCGTCGACCCAGTCGGCGTTGACCTGAATCGCCAGAATCCGCGCGAGAAACAGGGTGTGGCTGCCGAGTTCGAGCGTCTGCTCCACCCGGCACTCCAGACTCAGCGGACACTCCGCCACCAGCGGGGCGGAAACCGCGCTGCCGGAGAGCGGAGTGAGGCGGCAGGCGGCGAATTTGTCGAGGTCGCGCCCCGAGCGTACGCCGCAGAAGTCGACGGCCCGGGCCAGCGGCGCGGTCGGCAGGTTCACCGTGAATTCGCCGGAGGCCCGGATCAGGCCGTAGGAGTAGCGCTCCGGCCGGACCGCGATGGTGATCAGCGGCGGTCGGGAGCAGGCGATTCCGGTCCAGGCCACGGTGAACAGGTTGTTCGGCAGTTGTCCGCCGCCGCAGCCGACCAGCACCGGCGGCACCGGCGCCAGCTGGGTGCTGCCCGGCCAGATGAGTTTTTCGATGTTTGCCATGATCTGAAAATATAATCCGAAATGGGCGTTCGCGCAAGCGCCGGATCTTGACTTTTCCCGGGGGCGGCTTATAGTATCCGGCATGTTGGAGCAACTGGGCAAATCGCTGATGATCTTTGACGGGCCGCTGGGCAGCATGCTGGCGCGCCCCGGCGGCGCGCTGCCCGAATTGCTGACGCTGGAGTCGGCGGGCGTCCGGGCTTTGCAGGAGCTCTATCGGACCTATCTGGACTGCGGGGCCGAAGTGTTGACCACCGACACCTTCGCCGCCAGTCGGCACCATCTGGAAAAGTGCGGCGCGGCCGATCAGTTGGTGCAGATCAATCGCCGGGCGGTCGAGATCACCCGGGAGGTGGCGGCGGGCCGGGCGGCGGTGGCCGCCTCGGTCGGGCCGCTGGACTGTCCGGCGCGGATCTCCGAAGCGGAGCTCCGCGCCATCTACGACGAGCAGATCGAAGCGCTCCGGGGGGCCGCTCCCGATCTGCTGCTGCTGGAGACCTTTGCCGCACCGCGGGAGGCGGCGGCCGCCATCGCGGCGGCGGCCGCGAGCGGGATTCCCTTTGCCTTCTCCTTGAACGGCAGCCGCTTCGGGCAGCGGGCCTCGCGGCCGCTGGCGCTGAAGCTGGCCCGGACCGCGGCGGCGGCGGGCGCCTGTCTGGTCGGGGTGAACTGCGCCGCTCCCTATCTGGTGAGCGAACTGGCGGCTTTGCTGCTCGAACAGCTGACGCTGCCGGTGCTGGTTTCGCCCAACGCCGGGGTTCCGGAGCTGCGCCGGGGACGGATCTCCTACCATTTGAACACCTCGGCGCTGCTGGCCGAGGCGGAGAACTGGTATCGGGCCGGGGTGGCGGCGATCGGCTGCTGCTGCGGCATGAAGCCGGAACAGCTGCGGGAGCTGAGCGCCGGGTTCCGGGGGCGGCCGGTGCTGCCCCGGGCGACGGTGACGGCGCCCCCGGCAACTCCGATTCCGGTGAACGCGCCGGAGATTCCGGAAAATCCGTTGCGCGAGCGGCTGCGGGGAGAGCTGCCGCTGCTGGCGCTGGAGCTGCGTTTCCCGCCGCTGGGCGACCGCCGCGAGACGCTGGAGCTGGCTTCGGAACTGAGTTCCGACCCCGGGGTGATCTTCACCATTCCGGATTGTCCCACCGGGAATCCAGGGTGCGATCCGCTGGCGGCGGCGGCGCTGCTGCTGCGGCGGGGCGAATTGCCGGTGATGATCCATCAGGCGGCGGGCAACGCCAATCTGGGCAAGGCCTACGGGCAGCTTTTCGGCGCCTGGGAGCTCGGGGCGCGGGGGGTGCTGGCGGTCAGTGGCGACTCGCCGTCGCTGGGGCCGTTCGGGCGGCTCTCCAGCCGGGTGGGCGACATCGCCAACGCGGTGGAGCTGTTGAAACTCCTGACCCAGCTGGGGCAGGGGACGCTGGTCAACGAGCAGCCGCTGAAGCGGGCGCTGCCCTTTGTGCGCGGCTGCGCCTACAGCCCCGGACGGAATCCGGCCGGGGCGGCGGAGTGGCTGCGGCAGAAGCTGGAGGCGGGGGCCGAGGCGGTCTTCACCCAGCCGATTTTCACCGTCGAACAGCTCGAAGAGCTGTTGCGGGTGCTCGCGTTTCTGCAGGAGACTCCGGTCAAGTTGTTTGTGGGGGTGCTGCCGCTGACCCCGCGGCAGCAGGCGCAGCGTCTGGCCGAGGGCATGAGCCCCGGCGTGGCGCTGCCGCCGGAGGCGCTGGCGCGGCTGTCGGGGCCGGACCCGGCCGCCGCCGGACTGGAG
>CASFRF010000071.1 GCA_949297015.1 uncultured bacterium
CATCACATAAACTATATCACCATTCCGGTCCCCTGTCAATGACCATAGTTGATAATTACACTTTTTTTCATCAGTCAAAATCGACCATCCGGGGGCAACCCCGCCCCGACGCCGCTGCGGCCGGGGGCGGACGCACCTCAGCGGCCGCTCAACAAAATCAGATACAGCAGCAGAAACGCCGCCGATAAATAGGAGAAGACGTTCAACTCCCGGATTCTGCCGCTCCCGATCTTGATGAACGGATAGAGCACCAGCCCCAGCGCAATCCCCCCGACAATGCTGCCGCTGAACGGAATCCCGACGAAGATCAGAAACGCCGGAACCCCCTCCGTGTAGTCGTCCCACGCAATTTCCGACACCGTCCGCATCATCATCACCCCCACCACCACCAGCGCGGCGGAGGTCACCGGCGCATACCCCGCAACGGCCATGATCAACGGCGAAAAGAACATGGCCCCCAGAAAACAGAGCGCGATCACCACCGCGGTCAGCCCGGTCTTACCCCCCGCCTCCACGCCCGCCGCACTCTCCAGATAGGAGGTCACCGTGCTCTGCCCGCACAGCGCCCCCACCACCGTGGCGGTGGCGTCGGCGGCGAACACCCGCTCGATCCGGTCCACCTCGTGATTCCGGTTCAGCAGCCGGGCGCTGGTCGCCACCCCCAGAATCGCCCCCATGGTGTCGAACATATCCATAAAAAAGCAGATGAAAATCAGCGGCAGCAGGGCAAGCCAGTGCTCCCAGACCGAGACCACGTCGGCCTTGAACATCACCGGCAACGGATTGGCCGGCACCCCCACCACCCCCGAAAAACGGATCTCCCCGCAGCCATACGCGACCAGCGCCGAGGCGAGAATCCCGAGCAGCACCCCCCCCTTGACCCGGAAATGGTGCAGCACCGTAATTACGATCAAACCCGTAAAGAAGATCAGCGAGGGCGTATCCGTCACCGCGGTCTTCAGCGTCCACTGACCGTCCACCACCCCGATGATCCCCCCGTTCTTGAGCCCGATCATGGCGATCAGCAGACCGATTCCCGTCACAATCCCGTACTTCAGCGAGGGACTCAGCGCCGTCATCATCAGCTGCCGCAGCCGGGTGAACGAGGTGATCAGAAAGAGCACCCCCGAAATCAGCACCACCCCCATGGCGGTCTGCCAGATCACCGGCTCCCCCGCCTTCGCCCCCGTGATCACGGCACAGCCGCCCATCACGCTGAACAGCACGAAAAAGTTGGTCCCCATGCCGGGCGCAAGTCCGACCGGGTAGTTCGCCAGCAGTCCCATCAGCAGCGTGCCGATGGCCGAGGCCAGACAGGTGGTGGTGACCAGCGGACCGAACGGCATGCCGGTCACACTCCCGGTCATCTGACCGGAGAACAGCGCCGGTTGCACGCAGATGATGTACGCCATCGCCGCAAACGTCGAAAGCCCGGCCACCACCTCCGTGCGAAAGGAGCTGCCGAGCGCCGAATAGTGAAAAAAGCGATCAAGAATCGAATTCATTTTTCTCCGCCGGAGTTTTCTGTCGGGAGACACCAGCCGCCACCGCCTATTCGGATACTATAAACCGCCGAGACTTGAAAAACAATCCGCCGCGTGTATTTTTCTTGAGATTCCCGCCGGTCGCGGGAACGACTGAACCTGAACCCCGGAAAAGAACAACCATGGACCCGACCATCCGCAGACTGATTCACGGCTTCCGCCACTTCCGCAAAGCCTATTTCTCCGACAGCACCGAACTGTATTCCCGTTTGAAACACGGCCAGATGCCCGGCTCGCTGATGATCGCCTGCTGCGACTCCCGGGTCGATCCGGCGCATCTCACCCGCAGTACGCCGGGCGAACTGTTCGTCATCCGCAACGTGGCCAATCTGGTCCCGCCCTACCATCCGGATTCCACCTTTCACGGCGTGAGTTCCGCCATCGAATACGCCGTGCGCACGCTGGAGGTCAAGCACATCATCGTACTCGGCCACTCCCACTGCGGGGGCATTCACGCCCTGATGACGGAGGAGGAACACAGAGCTCCGGGGGAGTTTCTGAAACCTTGGCTCTCTCTGGCCGAACCGGCCCGGCAACGGGTAAAAGAGCAGCTCGGCGACCAGCCGCCGGAGCTTCAGTGCCGGGCCTGCGAGGAGAGCGCCATTCTCCTGTCCATGGAAAATCTGATGACTTTCCCCTGGATCCGCGAGCGGGTCGAAGCCGGGGAACTGAAAATCCACGGCTGGTATTTCAACCTGGAACACGGAGAACTCTTCGACTACGACTCCGAAGCCGAGGAGTTCCGGCCGCTCAGCGATCCGGTCGCGGACGACGCAGCACCCCCGCCCGGTGGCCTGGAACCGCCTACTCCATCTTGGTAATCTCGTCCGGCCGGTAGACCGGCGGGGTCGGGGATTCAAAGGTCATCCCGAAATGGACCACCTCCCGATCCTGCTCGTCCCGGTCGTGCCAGCGGGCGAGAAACTCGTCGCGCGGCACAAAGGCGTAGGTCCCGTGCGTGGAAGGATCCATCACATACAGATTTTCCCGATCGTAACCGATCACCACCACCCAGTGGCCGGCGTCACTGCATCGGCAGTATTGTTCCGTGGTGGTTCCGGCCTCGGCCCAAGCCTGCATGCAGACCAGAACCGGCATCCCGCGATCCAGAAACGCGGTCAGCTGCGCCAGGGACAGATCGCGGTATTCCCGCACCTTGAAGCCCAGACTTTCGGCAAACCGCCGGATCTCACTTGCTTTGGCATGGTCGTCGGCATGGAGCTCCCGGGCCAGCACGTCCTCGCGGTAGAAAAAACCGTAATAGCGCAAAATCGACTGCAGCGCCGCCACCCCGCAGGTGTGGTCGGTCGCCTGTCGCGACAGCGGGAGCCGAAGCAGCAGCCGGGAGTCCCCGCCCTCCCCGGACGACGGGGTTCCACAACCCGCGGCCAACAGAAGCAAGCCGCCCGCCAACAGCGGCAATCCGAAGTGTCTCATCGTCTTTCCTTCTTTCCAATCAAGTTCAGGTCCGCCCCGGAAGCGGCCGGGGTGAATTTCCGATTCAATTCCACCTTCACGGTCCCGTCCGGCACCTTGTGAATCTCTCGCCGGACCCAGTCATAACGCCGCCCGTTGAAGCGATACCACTCGATCTGCCGTTCGGCCCAGCAGCACTTGCGTTCGACCCGGAGATCCGGAAAGCCCGGCGGCGATTTCAACAAACTCAGCGAGCCCTGAATCTCCCCGGAAAGCCGCTCGCCGTTGAGCCGTGCAAGATACCAGATCGGCCCCCCGGTCCCGCCGCCGGAGGTGATGACAATCTGTTCCGGTCTGCCGTCGCCATCGAGATCCAACCGCCCGACGTCGTAGACCTCCACCTCCTGCCGCACCCCGGAAAATGAGAACGGATCCGGCGCCGCAACCGCCCCGCCGCCGCCGATTCCCGGCAACCCCAGTATGCCCAGCCCCAGAACTCCGATGATTTGTCGTATTTTCGCCATCCGCACCTCCACTTCAACGCCAGCCGGTTCACACCGCCGGGGCGGGTTTCCCGAACCTCCCTTTTTCCCCGACCTACGCCGTATTATATAGCGTTTCCGTTAAAAGTCAAAGGTCTCCCGGGCCCGGGATGGGGCGGGGCGTCAGCCTCGCGCGGCGACGCCCGGATCCCGGTTCCTGACCCCGGCTTACAGATCCCCGGTATAGGTCGTGTAGTCCAGCGAGCCCGGGGGTAGCGTGAACTCCACTTTTTCGCTGCTGCACGGCGGGAGGGTGAACGTCCGGTTCTCCCCGGCCAGCGGCGGAAATCCCGGCCTGCCGGTCATGGTCACGCGCTGCGGCTCGTCGGTCGGATTGTGGAGCTCCAGCTTCAGATGGTCGGCCGCGTCCTGCACCATGCCGGTGATGATCGCCGGATTGTCGAAGTGCAGCAGTTCGCCCAGATAGAGCCGGGTCGCCTTTAAATTGGTGTTGACCGCGCTGCGCAATCCGCCCTCGAACGGGGCGAGAATCAGCAGCTGTTTCGTATCCAGATCGTAACGCCCGACCACCGAATTGGCCGGAATCCCGGTCAGCCGCAACGGCAGGTTGTTGACCAGATCATACTGCCCGACGTTCAACGTGACGCCGCCGTTCTCCGGCGCGAACACCGCCTCAAACTGCGTGGAGAGCAGCTTCCCCTGCTTCACCTCCAGCGGGTAGCCGGGTTTGCCGCCGCTCAATCCGTAGTCGGCGATCAGCTTCTCCACGGCCGCGGCCGGGGGCTGCGGGTAGTTCAGGAAAAACACCATCCAGGTGAAGGTCAGCGTCTCTCCGGCCCGGAACAGCCGGTCCTTGCCGTCGAAAAACACCTGCGTATAAAAGACGTTGGCGTCGTACTGAATCGCGCCCGGCCCCAGATTGATCACCCCCACCGCGCCGCCGGGTTCCCCCGCCGGATAGAGGTAGCCGCCCACCGGCAGCGAACCGAGCCGCCGCCATTTGGAGCTCAGCGGCATGGTTTCGGAGAACTTTCCGGCCTCGTCGGAGAGCGAATAGGTGCAGTCCGTCCCCCGATCGTTGCGGCGCAGTCCGAACAGCCGGACCCGCCGCAGCCGGGTATCGCGCAGAAACGTCACCTGCGCTTGATGCACGTTCACGTTGCCGATGCCCTCCAGCCGCGGACGCACCGCCCAGGCGCGCACCATGATCGTGGCGTTGGTCATCGGCAGCACCGGGTTGTAGCTCTGCCAATGGAACTCGGGATCGAGCTTGCGGATCGGTCCGGAAAACTGCAGACTCCCGTCGTAATCCATCACCGCCTGATCGAAGGAGGCCAGCCGGTTGCGGAAGCGGTAGGCCGGAGTCCCCGGCTCGCGCACGCCGTCGGCGGTTTCGATCCACGGCGAGATGTCGCAGGCGGCGGGGAAGAACCGTCCGCCGTCGATGCCGTAGACCACGTTCTCGGTATCAGCGCGGTAGGTGCTGGGCGCGCCGCCCGCATTGTTGTGATCCTTCTTGATCCAGGTGATGCCGTGCAGGTTGCCCCCCGCCTGCAGCAGCCGGGTCCGCTCCCGGTTCCAGATGTGGGAGTGAATCATGCCCATCAGCCGGTCGCTCATCAGCCACAACCGGTTGCCGTCGTGGAAAGTCATCATCGGCTGCGCCAGCGCCCGGCCGGATTTGCCGACGATGTAGGGCGCGATCACCCGCTGACGGCCGATCGTATCGTCGATCACGATCTCGAACTGCTTGGCGCCGTTCGGCTTGAACCGGCGGTAGAGCGAATGGTCGGTCAGGTCCACAAGTTCGATCGACTCCAGTCCCTGCGGATCGGAGACCGCCAGCTTCAGCCGCATGTTGGCCGCGCCGGGCCGGAAGACGTTGGCGCTGGCGTTGATCACTCCCCAGAAGTCGATGCTCGGCCCGGTGGTGAGATAGCTGCCGGCCGGATGGCGCAGCCGGCGCCGGAATTCATCCACCACGTCCTGAATTTTGCTGCCGTAGACCACGGTGGTCGGCACGGTTTTGAGCACCTCCGGCAGCCGCGCCGGATCGTCGAGCTCGACCACCGTGCAGGGAACGTAGTTGTGGCCGCTGCCTTCGAGCTTCCAGTAGGCCTCCAGCCCGTCATCGACCAGTTGAGTCCCGCGATAGCTCCACGGCGAAGCGGCGCAGACCAGAAAGTGATACTGCGGATCGATCTTCATGGAGCTCAGATTGTACAAGCCCATGATGTTCTGCCAGCTGTGCTGGTTGATCACCTCGCCGTAACTCTTGATCCGCTTGTCAGGGGTCAGGTTGCGCGCTTCGGGCATCTTGTAGACTTCCGAGAAAAAGAGCGGGGTGTCGAGCGTATCCCGGGCCCGGAATCCCGGCGAGCAGAGAAAGGTCTCGTCGGTGTACTTTTTGCAGTCGGCGACCAGCTGGTCGAGCTTGTCCTGATCGAGCCGGGCCACATCCTCCAGGAAGAACAGGAAGTCCAGCCCGGCCGCCTTGGCCGCCTTGACCCACTCCGCCACCGAGCCCTTTCCTCCGGAGAGCTCGGTCTGAGCCCCGATCAGCCCGCGGTAGGCCCGCCGATGGTGGGCGTTGGTGCTCCACAGCGCGGGGTCGAAACGTTCGGCCGCCCAGTTCATCGGGGTGACGTTGCTGACCACCGGTTTCCGGGTGGTCCGGAACCCGCCGAACCCGGCCTGACGCGCCGGCTCCGCCACATACTCGACCAAATTGGCGAACAGTTTCCAGCCGTCGCTGGGTTTGCCGTTGAAGCCGTTGAGCATCATGACGTCGCCCATGATCCGGCTGCCGGTGTTCAAAAAGGTGTGGGTCAGATAGAAGGGCCAGACCGCCATTCTCCCGGCGTACCCGTCCTGACGGTCGCGCACCGCCACCAGCGCCGGAGCCGGGCCGCAGCTTCCCGGTTTCTCCGGGGAAAACTTGGGTTGTCCGCTGCCGGAAGGCTCGGTGTTGCCGACGGTCCGGGTGGTTTCGGCGGCGCGCAGCAGAACCTTCCAGGTCGGGTCGAACTTCATCGGCACCGTGCCCGGCCACGACCAGTCGCCGATCACCGGGAGCAGCAAGCCCCGGACCCCGGCGGTCAGCGGATCCCGGGTCAGATTGTCGGTGTAGTAGTACCGGAAATAGGCCGCGTTGGCGGTCGGCCGGATGTCGATCAGCCGCGACGAATCGTCGTACAGATCCTCCTCCACCGCAGTGGCGCCGAACTCCTGCCCGAAGTTCTTCGTCCAGTCGTGTGCACCGCTGTCGTAGGCCAGCGGCGTCCAGATGATGCCGCCGCCCTCCCGGCCGTACGCTTTCAGCATCCGGACAAAGGTCTGCTGCTCCTCCCCGGAGTTGGTCGGGCGGGTGTTCTTGCCGGGCGCGCCGGAGTAGACCACCACCTGAAACTTCCGCAGCAGCTCCGGCGTGAAGTCGGAGAGCTGGTTGGAAAAACCCTTCTCATTGAAATAGATGTTGATGTTGTGCTTTTTGGCCTCGGCAATCAGGTTGTCCAGCGCCGCCCCCTGCGTCTGATCGACAAAGTGCCCGATCATCAACAGATCGACCGGCGGCGGCTCAGCGGCGACCGTCGCCGTGATCACCCCCCACATCATCAGCCAGCTCCACCAACGCTTCCTCATTTCCACGAGTCTCCTTTCCTCACCACCGGTTTCCAACCACTCCTGCCGTCAGCGCTCCAGCCGGCAATCGACCTGCAGCGGAGCGCACGCCTGCCCGTGAAACCCGCGCAACAGCTGCCGGACCAGCGCCGCGGCCAGCTCCGCCACCGACACCGTCACCCGCTGCGCCGGCACCGGACAGATCTGACGGATCTCCCGATTCCGGTACAGCACCAGCTTCACCTCCTCCGGCACCCGGAGCCGCAGCTGCTCCAGCGCCAGCAGCACCCCGTAGTTGCACGGATCCGGATAGACCAGCAGCACTTCGGGCCGCTCGGGTTGCGAAAAAATGCGCTTCACCGCCTCGTAGGCGAAAAATTCCGCCTCCGCGGTGGTCGGGAAGTCCTGTCCCCGCCGCCCGAAGCAGCACCACGACTCCCGGGTCTCCAACGCCCGGCGCCGGATATGCTCCACAAAGCCCCGGTAGATCCGGTACGGCTTGCCGAACCGGTCCGACGGCAGAAACGGCGGCCCGTGCGACACCGACACCAATCCCACCTTCCGGCAACCGGTCTCGCGCACCGCCTCAAAGTAACAGTTCATGATCGACGTGTTGTTCACCTCCACGCCGTTGGCATACCGGCCGCCGGTCAGCACCGCGAACGGCAGCTGCAGCTTCCGCAGCTGTTCGTACTCCTCCGGGGAGATTCCCGAGGTGATGACCCCCTGCAGTTGGTTGTACCGAAACAGCCGCTGCAGCTGCTCCCGCTCGAACAGCCCGCCGGGAGTCAGCAGCAGCCGTCCCTCCAGCCCCAACTCCCGGAGCCGCAGCTTCAGCTGGTTGGCCAGCTCGCGGACAAAGGCGTTGGCGTAATACCCCTCCTCCGCAAAACAGAGTCCCACCGTCTGCAGATCGGTCTTCCGGACGTTGACGAAGGTCCCGGAATTGGGCCGCCGCGAAATCAACCCCTCGGCCACCAGCTGCGACAACGCCTTCTGCACGTTCCCCACCGCGGTCTCAAACCGCTGCGACAGCTCCAGCGTGGACTCCAGTTTGCTGCCCGGCGGCAGTTCCCCGCTCAGAATCCGCTCCCGGTAATAGTCCGCAATCCGCGTCCGGAGGCTCCGTTTTTCTGGCTGTTCCATCGCTCCCGACATATCAAGTGAATAACGTGAATAATTCAAGTATACTTCAGTTTCACGCCGCCGTCAAGTCCCCGCGGCCTTTTTTGCCGATTTTCTCACCGGGAAGTGACGGGCACGCCGGAAATTACCTGCAAAAGAGGGAATGAAACCTTGCAAAACGGTTCGGCCGCGTGTATTTTCCCGGCAGTCCCGGAAACGCCCCGCGTCCTCCGCCGCGGCACGGTGACGCCGGGAAAACCCGGGAGTACTCCGATGAATCCGCGACAACGACAGCTTCTTGAACGCCTCAAAACCACCGGCGGCGCCTTCGCGCCCGACGCCAATCCGATGCTCCGCGACGCGGCGCGCTTCCTCGCCTTCCGACCGGAGCGGTCATTGAGTCAGCTCCGTGCGCAGACCGTGTACGAGCTGGCGCGACTCACGCCCCTGACCTTCGACCCGGACTCCCGGCTGGCGGGACTCCATTTCAATCACGGGTTCGGCGACGAGGCGCCGGGCGAAGATGCGGAAAAACAGCGCCGTCTGGATCAGCTCGGGGCGTTCCGGCTCGAAGCGCTCCGGGAACTCGCCCGGGAGCTGCGCGGCCGCCACGCCGCCATCGAACCCGGCGACGCCACGCCGGAAAGCGGAATCGGCCGCTCCGGCGGCTGGCCGGCCCGCCCCGGAGTCACGTTCAAGGCGGCCCCGGTCTTCGCCGCGGGCGGCTGGATCGAAAACCACTCGGTGCGCGACTACGGTTTTCTGCTGGCCCACGGGTTCGGCGGGTTGCGGCGACTGGCGGAACAGCGCCTGAACGCCACGCCGCTGCACAGTTGCGACCATGTCCGCAGCGAAAACTTTCTGCGCAGCGCCATGGCGATCTGCGACGCCGGGCTCCTCTTCGGCCGCCGCCACGCGGAGCTCGCCGAACAGGGCGGGGCGGACGACATCGCCCGGAACTGCCGCGCGGTGGAGAACGGCGCTCACAGCTTCCCCCAGGCGGTGCAGCTGCTCTGGTTCGGCCATTTGATCGCCTGCGCGGACGACGGGATCAACGCCAACTCGCTCGGGCGGCTGGATCAGCTGCTGCAGCCCTACTACGAGCGCGACCGGGAACGAGGACTCCTCACCCGGGAGGAGGCGGTGTGCTGGATGATCGAACTGGCGATCAAACTCTACTTGCCCTACGATGTGCAGGCGATCACCCTCGGCGGGACCGACGCGGACGGCAACTCGGCGCTCTGCGAGATGAGCTGGATCATTCTGGAGGCGACCCGGCGCTTCGGCGAGATCCGCGATCTCTCCATCCGGGTCACGCCCGATATGCCGGACGATTTTCTGAAGGCATGCGCCGAACTTGTGCTCAAAGGCGGCGGCATTCCCTTCTTCTTCAACGACGCGTGCTTCATTCCCGCCCTGGCCAACCGGGGGGTGGCGCTGGCGGACGCCCGCAACTACGCTCCGATCGGCTGCGTCGAGCTGACCATTCCCGGCAAGGCCAACAGTCACGCGGTCTCGGGCTGGTTCAATCTGCTGCGCGTGCTCGAGCTGACGCTCTACGGCGGTTGCGACCCGCAGACCGGGGAACGGCTGCTGCCGGAGGCGCCGGACCTGACCGGCTTCGACTCCTGGGACGCGCTGTACGAACGCTTCCGGAAGAACGTCGAACTCATGGCCTCGCGACTGGTCTACCATTGCCGCCGGGGGGAGCTCAATCAGCGGCTCTTCGGCTCGCTGCCGGCGTTCTCGCTGCTCACGCCCTCGTGCCTGGAGCGCGGGCGCGACATCACCGACGGCGGCGCCGAATATAACTGGCACTCCATTTGTCTGCTCGGAGTTCCCGACACCGCCGACTGTCTGGCCGTGCTGAAACAGCAGGTATTCGAGCGACATTTGCTTCCCGCCGACGCGCTGCTGAACGCCATGCGCCGGAACTTCGAGGACCTGGAAGCACTGCGCCGACAGCTGCTCGCCGGGACGCCGAAATACGGCAACGACGACGCCGGAACCGACCGGATCGCCGCCGAACTCTCCCGGGAGTTCATCGCGCTGATGGATCGCTGGAGCGAGCCCGGAAACCGGCTCTACGTGCACTTGTTCAGCTTCTACAACAACGTCTACTTCGGAGAGGGCGTCGGCGCCATGCCCGACGGCCGCCGGGCGGGGGAGCCGCTCGCCTATTCGCTCTCCGCGCATCAGGGTCGGGATCAGCAGGGAGTCACCCGGCTGCTGAACTCACTGGCCCGGCAGCCCCATGCCGAGGCGGGGGGCGCCTCGGCCGCCATCATCGACCTGTATCCGAAGCTGTTCGCGGGGGAAGCGGGCGTTGAGCGCTTTGTCGCATTGCTCAAAAGTGCCCTCGCCCTGGGGGTCGGTCAGATGCAGTGGAACGTGGTCTCCGCCGAGCGCCTGGAACAGGCCAAACAGGATCCGGAGCACTATGGCAACATTCCGGTCCGGGTGGCGGGCTACTCCCAGCTGTTCAAGCTGATTCCGCCGGAAATTCAGGATCACCTGATCGCCCGCACCAAACACCGCTCCTGAGTTCGTCCGCTCCGGCCCCGAAGCCCGGGACCGGAGCGGGTGAACCGGCCTACTGGTTGGTGAAGATCTGGAATCCGGCATAGGCTTCCATGCCGTGTTCGCCGATATCCAGTCCGCGCAGTTCCTCCTCTTCGGATACGCGCAGCCCCATGCTCTTTTTGATGGCGAAGAAGATCAGCAGCGAACTCGGGAAACAGACCGCGGCGATCGCCACCACGCCGACCAGCTGCCCGAACAGCGTATAGCCGGTCTCCGCCGCGGCGAAGATCCCCACCGCCAGCGTGCCCCAGATGCCGTTAACCAGATGGACCGACAGCGCGCCCACCGGGTCGTCCAGCCGCAGCCGGTCGAAAAGCAGCACCGCGGGCACCACGATGAACCCGCCGACCAACCCGATCAGGATCGAGGCGAGCGGACTTACGCAGTCGGCGCCGGCGGTGATCGCCACCAGCCCGGCCAGACAGCCGTTGAGGATCATCGAAAAATCGGGCTTGTGCAGGAAGAGGAAGCTCGACAGCAACGCGCCCATGATTCCGGCGCTGGCGCCGAACATCGTGGTGCAGAGCACATAGGAGATTTGCGTCGGGTCGCCGCTCAGCACCGAACCGCCGTTGAAGCCGAACCAGCCCAGCCACAGGCAGAAGACGCCGATCGTCGCCAGCGGCATGCTGTGTCCGGGCAGCGAACAGACGCGGCCGTTGGCGTACTTGCCGATCCGCGGCCCCAGCAGCAGCACCCCTGCCAGCGCGGCCCAGCCGCCGACACTGTGAACGAAGGTCGATCCGGCGAAGTCATGGAAGTGGAAGCTTTCGCCCAGCCAGCCGCCGCCCCAGCCCCAGGACCCGACAATCGGATAGACCAAGGCAACGTAGATCAGCGTAAAGACCGTGTAGGCACTGATTTTGATCCGCTCGGCCACCGCCCCGGAGACGATGGTGGCGGCGGTTGCCGCGAACATGCCCTGAAAGAAGAAATCGCTCCAGTAGGTGAAGTTTCCGCCGTTGTAGTCGATCGCCGCCTGCGCCGGGTCGGCCCCCATGCCGAACCCGGCGAAACCGATCACCCTGCCGACCACCCAGTCGGTTCCGGGATACATCAGACTGAAGCCGCAGAGGGCGTAGGTCAGGAATCCGAGCGGCGGCGTGATCGTGTTTTTGAAGAGTACGTTGGTGCAGTTCTTGGCCCGGCAGAGTCCCGACTCCACCGTGGCAAAGCCGAGGTGCATTAAAAAGACCAGCATGCCGCCGATCAGAATCCAGATGTTGTTGGCCGTGAACAAAGCCTCCGCGGCAGCCGGAACCGCGGGCGCCGCCGAAGCGGTTAACGTTCCGATCTCGTCCCCGGCCGCGCAGGCGGCGCCGCCGAGAGCGGCCAGAAGAGTCCAGCAATTTTTTCTCATTATCATGGTAAGCTCCTGTCAGGAAATTCAGCGTTCAAAGGGGGGTGCTCAACCGATGGCCTCGGAACCGGATTCGCCGGTCCGGATCCGGATGCACTGCTCCATCGGCAACACAAAGATCTTGCCGTCGCCGATATGGCCGGTCCGGGCGCCGGCGATCAGCCCTTCGATCGTGGTCTCCACATACTCGTCGTTGACAGCGATGGCGATCCGGACCTTTTTCAGCAGATTCACCTCGGCGATGGCGCCGCGGTAGGACTCGACATACCCCTTCTGCTGCCCGCAGCCCAAGGCGTTGCTCACCGACATCTTGAAGATGTTCCGCTTGTAGAGTTCCTGTTTGACGGCGTTAAGCCGTTCCGGTTGGATGTAGGCGATGATCAATTTCATAGCTTCACCTGTTGATAGTTGGAAGTTCGGGACGACGCACCGGAGAAAGCAAACTCCGTGCCAATTCCACAAAAACAAGTTTAACATTTTATCAATCAAAATGTTGCAAAAAACAACCGCTTCTCTTTCGGTGCGATCAAAAATGTCCTCCTCCTTCAGGAAAATGACAAATTTGTAACTTCTTTTACCCTTGGCGTTGCAAATGGCGGGAGCAGCTGTATATTATCCACTCGGACCTGCCCCTCTCCGCCAGGATGTGACGCGCCAACAACAGGAGTGCTCGACATGAAATTTGAAAATTTTCAAGGCGTGCTGTGCGGAATTCTGGCGGCGGTCACCTACGGCGCGAATCCGCTGTTTGCGCTGCCGCTCTACCAGCGGGGACTGACCACCACCTCGGTTCTTTTCTACCGCTTCGCGCTGGCGCTGGCGCTGCTGGGCGGCTGGATGCTCTTCCGACGGGAACCCTTTCGCCCGAACCATCCCCGGCAGCTGCTTCCGCTGGGGCTCAACGGCGTGTTCCTGGGCTGTTCCTCGCTCTTTCTGTTTTTAAGTTTTCACCATCTTGATGTGGGCATTGCCGCGACGATTCTGTTCGTCTATCCGGTTTTGGTCTGCGCCATCATGTATCTTGGTTTCGGCGTCCGTCAGGGTTGGAGTACGCTGCTCGGAATGGGGCTGCTCTGGCCGGAATCGGCCTGCTCGCGCCGAGCGGTGGCAGCGGACGCTTCAGCCTGCTCGGACTGGTCTTTGCGCTGTTGTCGGCCTTGGCCTTCGCCCTCTATATGGTGCTGCTGAAGGTCTCCTCGCTGCGGACGCTGCCCGCGGCCACGCAAACCTTTTACGCGATGGGCGGCGGCCTTGTCTTCTTCCTGATCACGCTCAGATTCGGAACGGAGTTGCAACAGCTCCCGGACCTGTTCAGTTTCGGCTGCGCGCTGGGACTGGCGCTGCTCCCGTCGTTTCTCTCCTTTCTACTGATCGCGGTCGCCATTCGCGACCTCGGGCCGACCAAGACCGCGATCCTCGGCGCGCTGGAACCGGTGACCGCACTGTGCTTCGGGATTCTGATTTTCGGGGAAACCCTGACTCTGCGACAGAGTCTCGGAGTGCTCGTCATTCTAGCCTCGGTCACGCTGGTGGCGGCGGGCCGGGGACCGACCGCCGGACGCTCCGGCGGTCGCCGGACCTGACGTATATTCACCGGGACGAATCTTCCTGCCGCTTGCCAGCAGGGGAGTTTGGTGCTATATTTCCCACTTACATGAAGTCAGCCAATTTCAGGAATCCTTCGATGTCCACCGACAAATATCAAATCGACATGTGTCACGGTCCGTTGTTCGGAAAGATCGTGCTCTTTGCCCTGCCCTTGATGTTCACCTACATCCTTCAGCTGCTGTTCAACGCAGTCGATCTGATTGTGATCGGACACTACGCGCCGCATCAGGCGATGGCCGCGGTGGGCGCGACGATGAATCTGAACTCATTGGTCATCAACATTTTCATCGGGGTTTCGATCGGCGCGAACGTTCTGGCCGCCCGCTACTTCGGAGCCCGGGACGCCGAATCCATGCGCCGCACGGTGCACACGGCCATCACCGCGGCGCTGGCCGGCGGCGTGGTGCTGATGTTTCTCGGACTGGCCGTAGCCAAACCGCTGCTGGTGCTGATGGATACGCCGGAGGAGATCCTGCCGCTGTCCTGCACCTACATCTGGATCTGCTTTTGCGCCATTCCGTTCATCATGCTCTACAACTTCGGCTGTTCGATTCTCCGGGCGGTGGGCGACACCAGAAGGCCGCTCTACTTTCTGATCATTGCGGGATTGACCAATGTGTTTTTGAACCTCTTCTTCGTGATCTATTGCGGGATGGACGTGGGGGGCGTCGCGCTGGCGACGGCGATTTCGCACGGCATTTCGGCCTTTTTGATCGTGCGGACGCTGCTCACCGCGCACGGGGTCTACCGGCTGGAGTTCCGACAGCTGGGAATGGATTGGAAGATCTTCAAGGAGATGCTGAAGATCGGGATTCCGGCGGGGGTTCAGAGCTCCAGTTTTGCGATTTCCAACATGATCATTCAGGCTTCGATCAACTCCTTCGGCTCGCTGGCGATGGCGGGGACCACGGCGGTGCTGGGTCTGGAAGGGATCATCTACGTCGGGTCGTATGCGTTTCATCAGACAGCGATCTCCTTTGTGGCGCAGAATCTGGGGGGCCGTAAATTCAAACGGATCGTGAGGAGTCTTTACGACTGTTTTCTCTGTTCGGCGAGTTCCTGTCTGATCATGGGGCTGGGGTTCTACTTTGCCGGAGAGTTTCTGCTGGCGATCTTCAATCCGGATCCGCAGGTCATCGCCTGGGGCATGGTGCGGATGAAAATTCTGTTCACGACCTACCTGTTCTGCGGCTTCATGGATGTGGCCAGCGGGGGGCTGCGCGGACTGGGGTATTCACTGCTTTCGGCGGTGATCTCGTTCGCGGGGGTTTGCGCCTTCCGGGTGGGGTGGGTGTGGCTGGTTTTTCCGCACTATCGAACGATGGAGAATCTGCTGCTCTCCTATCCGTTGTCCTGGCTGCTGGCGGCGGCGGTGAGCGGGGTATTGCTCTACATTCTCTGCCGCCGGATGATCCGCAACCACTGTGCGAGCCGTTCGGCGGCTTGGAGCAAGCTGGGGCCGGGGGTGCCCCGGGGCTTCCGTTATCTGGGCGGCCCGAAATAGCCCCCGGGATCCCG
>CASFRF010000072.1 GCA_949297015.1 uncultured bacterium
CGGCAACAACGGGTCCGCCAGTGAGAGCAACCACCTCAAAACGCAGAACGGAGTCAAGGGTTATCCGGCGGGCGGCAACGTCGGCAATGTGGATGGTTCGGTCAAGTGGTTCAACTACGGCGGCAACGTCCACGCCGATGACCTCTACATCGTCAACGGCGGCGCCGTGGGCGGCCACATGGCCTTCCCCTCCAACGCCATCTACATGCAGACCGACGGCAATGCGCTGATGTCCGACACTCAGTGGCTGATCATGGGCAAGAGCGCCCAGAAGCCCTACACCGACTTGCTCTGAAGTCAGAGTTCCCAGCTTCGCGCCCCGGTCCGGAAAGGGATCGGGGCGCGCTTTTTTCCTTGCAATTCCGGGAATCCGGCGCTACTGTACGGAAAATGCGCAATCAACACCTGAACCCGGGAGCAGCAACCATGAAAATCGAATGTCCGAACTGCTGGCAGCACTTTGACGTGGCCCCCTCCGATCTGAAGGGGGAATTCTCCTGCCCGGCCTGCGACCATGTCTTCACCGGGCGGGAGGCGCTGAAACTCGCCCCCCGTTCCCGCAAACCATGGATCGTCACCGTGGTGGTGCTGGGGTTGCTGCTGCTGGTTTCGGTGGTCATGAATTTCCGGCAGTGGCATCAGCTGGATTTGCTCCACCAAACACCGCCCCTGGCGCGCGATTCGGGGCAACAGGTCAATCTGGCGGTGGCGTTGATCGAGAACTACCAGCAGGAGCTCGAGGCCCAGAAGGAGCGGCTGGCCAAGCTGGAGTCGGACATGGCGCGCCAGAACAACACACTGGTCGTCCAGGCCGGAACCCTCCGGCAGCTGAATACGGAAAGCGAAGCCCTCACCCAGCGGCTGAAGCCGCTGGAGGAGCTCCACAAGGAGTACTCCCTGAGTCTGATGAGCGATCAGCTGGAAGCCCAGCGCCGACGGCTGCTCAAGCTCAGTCAGGAGGCGGCGGGACGCTCCGGAAACTGACCGCGGCGCCGCGCATTTTCACCGTGCGGCAACTTGACTTTGGCCGCTTCCGGGGTTATAGTATAACCCGGTTGCGGCGATATTCTCCACCGCGACCTCGAAACGCGCACAAACCGGATTTATTGGCAAAAATAGAAAGGCGGCGAGGTCAATCATGCCCAAACGGACAGACATCAGCAAAATCCTGATCATCGGTTCAGGACCCATCATCATCGGTCAGGCCTGCGAATTCGACTACTCCGGAACGCAGGCCTGCCGTGCGCTCCGGGAGGAAGGCTACGAAATTGTGCTGGCCAACTCCAACCCGGCCACCATCATGACCGACCCCTCCACCGCCGACCACACCTACATCGAACCGCTGACGGTGGACAGCATCGAAAAGATCATCGCCAAGGAACGGCCCGACGCGCTGCTCCCGAACCTGGGCGGTCAGACCGCGCTGAACCTGGCCGCGGCGCTGCAGGAGGCCGGCGTGCTCGAGCGCTACGGCGTCCGGGTGATCGGCGTGGATCTGGACGCGATCAAGCGCGGCGAGGACCGCATCGAATTCAAGAAGACCATGGCCCGGATCGGCGTGCCGGTGGCCAAGTCCGAGCCCTGCTACTCGGTGGAGGAGGCCGAAAAGATCGCTGAGGAGCTCGGTTATCCGGTGGTGCTCCGCCCGGCCTACACCATGGGCGGCACCGGCGGCGGCATCGTCTACAACGTCGAGGAGCTGCGGGAAGTGGTCACGCGCGGGCTGGCCGCCAGTCTGATCGGTCAGGTGCTGGTCGAGGAGTGCGTGCTGGGCTGGGAGGAGCTGGAACTCGAAGTGGTGCGCGACCAAAAGGGTCAGAAAATCACCGTCTGCTTCATCGAGAACGTCGATCCCATGGGCGTGCACACCGGCGACAGCTTCTGCGTGGCACCGATGCTGACCGTGCCGCCGGAGGTCCAGCGGAAGCTGCAGGAGTACAGCTACGCCATCGTCGACGCCATCGGCGTCACCGGCGGCACCAACGTGCAGTTCGCCCACAACCGCGAGGACGGGCGGATCATCGTCATCGAAATCAATCCGCGGACCAGCCGCTCCTCGGCGCTGGCCTCCAAGGCGACCGGGTTCCCGATCGCGCGGGTCTCGACCAAGCTGGCCACCGGCGTCACTCTGGACGAAATCCCCTACTGGCGCGACGGCTCGCTGGAAAAATACACTCCCTCCGGGGATTACGTGGTAGTCAAGTTCGCCCGCTGGGCCTTTGAGAAGTTCCCGCAGGCCCGCGACCTGCTCGGCACCCAGATGAAGGCGGTCGGCGAGGTGATGAGCATCGGCAAGACCTTCAAGGAGGCCTTCCAGAAGGCGATCCGGTCGCTGGAGATCGGGCGTTCGGGTCTGGGGCAGGTCAAAAAGTTCGAGAAGCTGTCGCTGGAGGAACTCAAAGCGCAGCTGGTGCACCCCTCCAGCGAGCGCTACTTCCTGCTTTACGAGGCGATGAAGAAGGGGCTCACCGTGGACGAGGCCCGGGCGCTGACCAGCGTCACGCGCTACTTCCTTGAGGAGCTGAAGGAGCTGGCCGACTTCGAGCTGGAGCTGGCCAAATGCAACTTCATGTCGCTGCCCGACGAACTGCTGCGGCAGGCCAAGGAGTTCGGATTCTCCGACAAATATCTGGCCAAGCTCTTCAACGTGGCCGAAAAGGAGATCCGCTCCCGGCGGCTCAAGCTCGGGATCACCGCCAGCTTCTGCCGGGTTCCGGTTTCAGGCGTGGAGAACGCCGACTACTACTACTCGACCTACACCGGCGCGCCGGATGAGGTTCCGGTCTCCGCCAACCGCAAGATCATGGTGCTGGGCGGCGGCCCCAACCGGATCGGCCAGGGCATCGAATTCGACTACACCTGCGTCCACGCGGCCTTCACCCTGCGCGAGGCGGGTTACGAATCGGTACTGGTCAACTGCAATCCGGAGACGGTCTCCACCGACTACGACACCAGCGACAAGCTCTACTTCGAGCCGCTGACCGTCGAAGATGTGTTGAGCATCTACGAGAAGGAGCAGCCCGAGGGCGTGATCGTACAGTTCGGCGGCCAGACCCCGCTGAACATCGCCCAGGAGCTCAAGGACAACGGCGTTCGGATCATCGGCACCCAGCCGGAGGGCATCCGGCTGGCCGAGGACCGGGAGTACTTCCGCGAGCGAATGATCGCGCTGGGCATTCCGCAGCCGGAGAGCGGCACCGCCCGCTCGCTGGAGGAGGCGGTGGCGCTCGGTCGGCGGATCGGCTATCCGGTGATGGTGCGGCCCTCCTTCGTGCTCGGCGGCCGCGGCATGGCGGTGATCTACGACGAGGCGACGCTGGCCAACTACGCGGTCGAGGCGATTCAGGTCAGCCCGGAGTATCCGATGCTGATCGACCGCTTCCTGGGGAACGCCATCGAATCCGAAGTGGACGCGATCTCCGACGGTCACGACACCTTTGTGGCCTCGGTGATGGAGCACATCGAGCTGGCGGGGATCCACTCCGGCGACTCGGCCTGTTCGATTCCGCCGGTTTCGCTGCCGCAGAAGCATCTGGACACCATCGAGGAGTACGCCTCGCGGATCGCCCGCGACTTCAAGGTGATCGGCATTCTGAACGTGCAGTTCGCGGTCTGCGATGACGAGGTCTACATCATCGAAGCGAATCCCCGCGCCTCGCGTACGGTGCCGCTGGTGGCCAAGGTGACCGGCGTACCGCTGGCCCGGATCGCCACCTATATGATGCTGGGGCATCAGCTCTCCGAATTCAAGGAGTTGCTGATCAAGAAGGATCACAGCTACATCGGGGTCAAGGAGGCGGTCTTCCCCTTCAACATGTTCCCCGAGGTCGACCCGGTGCTGGGGCCGGAGATGCGCGCCACCGGCGAGGTGATGGGTCTGGCCGACACCTTCGGGCTGGCCTACTACAAGGCGCAGAAGGCGGCGGGTTCGACGCTGCCGCAGAGCGGGAGTGCGCTGCTGTCGGTGATCGAGCGGGATCGCGACGCGCTGCTGCCGGTGGCCCGGGAACTGGCCGGACTCGGCTTCAAGCTGCTGGCCACGGAGGGAACCGCGCGCTTCCTCCGGAGTCATGACATCCAGGTGGAACAGGTCAAAAAGCTCAATGAGGGCCGGCCCAACATCGGCGACCTGATCAAAAACCGCTCGGTGCAGCTGATCGTCAATACGCCGATCGGCCGGATGAGCAAGATCGACGACAGCTTCATCCGGACCATGGCGATTCAGTACAAGGTTCCCTACGTCACGACCATCGCCGCGGCGGTGGCCACGGTCAGTGGGATCAAGGCGGCGGCGCAGGGCATGCCCGCGCCGAAGTCGCTGCAGGAGTATCAGAAGAAGTAACCCCGGACCGGGACCGGTGTCAGAACCGGTCCGCAACCGGACAAAGGAGGAGGCCCATGGCTGCTTTTCAACATATTCAGGTGCCCGCGGGAGATCGCATCATCGTCGGGCGAGAAGGGAAACTTGAAGTATCCGATCGCCCGATCGTGGCGGCGATCGAAGGGGACGGCATCGGGCCGGACATCTACCGGGCCAGCCGTCACATCTGGGATTCGGCGGTGAAAAAAGCCTACGCCGGAAAGCGGGAAATCGCCTGGATGGAGGTCTACGCCGGCGAGAAGGCCAACGCCGTCTACGGGCCGAACACCTGGCTGCCCGACGAGACGGTGGAGGCGATCCGCGAATATCTGGTGGCGATCAAGGGGCCGCTAACCACGCCGGTCGGCGGCGGCATCCGGTCGCTGAACGTGGCGCTTCGTCAGTTGCTCGATCTCTACGTCTGTCTGCGTCCGGTACGTTACTTCCCGGGGGTGCCCTCCCCGGTCAAGGAGCCGGAGAAGACCGATATGGTGGTCTTCCGCGAGAATACCGAGGACATCTACGCCGGAATCGAGTGGAACGCCGGGACCCCGGAGGTCAAGCAGGTGGTCGATTTCCTGCGTAACACCATGAAGGTGAATAAGATCCGATTCCCGGAAACTTGCAGCATCGGGGTCAAGCCGGTGTCGATCGAAGGGACCGAGCGGCTGGTCCGGGCGGCGCTGCAGTATGCGATCCGGAATCACCGGCGCAACGTGACGCTGGTGCACAAGGGGAACATCATGAAGTTCACCGAAGGCGGCTTCAAGAACTGGGGGTACGACTTGGTCCGGCGAGAATTCGCCGACTGCGCGATTCCGGCGCCCGACTGCAACTGGCAGGCTCCGGCCGGAAAAATTCTGGTCAAGGACTGCATCTGCGACGCGTTTCTGCAGCAGATTCTGACCCGGCCGGACGAGTACGATGTGATCGCCACGCTGAATTTGAACGGCGACTACGTTTCGGATGCGCTCGCCGCTTGCGTCGGCGGGATCGGCATTGCGCCGGGGGCGAACATCAACTACGTCACCGGTCACGCGGTCTTTGAAGCGACGCACGGGACCGCGCCGAAATACGCCGGGCTGGACAAGGTCAATCCGAGCTCGCTGGCGCTCTCCGGCGAGATGCTGCTGCGCCATCTGGGCTGGGACGAGGCGGCCGATCTGGTGATCCGGGGAATCGAACGGGCGATCGCCGACGGGGTGGTCACCTACGACTTCGCCCGGCTGACCCGGGGTGCGACCGAGGTCAGCTGTTCGGGCTTTGCCCGGGCGGTGGTGGAACGCATGTAATTGCGGCGATCCCGCCGTTCCCGGCGGAACGGCGGGGTGGGCGCTTAGCTTTGGGAGACGCATTATGAAACTGGCCTCCATTCTGAATGAAAATCTGATCTTCACCGGTCTGCGCGGACAGGAGCGGCGGGATATCTACGGCGAAATGCTGCGCCGGGCCACCTCCGAGCTGCCGGAGCTGCCGGTGCGCAAGGTGGTGGACGGGCTGATCGAACGGGAGGATTCGCTCTGCCTGCCCTACGAGGGGGCGGCGCTGCCGCACCTGCGGCTGCCGGAGTTCAATGATCTGCACATCCTGATCGGGGTGCTGGAAAAACCGCTGCGGATCAAGGAGTCGGATGCCACGCCCTGTCAGCTGGTGGTGCTCTCGCTGATCTCCGAGAACACCAGTGATCTGTATTTGAAGGCGCTCTCCGCCTTTGTGCGCTACCTGGGCAAAGCGGGGAACCGGGAGAAGCTGATTGCGGCGGGAAGTCCGGCAGAGGTGCTGGAAATTCTGCGCGCGGCGGATCTCGAAGTGCGCAAGACCATCACCGCCGAGGATCTGATGACCCCCCGGCAGGACGGGGTGAGGCCACAGGATGCGCTTTCGGTGGCGCTGGATCTCTTTTCCCGCGAGAAGCGCCGGATTCTGCCGGTATTGGACGACCAGGGGCAGCTACTCGGGGAGATCGCGGCCCGGGAAGTGATCCGCCGCTTCATTCCGGAGTACATCTTCATGATGGAGAATCTCAATTTTCTGACCAGTTTTGAGCCGTTCGACCGGATTTTCCGGGAGGAGACCTCGCACACGGTACGGGACTTCATGCGGCCGCCGACGCTGGCCATTCCGGCGGATATGCCGTTGATTCAGTTCACGGTGCCGCTGGTCCGGGATAAGATTTCGACCATTTTCGTAGTCGATTCAGAACAGAAACTGTTGGGAGAATTGTCGATTCAGAACATTATTGAGAAGGTGCTCCGCGGCTGAGTCCGGAACATCCTCGACGGGATCCCGCCGGGAGCAGGTATTGGCAGAGGTAACTTCCGTTCCGGGCAACGGACGGTGAAACAGTTGAGTGACAGGTTATGATTTTCTGGTTTGGAACGGTGGTGTTTGTGGCCACCTATCTCCTGATCGCCTCGGAGAAGGTGCACAAAACGACGGCGGCGCTGCTGGGGGCGGCGTTGATGATGATTGTGGTCCTGCCCGGGCCCTCACACAGTGCGCACGACGATGGTCTGGAGCTGCTGGCAGCCGAGCTGGCCGAAGCCGGCGAGGTGGTCGACACCACAGTGCCGCCGGCGGCGGAGACGGCTCCGGCCGCCGAGCTGAAGGCGCCGGGGGCCGATTTGAAACCGGCGCCGGCGAGCAGCTTCCCGCTGCTGAACACGCCGGAATTCCGGAAGTTGCAACGCGAGCACGGGGCTGTACACCGGCGGAGTGCGGCACGGCTCCAGCAGGCCGACAAATACGATACGCTGGACATGTTCAGCCGCTACTCGAACTTCGACGTGGTGTTCACGCTGGCGGGGATGATGATTCTGGTCAACATTCTCAGCGGAACCGGACTGTTCCAGTACGTCGCGATCCGCTGCGCCAAGATCGCCAAGGGCTCGCCGGTGCGGACCCTGGTGCTGCTGGTCTTCGCTACCGCCACGCTCTCGGCCTTCCTCGACAATGTGACCACCATTCTGCTGGTCGCGCCGGTGACGCTGGTGGTGGCCGCCGAACTTTCGGTGCCGGTATTGCCGTTTCTGCTGGCCGAGACCATGGCCTCCAACATCGGCGGTACGGCCACGCTGATCGGCGACCCGCCGAACCTGATCATCGGCTCGGCGGCCAATCTCGACTTCATGGCCTTTCTGATCAATCTGGCGCCGGTGGTGCTGGCGATTTTGATTATCTACTGCCTGATTCTGGCGGTCTACTACTCCAAACGGATGCATGTGACCGTCGAACAGCGGGCGCGGGTGATGGAACTGGACGAATCGGCCGCGATCACCGACCGGAGCAATCTGCGGCGCGGTGGCGCCGTGATGCTGCTGACGTTGATCGGATTTCTGCTCCACGGCGCGGTCGGGCTGCAGCCCAGCGTGGTGGCCATGAGCGGCGCGGCGCTGGCGCTGGTGGTCTGCAAGGTGGATGTCGATCACGCGCTGGAAAAGGTCGAATGGAGCACGCTGTTCTTCTTCATGGCGCTGTTCATTCTGGTGGCTGGGGCGGAGAAGTGCGGGCTGATGGCCAAACTCGGCAGCTTCCTGGCGCTGACCTCCGACTGGCCGGTGCTGCTGGTGGTGCTGCTGGTGATGTGGATCAGCGCGCTGGCCGCGGCGGTGATGAACAACGTCTCCTACATCGCCGCCATGAGTTCGATTGTGGCGGCCTTCATGGCCAACACCCCCTCGTTTGCCAACAGCGTACCCAACCAGCATCTGCTGTGGTGGGGGCTGGCGCTGGCGGTCTGTCTGGGCGGCAACGGCACGCTGGTGGGGGCTGCGGCCAACCTGGTCACCGCCGGACTGGCGGAAAAGGCGGGGCAGCGGGTCACCTTCGGGCTCTTCCTGAAATACGGGTTGCCGGTGACGCTGGGCAGCATGGCGCTGGCCTCGCTGTACATCGTGGTTCGCTACTATGCGCTCTGCGTATAGTTTCCGGCTGCTCGACGCCGCCGATCCGACCCGGGTGCTGGAGCTCTACACCGGTGCGGGCTGGGTGGAGCCGGAGACCGCCGGAGACTTTGTCCCGCCGATGTTGAAGAACTCCTTCCTGGTGGCGGGGGCCTTTACCGCCGGGGGCGAGCTCGTGGGGCTGGCCCGGGCGCTCTCCGACGGGGTCAGCGATGCCTACATTCAGGACGTGGTGGTCGCGCCCGACCACCGCCGCCGGGGCCTCGGCGGCGAACTGGTGCGGCTGCTGGTGCGCGAACTCGAAAGCCGGGGCGTCGACTGGATCGGGCTGGTAGGAGCGCCGGGAACCCGGCATTTCTACGAGGAGCTGGGCTTTGAGGAGCTCAAAGCTCATGTCCCCATGCGTTACCGGGGGAAACCACGTTCATGACCATAACCGGCGCGGTGGCCGGCCCGACCGCTTCGGGCAAAAGTGCGCTGGCGCTGGCGCTGGCCGAACGGGTGGGCGGGGAGATCGTCTCGGTCGATTCGATGCAGCTCTACCGCGGGCTCGATCTCGGTTGCGCCAAGCCGACCGCGGCGGAGCAACAACGGGTTCCGCACCATCTGCTCGACGTCTACGACCTTTCGGAAAAGGGGGACATCTACCGCTTTCTGACGCTGGCCGACGCCGCCCGGCTCGACATCGAACGGCGCGGTCGGATTCCCATTCTCTGCGGCGGCACCGGCTTTTATCTCAAGGCGCTGCTGCGCGGACTCGATGAGCTGCCGGGGGATGAAACGCTCCGGCGGCAACTGGAAACGGAGTATGCCCGGCCGGAGGATCTGCCCCGGCTCCGGGCGCGCCTGGCGGAGCTCGACCCCGGGGGACTGGCCCGGGCGGGCAACTGCCGCCGCCGGCTGCTGCGGCTGCTGGAGGTGAGACTGCTCACCGGTCACTCCCTGCTCACGTTGCAGCAGGGTCCCCGCGCGTTGCGCTTCCCGGTCCGGGTCTGGCTGCTGGACTGGCCGCCGGAGCAGCTGCGGCGCCGCATCGCCGAGCGAACCCGCCGGATGCTGGCCGCGGGCTGGATTGAAGAGGCCCGGACCGCCATCGCCGCCGGGTTGCTCACCACGCCGACCGCGCATCAGGCGCTCGGCTACCGGCTGATCGGCGACTTTCTCGCCGGAAAATTCTCCCGGCCCGAACTGGAGGAGCGGATCATCACCGCCACCGCCCAGTTCGCCCGGCGGCAGCGCACCTGGTTCCGGCATCAGCATCCGGAGGCGGTGGTGCTGCCGATGGCGGAGCTCAATTTCCGCACCGTGGTGCGCGAGCTGGCGGATCAACTGCTCCGGGATCAGGATTCGGCGGGCGCCTGAGCGCGCAGACGCGCCAGCGCCTCGCGCACCGTGTCGCCCTCCGGGAAGCGCCAGTCGGGGACCAGTTCCGCCAGCGGTTCGAGGACGAAGCGCCGCTGCCGGGCGCGGGGATGGGGCAGCGTCAGCTCCGGGGTTGAGCGCCGCTCCATCCCGAACAGGATCAGATCCAGATCGAGGGTGCGCGACTGGTGAAACCCGTGCTCCCGCGGCCGTCCGGCGGCCACCTCCAGACGCTGGAGGTGGGCCAGCAGCTGCTCCGGAGTGCCGGGCCACTCGCCGACCACCACAGCGTTGACGAAGTCGGGCGTTCCGGGGGGGCAGGCGACCGCCGGATTGCGGAGCAGGCTGCTCTGCCGGGCCCGGCGCAGACCGGCCTGTCGCAGCTGCGCGACGGCGGCGGCGAAGAGCGCGCGCGAATCGCCCAGATTTCCACCCAGAGCGATGGCGCAGGGGGTAAAGATTTCCACTTTTTTCAGGCCTCAGATTGTTTTTTCGGGGAATCAGAGGTATATTTTAACACTTGCGGACTATTTATACAAGGAAGCGCGAAGATCTTGGCCGGGAAAAAACCGAAAATCTATTTTCTGGGATCGGGAGCGATCACCATTCCGATTCTCCAGACGCTGCTGGCGGCGCCGGAGCTGGAGCTGGTCGGGCTCGGTTCGCAGCTGGACCGCCCCGCGGGGCGGAAACGGCTCCTGAGTCCGACGCCGTTCGCCGAAGCGGCGGCGGCGATGGGGTGCGCGGTGGATAAGTTCTCCAACGTCAACGCCCCGGAGGTGCTGGCCTATCTGGAGGCGCTGGAGCCGGATCTGCTGCTGGTGGTCTCCTTCGGTCAGATTCTGAAGGAGCCGCTGCTGGCGCTGCCGCGCCGGGGGTGCGTGAACATTCACGCCTCGCTGCTTCCGAAATACCGCGGAGCGTCGCCGATCGCCACGGCGCTCTACCACCGCGATGCCGAAACCGGGATCGCCTACATGGCCATGGAAAAGGGGCTCGACACCGGCGGCATTTACCGGCTGTTCCACTTCCCGCTCACCGGGACCGAGCGGGCCGACGAACTGGAACGCAAGCTCGGCGAACTGGCCGCGCACCACGCGGTCGAGACGCTGCTGGCGATCGCCCGGGGCGAATGCCGGGCGCAGCCGCAGCCGGCCACCGGGGTCAGCGTCTGCACCAAGATCCGGAAGAGCGACGGCCGGATCGACTGGCGCCGGCCGGCCGCGGCCATCGAGGCGATGACCCGGGCCTTCCACCCCTGGCCGGGCAGCAGTTTTGAGCTCCGGACCGGGGAGCGGAACGTGGTTCTGCAGCTGCTCTCGGCCCGGGTGCGGCCGGAGCTCCGGGGGGAGCCCGGAGCCGCTTTGCGCTGCGACAAGGGCGGCTGGGTGATCGGGTGCGGCGAGCAGGCGCTGGAGATTCTGAGCGTGGCACCGCCGGGGAAGCGGGAGATGAGCAGCATCGCATTTTTAAACGGACTCCGGGCCCGGCCGGAGATCATTGTCGAGGAGCCGTCCATCAGCTGAACGGGGGAATGCGGCCCGGCTTGCGGGCGACGGCGACAACCAGGAAAGAAGCAACGGGTTCCGCGCCCCCCGGTCGGAACCCGGAACGACGGAGGCGTGAACGCTCCGAACCGGGCAACCCGTCGCCATTGCCGGAGCGGAACGGCCGCCGTCGAACTCAGGAAAGACAGATTTTGGATTATGGAGACAGCCAACGTGAAAAAAATCGTGCTCAACTGCGAGAAGCTGGAGACCCGCTTCGCCCTGTTGAGCAACAACCGGCTTGAAGAGTATGAGATCGAGCGCTTTGACGACTCGCCCAAGGTCGGCTCGATCTACCTCGGGCGGATTGTGAATCTGGAGCCGTCGCTGCAGGCGGCCTTTATCGACATCGGGGCGGAGAAGAACGCCTTTCTGCACTATCACGACATGATTCCCGGCGGCGAGGACCTGCTCGAGCGCCGGGCCGAAGAGGCCGAAAAAGAGGAGCACAACGGCGAACAGCTCACCACCCGGCGCAGCAAGCGCAACGCCGCCCAATCGGCCCGGGCCGCGGAGATCCACAGTCAGGCGGCCTCGCTGCGGAAGAAGAAACTGACCGTGAACACCATCCCGGAGTTTTTCAAGCCGGGCATGGAGATTCTGGTGCAGGTGGTCAAGTCGCCGCTGGGCACCAAGGGCGCGCGAGTCACCACCGACATTTCGATTCCCGGGCGCTTTCTGGTGCTGATGCCCTACGCCGACCACATCGGGCTCTCCACCAAAATCGAGGATGGACAGGAGCGGACCCGGCTGCGCAAGATCATGGCCGAACTGGAGCTGCCCGAAGGCATGGGCTTGATCTGCCGGACCGTGGGCGAAGGGCGCAAGAGCGTCTTTTTCAAACGCGACCTCTCGCTGCTGCTGGACTACTGGCATCAGGCCGAAAGCGCGATCGACAGCCGTCACGCGCCGCTGCTGGTCTACTCCGAGCCGACGCTGCTGGAGCGCACCGTGCGCGACTTCATGACCGAGGAGATCGACGGCATCGAGGTTGACGATCCGGCGGCCTACAAGAAGATTCACGACATGCTCAAGCGCTTCGGCGGGTTGCGCATGGCCCGCAAGGTCTCGCTCTACGGGGGAGCCGAGCCGATCTTCGACCACTTCAAGATCCACTCGCAGCTCGACACGGTCTACAACCGGGTGGTGCGGCTGCCTGGCGGCGGCCACATCTGCATCGATGAGACCGAAGCGCTGATCGCCATTGACGTCAACTCCGGACGCGGCCGCAAGACCACCGAACAGCCGGAATTCATCCTTCAGACCAATCTGGAGGCGGCCGAGGAGATCGCCCGGCAGCTGCGGCTGCGCAACGTCGGCGGCCTGGTGGTGCTCGACTTCATCGACATGAAGAGCGCGCGCGACCGCGACGAGGTGTTCAAGCACATGAAAAAGCAGGTCAAAAGTGACCGGGCCAAAACCAAGGTCACCCCGATCAGCAAGCTCGGGCTGATGGAGATGACCCGCCAGCGCGAACACGAAAGCGTGCTCGACACCGTCTACAACCCCTGCCCCTACTGCGGCGGCTCGGGCCGGGTCAAGTCGGCGCTGACCATGAGCGTGGAGATCCAGCGGAAACTCAACACGGTGCTGAAGAACAAGAAGTACCGCAACGTCGCCATCCGGGTGATCATGCACCCCGAGGTGCTGGCCCGGCTCAAGAATGAGGACTCCGACCACCTGCGCGAGCTCGAGGAGAAGTACCGGAACACCCTCTCCTTCCGGGCCGATCCGGCGCTGCACTGCGAAACCTTCAGACTGGTCGATCCGGCGACCGGAGCGGAGCTGTGAAGTGACGGAACCCGCAGCCAGGCTGTTGATCGTAGACGATGAACGCAGCACCCGCGAGGCGCTGGTCCGCTTCCTGCGCCGCCGTTACGAGCTGCACACCGCCGACGACGGCGCAGCCGCCATCGAATACCTGAAGCACCACGACTGCGATCTGGTGTTGACCGATCTGCGCATGCCCGGCGCCGACGGCATGAGCGTGCTGGAGGCGGCGCGCAGCAAGGCCGATCCACCGCTGTGCATTCTGTTCTCGGCCTACGGGTCCATTGAAAACGCGGTGCAGGCGGTCAAGGAGGGGGCCTTCGACTTCGTCACCAAGCCGGTCAAGCTCGAACAGCTCGAAGCGGTGATCGAAAAGGCGCTGGCCACCCGCCGGGCGAACCACCCTGAAACGCGGGATCCGGAGTCCGGCATCGTCGCCGCCTCGCCGCAGATGCGCGAAATTCTGGAGCTGATCCGCACCGTCGCCCCCGGCCGGGCCACCGTGCTGCTGACCGGCGAGAGCGGAACCGGCAAGGAGGTGGCGGCCCGGGCTTTGCACGACTGGAGCGGACGCACCGGGCTCTTTGTGCCGGTGCACTGCGCGGCGCTCCCCGCCAATTTGCTGGAAAGTGAGCTGTTCGGTCACGAAAAGGGCGCCTTCACCGGCGCCACCGAACGGCGCAAGGGACGCTTTGAACTGGCCGAAAACGGGACGCTGTTTCTGGACGAAATCGGAGAGATCGATCCGACCACCCAGGTCAAGCTGCTGCGGGTGCTGGAAACCCGGACCTTTGAGCGGGTCGGCGGCGTCGAATCGCTGACCATCAACGCGCGGCTGGTGGCGGCGACCAACCGCGATCTGGCCGCCATGGTGCGCGAAGGGACCTTCCGCGAAGACCTCTTCTACCGGCTCAATGTGGTGAATCTGGAGCTGCCGCCGCTGCGCGAGCGCCCGGAGGACACGGCGATCCTGATCGACCGCTTTCTGCGGGAGGCGGCCGAGGAGAACAACCGGCCGCTGCCGGAACTCTCGGTGGAAGCGCGCCGGAAACTTCTGGCCTACGCCTGGCCGGGCAACATCCGCGAGCTCAAGAACTGCATGGAGCGCATGGTCGTGCTCAGCCGCACGCCGCACCTGGGGGTGGAGGAGCTGCCGCCGGAAATCCGGCGCGATCCGGCCACGACGCCGAAACCGGCCACCCCCGCCCCGTTGCCGGCGGCGGCGCCCCGACGGGCGCTGCCCGCGCCGGTCGAGCCGGTGCGGCGGATCGTGGATCTGGAACGGGCGGAGATCGAACAGGCGCTGCGCGAATGCGGCAACAACAAAACCCGGGCGGCGGAGATTCTGGGGATCAGCCGCCGGACGCTGCATCGCCGGTTGCGCGAATACGCGCTTGAAAAAGCGGATCAAGACGTGTAAAGTATTCGGATGAACAGTTCGGAAAAAAGGCTGGTTGAGCCCCGTGACTTTTACTTCGGGGACGGCGAGGAGTCGGCACTGGAACTCGACTGCGGACGCAAGCTTTACGGCGTGAATCTGCGTTACGAGACCTACGGTCGGCTGGATGCTTCGCGCACCAACGCCGTGCTGGTGCTGCATGCGCTCTCCGGCGACGCCCATGTGGCCGACTATCACACCATGCAGGACCGCAAACCCGGCTGGTGGGACGAGATGGTCGGTCCCGGGCGACCGATCGATACGGAGAAGTACTTCGTGGTCTGTTCCAACGTGCTGGGGGGGTGTTCCGGTTCGACCGGACCGCGGTCGATCAATCCGCAGACCGGAAAACGTTACAATCTGACCTTCCCGGTGATCACCATCCGCGACATGGTCCGGGCTCAGAAACGGCTGATGGAGCATCTGAAGATCGACCGCTGGCTGGCGGTGATCGGCGGTTCGATGGGCGGCATGCAGGCGCTGGAGTGGGCCATCACCTATCCGGAATGCGTCCGCAGCGCGGTGCCGATTGCGACCACCAGTCAGCTTTCGCCGCAGAGCATCGCCTTCGACTGGGTCGGGCGCGAAGCGATCAAGAACGACCCGCACTGGGCCGGCGGCGACTACGAGGAGTCCGCGCCGAATCAGGGGCTGGCCACCGCCCGGATGCTGGCGCACATCACCTATCTGTCGGACGAATCGATGAAGAACAAGTTCGGACGGGAGCTGCAGGAGAGCGAGCACTACTCGTTCGCCTTTCAGCGCGATTTCGCGGTCGAGAGCTATCTGGAGTATCAGGGGCGGCGGTTCGTCGAGCGGTTCGACGCCGACAGCTACTTTTACATCACCCGGGCGATGGACTACTTCGATCTGGCGGCGCGGGCCGACGGCAATCTGGCCGCGGCCTTCCGTCCGGCGCAGGCGGAGTTTCTGGTGGTGTCGTTCTCCAGCGACTGGCTGTTTCCGGCTGCGCAGTCGGAGGCGATTGTCCGGGCGCTGCTGCGGAACAAGCTTCGGGTGACCTACTGCGAAATCGCCTCGGGCTATGGCCACGACGCCTTTCTGCTGGAGATCGAAACCCTCGGCGGCATGGTCCGGGACTTTCTGCGGAATCAGCTGCGGGAGGTGCACCGTGCCGGATGAACTCTTTTTCGGCTATCAGGTCCGACCGGACCAGGCGGTGATCGCCGAACATCTGGAGCCGGGGTCCCGGGTGCTCGACCTCGGCTGCGGCGACGGCTCCTTTCTGGCCTATCTGCGCGAACTCAAGGGAATCCGCGGCATGGGCATTGAGATTTCCCAGTCCAAAATCGCCGAGTGTATCGCTCACGGCGTACCGGTCATTCAGGGCAACCTCGACGCGCCGCTGACCTTCGCCGACGACGACAGTTTTGACTGCGTGGTCCTGAGTCACACCCTGCAGGAGACCCGGAACCCCGACCTGCTGCTGCGCGAAATCGCCCGGGTGGGCCGCAAGGCGGTGATCAGTTTTCTCAATTTCGGCCACCTCAGCTGTCGGCTTCAGCTGCTGCTGCACGGGCGGATGCCGGTCACCGGCAGCATGCCCTACAGCTGGTACAGCACACCGAACATTCACCTGGGGACGCTCAAGGATTTCCGGGAACTCTGCGCCAAGCTCCAGCTGGAGATCCTGCGCGAGACGCCGATCGTCCACGATTTTTCGGGATTGGCCAATCTGTGGCCCAATCTGTTCGCCCCGTCCTGTGTTTTTGAACTGGCTTCGGGAGCAGACAACCACTCCTGAGCCGCCACCTGAGGAGTCCCCCCATGTCCCAGACCCCGCGCGAAGTCGTTCGTCGAACGCTGACCTTTGACCGCCCGGAGCGCATCCCGGTGAATCTGTGGGTCCTGCCCTGGATGACCGAACACCACCCGGAGGAGACCGCCGCGCTGCTGGCGGACTACCCCTCGGATCTGGCGGGGGCGCCGGGAGTCGGCGTCGGGCGCCGGGTGCGTGGCAATCCCTATGAACTCGGCGAATACACCGACGAGTGGGGCTGCTGCTTTGTCAACCTGCAGCGCGGAGTGATCGGCGAAGTCAAGAAGCCGCTGGTGAGCGACCTCGCCGACTGGCGAACGGTGGAGCCGCCGTGGGAACTGATCCCCGGCCCGGAGGAGGAGGCCGCCGCCATCGCCCGGATCAACGACTTCTGCCGGAGCACCGACTGCTTTGTGCTGACCGGCTGCTGCCCCCGGATCTGGGAGCGCTACCAGTTCCTCCGCGGCAGCGAAAACGCGCTGATGGACGTGATGCTGCGCGAACCCGGCGTGGAGGAGCTGTTGAACCGGATCTTTGAGTTCTACCGCCGGGAGTTTGAATTCTGGGCGAAAACCGAGGTCGACGCCCTCTCCTTCATGGATGACTGGGGGACGCAGAAGGCGCTGCAGATTCCGCCGCCGATCTGGCGCGAACTGTTCAAGCCGATGTACCGCGAATTCTGCCGGATCGGGCGCGAAGCCGGGAAATTCATGTTCATGCACTCCGACGGCTGCATCACCGAGATCTACCCGGACCTGATCGAGATCGGGGTCTCGGCGGTGAACTCCCAGCTCTTCTGCATGGATCTTGCGAAACTCTCCGAATTCCGGGGCCGGATCACCTTCTGGGGGGAACTCGACCGCCAGCATGTGCTGTGCAGCGCCGACCCCGAGGCGGGACGCCGGGCGGTGCGGCAGGTGGCCGAACAGCTCTACACCCCCGACGGCGGCATCTTCTGTCAGTTCGAGCTCGGCCCCGGCTGCAATCCCGCCACCGCCCGGGCCGCCTGCGAGGAGTGGATGAAAATCTCCGCGCGCAACCGCCGCTGAGAACGGGGCTTGACAAACCACGTCCGGGCCGCTACATTCCGGCAATCAAGGTCAGACGGCAGAAGGAGTGAGCAACATGCGGGGTCGGGAACCGGTCAAACGGGAGCGGATCGTCTCGTTTCTGCGCGCGGGAATCGTCGCCGGGCAGTGGCGTCCCGGCGAGCAGCTCCCGCCCCGCCCCTGGTTTGAACAGCACTTCGAGGCGGCCAGCCATACCGTGCAGGATGCGTTCCGGGAGCTGCTGGACGCGGGGTTTCTGCTCGCTGAGCGGCGGCGCGGGACCCGGGTCCATCCGGCTCCGCCCCACCTGACGCGCTATGCGCTGCTGCTCCGGGGACCGGCCGACCGCGACCACTGGCAGCCCCGGGGGCTCTGCGCCGCAGCGGAACTGCTGCAACAGCGCGGCTGCGACTGGCGGATCCACTTCGACCTCAACCGGGAGCCCGACGACCCGGCCCATCTGGCGCTGCTCCGCGAGATCGAGCAGCACGGGTACGCCGGGCTCTTTCTGGAAGGAGCGCCCCCGGCGGAGCAGCGGAGTCCGCTGTGGCAATTCCGGGGAATCCCGATCACCGGTTTTTTCAGCTCGGACTTCGAGCGTCCGCCGGAGGTGGCGCCCTGCAGCCGTCCGCCCGGGGATCCGGAGCTGGAGTTCCAGCTGCTCCGGGCACTGGCGGAAGCCGGAGTCCGCCGTCCGGCGCTGCTGCGCTGCGCCGCCGGACATGACGACGCGCGCGAACAGCAGCTGTACCGGGTCATCGCCGAACTCGGCATGAGCAGTCCGCCGGGCTATCTGCTGGAGTTTCACCCCGAGGCTCCGGAGCAGAGCCGCAATGTGCTGCGGCTGCTCTTCGCCGGACACAACCGGCTGCGCCCCGACGGGCTGGCGCTGGCCGACGAGCGGTTTCTGCCTCATGCGACCGAGGTCTTCCGTGAGCTGTCCGGAAGCGGATTCCGGGAGACGGTCCGGGTGGTTTCGGCGGCCCACCTGCCGGAGCCTCCGCCGTCCGGGCTGCCGGATCGCCTGATCGGGATCGATCTGCTGCGCACGCTGGAGAATGCGCAGCGCTTCATCGACGACCTCCGGGCCGGGCGGTCCTCCCCGCCTCCCCTGCGGGTGCGTTTTGACCAACCCCGGACGCCGGGAAGCTGAGTGTGCCAAATCGACAGTCCAATCAACGGGAAAGGAACAGACAATGAAGATGAGGAAGTGGCTGACCGGAGTCACCGTCGGCGCCCTGCTGGCGACCACCGCTCCGGCGCTGGATTTGATGGAAGGCGTGATGAACGCCGTTCCGACTCCGGGGCCGGTGACCATCGACGGCAAGCTGGACGACTGGGACCGTTCGGCGCGCGAATGGGTTGCGGTCTCGCCGGACAACGCCGATCGTTTCTCCGGCGAACTCATGGTCATGTACGACGACGATGCGCTCTACCTCGGGGGTGAAATCCTGACCTCCGGCGGCCCGCTGCGGAATCTCAACAAACCCGGGGAACGCCCTTGGATCGGCCACGACGTGGAGTTCCGCTGTGTGGTCGATCCCGACGCCCCCTGGCCGTTGGAAATCACCGACGCGCAGAAAGACGATCCGCGGTTCCGCCGGATCAAAACCATCACCCTGTGGCAGGAGACGGTGACCGGTACGCCGCACCTGACCATTGTCACCGGTCCGCCGTACCGGAATCTGGTTCCCGGGCTGGTCGATCCCCCGGAGGCGGAACTCAAGTTCAGCGAGGCGAAGGATCCCGACCGCTATTTCCTGGAGTGCCGGATCCCCTGGCAGCTGCTCGGCGTGGAAAACGGCAAAAATCCGTTCCGGCCCGGACAGGCGATGACCGCGTTCTGGACTTTGCTCTGGCCGCAGGGCATGACCATGCGGATCGAAGCCCTGCGGACCGGACCGACCAACAACTTCGGTTATGACTGGTGGATGGTCAAGAACTGGGGCAAGATCCATTTCCTGCCGGAGGGGAACTATCAGAACCCGCGCCCCTCGCTCAAGGAGTATCTGGCGGGGCTGGTCGAAAAACCTCAGTTCGACAGTTTTACGGTGGAAATGCCCGAAGACGGCCTGCTCTCGGTCAACGTGGTGGATGCCGAAGGCCGGGTGCTCCGCGAGATCGCCGGCGGCGAATTTCACCGTCGCGGCCCGGTCACGCTGTACTGGGATGGTCACGACTGGCGCGGCAACCCGATGCCGCCCGGCGAGTATGAGTTCCGGGCCTACAAGCACGATCCGCTGACTCCGGTACTGGCCGGCGCGGCCGGGACCTCGGCGAAGATCCCCTACGAGACCAGCGACGGCAAGGGCAACTGGGGCGGCAACTTCGGACCGCCCACCGGCGCGGCGGCCACCGCCGACGGCCGCTACTACCTCTGGGGCAGCAACGAGGGAGGGAACTCCATCGTCAAAACCGATCCGGCCGGCAACATTCTGTGGCGGACCACGCCGTATGTGATGAACGGCGGCTACGGTCCCCATGTGGCGATCGACGCCAACGACCGCTATGTGCTGGTCGTCTCCGGCTGGATGAACAATCTGGTCTCGCGCTACGACGCGAAAACCGGCCTGACCGCCCCCTTCGACCCGGCCGACCGGGTCCTCCGGCTGGACGACTGGGGACCGACTCCGCCCGTGCAGCTGGACTGGGTGACGCCGATGCCCGCCGCCAACTCGATCGCGGTCGGGCAGGACGAGTTCTTCGTCCCCTTCCACTATCGGGGCGTGATCAAGGTCTACGATCTGGAGAGCGGCAAGCTCAAGCGCGAACTGCCCTGCGCCTATCCCGCGGGGGTGACGCTGGATGAGGCGGGCAACCTCTACGCCATCAGCGGCGGCAGCCAGATCGTCCGCTTCGACCGGGGTGAGGAACCGGCGCGGAACTACGCGTCGATTCCGCGCTGGCTGCAGGGCCAGCCCTGGGATCTGGCGGTGCGGGGAAATGAACTCTACCTCTCGGACAACCGGGCCAGCCACCAGGTGGCGAAGTTCATCAACGGCAAGTTCACGGGTTATCTGGGCACGCCCGGCGGACGGGTGATCAGCGGCAGGTACGACCCCTCGCGGATGCGCAACCCGGCGGGCATCGCCCTCGGGCCCGACGGCAAACTGCTGGTGGCCCAGGCCTCGCTGCCCAACGTCTTTCAGCTCTACGACACCCGGACCGGAGCGCTGGTGGAGGAGCGTTTCGGCGACGTCAACTACACGCCGGCGACCTGGCCGGAGGCCGGAGATCCGCTGAAGGTCTACGTCGCCGCCGGCGACCGCGGGCTGATCCGCTCGCAGCTCAAGGGCGACGGCAGCTCGGCCGGGGTGGACGCCTACTGGCAGTTCGAGGAGTGGCCGTTTGAACTGCGGAACTGGATGTTCAGCTTCAAAGTTCCGCGCAGCTTCAAGGGGCTCAAGGGACACACCTACATCCACGCGCCGGGGCTGGAGGAGAATCCGATCACCCTGATCCGCGTCGACGGGGAGAAACTCACCCCGGTCAACTACCTCTATCCGGAAATGAGTCAGGAGTCCCCGCTCCACTTCTGGCGTGACCTCAACGGCGACGGGCTGGTGACGCCCGACGAGGTTCAGACCTTTACCACCCTGGCCGGCGAGGAGATCGCCAAGATCAACCGCTGGGGGCGGGGCATCCTCTGCGGCAGTTACATCCACCGCCGGACCGGCGACCTCTATTTGCTGGGGGTGAACAACGCGATCTATCAGGTCCCCTTCAAATCGGTGGACGAGCGCGGCGTCTACGACTGGGATTTCCCCGCGGCGAAGAAGATCGTGAACGAAGTGATTCCGGGCTTCCAGGAGGTTGTCGCCTATGGCGCCCGGGGCGGCTTCATGGGGATCGACGTGGACGATTCCGGAAACATCTATGTCGGGTACAACGTCAATCTCGACTACGCCAAGCCGGAGTGGACCCGTCAGCTCCGCTTCGGGCTCGGGCACACCGGGAGTACGAACGCGGTCAAGCTGGCCTCGTTCGCGCCCGACGGCACGCCGCGCTTCCTGGTCGGGCGCAAGGCGACCGGCGTCCTCAAGCCCGGCGAGCTGTACCACAGCTGGACCCAGGCCGGACTGTGGGGCAACGACTATGTGGCGCTGGCCTCGGAGTGGACACCCTTCACGCTCTACACCACCGACGGGTTCTTCGTCCAGACCCTGCTCGGCGACGCCAACCGCGGCGAGGAACCGAGTCCGACCAACATCGGCGGCGGCGAGACCTTCTCCGGCCAGTTGGTCTACGACCCGGACCGTAACGAGGCCTACTTGTACACGGCCAACACCCACGGCATGGTCTACCGGCTTGAAGGCATCGGGCCCGACGGCAAAATCAAGGGCGAGAAGCGCTGGCACGGCAAACTCCGGCTGACCCGGGCGATCGACCCCTTCCCCGCTCCCCGCGAGGCGGCCCAGCCGGAGTTCCTGCCGCTGACCGATCCCCTCCAAACCGGGAACTGGGGCGACCGCCCGGTCGACTTGTACGACAACAACGACCAGCTGCTGGCCAAAGTCTATCTGGGGTACGACGCGACCCGCATCTACGCCCGGTTCGAGGTCAAAACGCCGCACCCGTTCGTCAATCGGGCGGATGATCCGGCGCTGATCTTCAAGCGCGGCGACGCGGTGGGGCTCTACTTCGGCTTCCCGGGGGAACGCAAGCAGCCGGCGGCCACCGACGTCCGGATTCTGGCCACCGTCTTCCAGGGCAAACCGGCGGTCGCGGCGCTGATCGCCCAGTCGGACCAGCTCCGGCAACCCTACGAGTACTACACCTCGGCCGGGGGACGCTGGAAGTTCGACTTCGCCGGGCTGCTGCCCGACTCCGAGGCGCGCTTCACGCCGACCGCCGACGGGTACACGCTGGAGTTCGCCGTCCCCCGCCGGTACCTGCCGGATTACGGCTGGAAACCGGGCAACCGGATCGCCTTTGAAGCGGAGGTGCTGCTCTCCGGCAACGGTGTGCGCGGCCTGCAGACCATTTCGCGCAACCATCTGTTCACCCCGCGCTCGGCGGTTCAGGCCAAGATGGTCGACGACATTCCGAGCGAAGCCCGCAGTTATCCGGAGTACTTCGGAACGGCGGTGATTCGCTGAAAAAACCGGCGGGCGGAGGATGCTCTCCTCCGCCCGCCGTCCGTTCAAAACACCGGAACCGTCACTCGAACCGGATCCGGTAGGGCAACGCTTCCGCCTCCGGCGTTTTCTGCAACCGGATGACGCCGTAGTTCCGGGGCGTCCAGGCGTGACCGCTTTCGGCCCAGTTCAGCGTGGTCTTCTCGCCGGTCGGGCCCTGGTGAGTCCAGACCAGCGAAAAACCCAGATCCCCCGACTCCGGGAACCGCTCCTGCCGGAACCAAGCGTAGGGGATGAACAACTCGGCCTCGGCCCCGCCCGGAACCGGCCGCCAAGCGCCGTCAAGCCGGGCTTTGCGATCGGCGGTCTCGCCGCTGCTGAAGCCGATCTTGCCTTCGGGCAGGAACCGGATTCCCACCCAGAAGTAACGGCCGATGGTGTTGAACAGCTCCGGCGAGCGCGGGTCGAAGTAGAGCGTGGCGGAATCGCCGTCGACGCTTCCCTTGATCCGGAAGGCCACATAAAGCCCCTGCTCCCCGGCCTGGAAGGTGAAGTCGATCCACTTCTCCTCAAGCGACTTGCGGGCATCGGCCGGACCCGAGAGATTCCGCGCCTGATGCGCATAGCCCAGCGAACTCCAGACCTGATTCCGCCACTCCCCGAGCTCGCCGTCCACCCGGGCTTCGCCCGGCAGCACCGAGCCGTAGCGCGTATACACCAGTTCGCGGGCACGGGTTCCCTGGATCACCGGAATCCGTCCCGATTCGTCGCGCAGCGGCGGCAGCGTGGCTGCAGTCGGAGGCAGCGCATCGGCGCCGCCGCGCGGGCACGGCACCGGCGTCACCCGCGCCTCGCCGTCCGCCCCGAAGTCGATCGCCGTCACCGCCATCAGATCTCGCTTGAGATACCACGACCAGGGCGGATGCAGCAGATCCGCCGGCTCCTTCAGCTCCGGCAGCTCGATGGTCAGCGTAGTGGCGCCGCCGGGCGCCAGCTGGTAGTTCTGCTCGGCCCGGCCCTCCATCCGGTCGGGCAGCAGCACCACCAGCCGCCCCTGACGCGGCTCGGAAGTGAGGTTCACCGCCCGGATCTCCAGCGCCGCCGGCCAGCGGAAACGGCCCTCGAAGGCCAGCGGAGCGGGCTCCTCCTTCCGGGTCAGGAAGTTCATCACCGTCTCGGCCAGCTTCTCATGCCCGGCCACGTTGGGATGGATGTGATCGCTCGCCGGATAGAGCCGGTGCAGCGCCTGGAACAACTCCGGAAAATCGCGGGCCGGCTGATGTCCGAAGGCGGAGAAGGTCGGGATCACCGGATAGTCGTGCTCCGCCCGGGCCAGATACGCGGCAAAAATTCCGGTCCGCCAGGGGAAGGCGGAATCAAGCTCGATGTCCTTGAGCTCCGGGTGCGGCGTCGGCTGCAGAAACAGCACGTCGCAGCCGAACTCCCGGACCGCCCGGTCGGCGATATAGCGGTAATTGGCCAGATAGGTCTCCGGCTCGGCGAAGCAGATCTGATCGTTCAATCCGTACATGATCAGCAGCAGATCGGGTTTGAACGGAGCGACGTCGACTTCGTAGTTCCGGCTGGTGGCGTCGGCCGAACAGCCGCCGTGCCCCTTCTTGACGGCCTTGATCTGCTCATTCCCGGTGAACTCCTTCAGCCGCCGGGCCAGAAACTCCTGATAGTTCCCGGTGACCGTCACCGAATCGCCCACCGCCAGAATGGTGTAGGGCTCTCCCCGCTCCAGTTTGGCCCCGGTGCGCGGCAAGGTCTCCTGCAACACCCCGGCCGACACCCCCGCGGCGATCAACATCGCCCCCAGCACTCCGATTGTCTTGTTCATGTTCCTCCGTTTGGTTTCTGGCTTTGTCGTCTCTCCACCTCGCTCCGAAGCGACCGCTCCTCCCGTCGGGCCCGGTAAAAACTGAACCAGACCGCCCCGGTCAAACCTCCGACCAGCACGCCCGCCCCCGCCACCGGAACCCACCGGCCGATCCAGACTGCCGCCACCGGGATCAGCAGCAGAATCAGGACCGGAACCGCCCGGGGGTGCCCGAAATTCAAGGTGACCCCGAGCCAGCGCGGCTGCTTGTACACAAACAGCCGCGGATCTTCGGGCCGATGGTAGATCAGCCGGCGCCACCGGAAAAAGTTCCGTTGCCCCATGGGGCCTGCTCCTCTCTTGAAATTCCGGATCCGGATTCCATTCCGGAGAATATACCCCCCTCGCCCCGGGTCGTCAAGTCCGGTCGCGATCAAACCCGGAGCCTCCCTCCTCCCCCAGCAACCGCCGTCCGCGGTCGAGTGCCAGCGCACCCACCGGCGCGGTGATCAACGTCGCCAACACGGCGGCCGCCAGCACCAGCTCGCCGCACGGCAGACCCAGACTCAGCGGAATCGCTCCGACCGCCGCCTGCACCGTCGCCTTGGGCAGCTCCGCCAGCAGGCAATAGAGCTGCAACGGACGGGGCAGGCGGCCCCCGGCCAGCGCCACCAGCGTCCCCGCCAGCCGGAATCCCAGCGCCCCGCCGAGCAGCAACAGCAGCACCGGACCGAAGCGGCCGATGACTCCGGGATCGAGCGCGGCGCCGATCAGGACGAACAGCAGAATCTCCGCCGCGCGCCAGAGCTGGTTGAACCCGTCCGCCACCTTGCGCACCACTCCCGGCGCCACCTGCTTGAGCACTACGCCGACACTCACCACCCCCAGCAGTCCGGAACCGGGGAAGAACCCCCACCGTTCCAGTTCCGGAAACAGCACCGCCACGCTGAGCACCAGCAACACTCCGGAGGTCGTCCCGCTCCGGAACCGGCGCAGCAACCACCCCGCCAGCAGACCGCAAAGGCCTCCCGCGGCCACCCCGCCGACCAGCGCCAGCGGCAGCCGGAACCACGCAACGGAGCTCGTGCCGCCATGCTGCAACACCCCCAAAACCACGCCAAACACGCTCAAAGCGAACACGTTGTCCAGCGAGGAGGCGGCCAGCAGCAGCGGCGACACCCGCGCTTCCCCCTCCTCCCGCAGCCGGAGCAACCGCGGCGCCAGCACCGCCAGACTGACCGCCCCCAGCATGGCCCCGATCAGCGCTCCTTCCAGCCGGGAAATTCCGAGCAGCGGCGGCGCCAGCAGCACGCATCCGCCCAGCTCCGCCGCGCCGGGCAAAATCCCGAGCAGCAGAGCCGGCAACCCGATTTTTTTCAGATCCCGGAGCTCGAGCGCCAGCCCGACCCGGACCAGAATGATCACCAGCGCCAACTGGCGCAACTCCGCCGCGTGAGCCAGCACCTCCGGCGCCAGCCAGCGGCAGCCGTGCGGTCCGAGCGCCCACCCGGCCAGCAACATGCCCAGCAATCCGGGCAGCCGCAACCGTCCGGCCAGCCACCCCGCCGCGCCGCCGACCAGAAAGATCAACGCCAGTGTCGTCAACTTCATCACCTCCTTTTCCGGTTTCCGCAAAAAAAAAGACTTCCGCCCATCGAGCAGAAGTCATCAGCCGCAATCCGGCGTTTCCGGTCCCGGCAGGGACCGCGGGAGAACCTCATTCCCGGTTTCAAATCGTATTTACCATAGCACCTCCGGTCGGAAAAGCAAGGTGCAATTCCCCGCGGCGGTGAATTTTTCAGGGTCTCCGCCTGGCAAAAAACCGGTTTCGATGCTATAGTTCGCTGTCTGCATAATTCGAGGAAGCTCTATGTTGAATGCACGCATCGGCGCCCGGATCGCCGCCTTCCGGCAGGAACGCGGTCTGTCGCTGAAACAATTTTCCCGACTCTCCGGAATCAGCACCGCGCTCCTGAGCGAACTGGAACGGGGTATCGGCAATCCGAGTTTGTCGGTGCTGGAGCGGCTGGCCGCTGCCTTGGAGACTCCGCTGGCGGTGCTGTTCGCCGACGAGCTGGAAAACGCCGCGCTGATCCGGCGCAAAGGCGAGCAGATCCGGCTCCACAACCCGCAGGAGGCGGAGGCGGTCTACTACAGCCTGACACCGGGACCGCTGAAGTCGAATGTGGAACTGCTGCTGCTGACGCTGGCCCCCCACGGCGAGACCAACCGCGAGTTCTCCCGCCACTTTGAAGAGGAGATCGCCTGCATCGTCGAGGGCGAGGCCTGCATGATCTTCGAGCATGAGGAGTTCCGGCTGGGGCCGGAGGACACCATCCGGATCCTGCCCTCGCGCCGCCATCGTCTGCGCAACCCGACCGACCGACCGGTCAAGGTGCTGTTCATCAAAAGCAAGGTCTTTTAACCGCCGCTCCGCAGTCGGGCGGAGCGGAAAAGGAGCCAACTATGATCAACTGGCTGATCGGCGGTGCGCTTCTGGTGCTGTTCGTCTGGGCGGTCTACCGGACGGTGCGCCGGAAAAACTACGCCTGCGGCGACTGCCCCCGGGCCGCCAGCTGCCACCGCGCCGGGGGTTCCCCCGACGACACACAGCCCGGTTGCGGGCAGCGCCCTCAGTAACCGGAACCGCCCTCCGCGGCGGGGAGTTCCCCGGTCAGGGTCAGAAACCGTTTGACCGCGTCCAGGGCGTGGTCGGCCCGCTCGGCCCCGGGGAGAGCCGGCAACTCAGCCTGCGGCCCGTACCCGGTCGCCACCAGATAGGCCCGGCGGCAGCCGGCGGCCAGCCCGGCGAGCACATCGCTGGTCCGGTCCCCGATCATCAGCGAAGCGCCGGGATCCACCTGGAATTGCGCCGCCGCCGTCAGCAGCATGCCCGGCGCCGGTTTCCGGCAGCTGCAGGGCCCGGTGAAGTCCGGGTGATGGGGACAGTAGAAGAACGCATCCACCGCCACCCCCCGGGCCGCCAGCAGCTCCCGGATCCGCTGATGGACCCGCGCCACCGCCGACTCATCGTACATGCCTTTGGCCACCCCGGCCTGATTGGTCACCACCAGCGCCAGATAGCCGTGGGCATGGAGCAGTGCCAGCGCCTCGACGATGCCGGACTCCAGCTCCACCTCCGCCGGGTCGTGCAGATAGTTTTTCTCGACGTTGATCACGCCGTCGCGGTCGAGGAAGCAAGCCTTGTTCATGGTTCAAATCCGTCTTTTCGGCATAATATACCGTTTCCATCCGTTTTTACAACAAAAAAGCGGCCCCGGGGGTTGCAAAAAATCCGACGGGTGTTATAGTATTGGATTCAACCACGGTCAGGTGGTGCGCCGCGGATGGTCCGCCGACGGCGCGGGCGGCCTGACTCGAACCGAAAAAGGAAACGACAACATGGACAAAGCTACCAAGACTTCGATCATCGCCAAGTACGCGCGCAAAGAGGGCGACACCGGCTCGCCGGAAGTGCAGATCGCGGTGCTCAGCACCAAGATCCGGGAACTGACCAACCATCTGCAGGCCAATCCCAAGGACTTCAGCACGCAGCGCGGACTGCTGGCCATGGTCAGTCGTCGCAAGAGTCTGCTGGCCTATCTGGCCCGGGTCGATCACGACAAGTATCTGGCCCTGACCAGCGAGCTCGGAATCCGCCGCAAGTAAGCAGCTCTGCACCATCGGGGGCGCCGCCAGTCGGGGCCCCCTTTTTGTTGCCCGTAACATCGCGGGGCCGGATCCGCAACCACCCCGGCGGAGCTCCCCTACCCGACCTCGATTTCGAGCTCACCACTTTCGGGATTCCGGAGCACCCGCCGGATCCGGCTCCCCGGCGGCAACGCCGCCGCCTTGCGGACCAGCTGCGCCACAAACGCCAGATACGGACCGGCCGGCGTGTAGCGGTAATTTTCCGGATCCAGTTCCGCCCCGCCCAGCACCGGCGGTCGCAGACAGGCCAGCACCGCCCCCGGCGGCGGCGCCCCCAGCCGCCGGACCGCCGTCTCAAACAACTCGTAAAAGGGATCGTCGTCCAGCGCCGGATGGACCAGCGCGTTGAGCAGAAATTCGTCGAAATCGTCGTACAGCGTCTCCCGTTCGCCGTGATGCAGCGTCCAGCGCGCCACCTCCCCCGCCGCGCCGAAGTAGAACTGATTGCCGAAAATATCGCCGGCAAAGCAGAACTCGCCGTCCCCCAGTCCGGAGTCGCGCTTCCAGCCGTCGGGCCGGTTGACGGTCACTGCCTCCGCGGCGGAATAGAGCTGCAAATAGGCATCACTGCGGCGCCCGGCGCCATGGCTGACAAACTCCCGGTAGCGGAGCGGCAGCGCCGCCGGCAGCAGCCCGGCCACCTCGCCGGCCAGCGAAGTCCCGTGCAACCGCTGCCGGGCCCGGTCAAAGAGTTCGGCGGCGGCGAACTCCCCGGACTCCTCACGCTCATGCCGCTGCTTCCAGATGCTCCGGATCGCCATCGCTCCTCCTCACTCCACCGCGGGACAGCCCGCCTCGGGGACGGGCAGCAGCGCGAACTCCGGGATCAAATGCGCCATCACCTCGCGTTCCCGCCGCCGCATCCTCCGGCGCGGGCCCGGCGCCAGGTCGTCCTCGCCTGCGGCGTGCAGACAGCCGTGCGCCACGTACAACGCCAATTCCGCCTCAAAACTCGAATCGGCCCGGGCGGCGCCCTCGCGCGCTGCGACCTCCACCCCGATCAGCAGTTCCAGCGCCACGTCGCCGGGAAATAGCGACTCCGGATCGTCGAAGTAGCTGAAGGTGATGACATCCGTGGTGCCCTGATGCCCGACGTAATCGGCATTGGCCCGGGCCATTTCGGCGTCATCGACGAAATAGACCTGCAACCGCCAATCCTCCGCCACCGGCAAGCCCGCCAGTTCAGCGGCCCGCCGGATCAGTCTTTTCAGCCGCCGCGGGAGCGGATTCGCCCGGCTGGCCGCCCGCCACCGGTAATGGACTTCCATGTTGCGCAATATCCTTGTGATAGGAGATCCGTCCATGCTTCATGCTCATCAGCGTATTGACGAAACTCCGGTGAACCTTCTCCAGCTCGGCCAGCGTCATTCCCGCCTGACTGAGCTGTCCCTCCTGAAACCGGCGCAGAATAATCTGACTCACCACCCGGTCGATCTGCTCCTTGGTCGGTGTATCGATGGAGCGGCACGCCGCCTCGCAGGCGTCGGCCAGACTGACGATCGCCACTTCCTTGTCGACCGGCAGCGACCCGCCGTAACGGAAATTCTTCTCATCCACCTGCTCGCCGCGGGATTTGGCCTTCTGGTAGAAGAACTGAACCAGATCGGTCCCGTGATGCTGCTCGATCGCATCCCGGACCGGGCGGCAGAGCTTGTACTGATGCGCCAGCGCCAGCCCGTTCGCCACATGCCCCCGGATGATGTTGCTGCTGACCTGCGGCGCCAAACTCAGGTGCTGGTTGGTTGAGTTCAGATTGTTCTCGGTAAAGTACTGCGGATCCACCAGCTTCCCGATGTCGTGGAACAACGCCCCCGCCTTGGCCTTCAGCGAATTGGCGCCGATCGCCCCCGCCGCATCCTCCGCCAGGGTCGCCACCATCATGCTGTGGAAAAAGGTTCCCGGCGCCTCGCGCTTGAGACGCTCCAGCAGCGGGTGATTGTAGTCGCAGAGCACCATCAACGCCATGTTGGTGGTGACGTTGAACACCAGCTCGAACAAAAAGGTCAGCAACAGCGCCAGAATCGCCGTGAGCAGCGCGTTGAGAAACGCGATCAGCCCGCCCCAGGCCACCCATTCGCCGACCATCCGCCAGTTGTCGGCCCGCTCCAGCACGTTGCCGTTGATCACCCAGACCAGCGGGAAGACGGTCAGCAGCGTCCGCAGAAAGTAACTGCGGTAGTTGGTCGCGTTGCGCACCGCCAGCGCCGCCAGCGAGGAGACGACCGCGCCACGCAATGCGAAGTCCAGCGACTGATCGAACATCAGCGCCGTCACCGCCGCCACGAAGAAGCCCCCGCACAGCGCCACCCGATACCCCAGCATTACCGCCAGCAACACCGAGACCAGCGCCAGCGGCAGAGCCGACACCGACAGCGCCTGCGGCAGGCTGTTGATCTCGGCCACCGAAAAGCCGTAGATCTCCATCGCGAAGAAATTCATGAACAGCGAGAAGATCACGGTCAAAGCGATCACCCCGATCTTCCGGTTGCTGTGCACCACCTCCGGATGAATATGGTAGAGATAAAATCCGGCGAAGGCCAGCAGAATCAGACTCCAGAACATGTTGCTGAGCACGTCCCAGCCGTACCGGAATTGATCGTGCTGGCTGGCCAGCTGCTGCTGATAGAGAGCCAGCCGCTCCACCGCCGCGGAGTCCACCACCGAGTTTTTGCGGATGACCGGCTGATTTTTCCGGATCTCCAGCTGGACCCGCTCCACCCGGTCGCTCAAAAATTTGCGCTCCGACTCGGTCCGCACCGAATCGTAGACCAGATTGCCGTCGCCCAGCAACGCCTCGTTGACCGCCACCCACTGCTTCAAGAGCTCCCGGGCGGCGGTGTCGCCGGGGCGTTCGGAAAACCACTGCCGCGCCAGCTGCATGGCCGCAAACCGCACCGTCGGTTGCTCGACCAGCCCCTTGGCCAGCCGTTCCCGCCCCGAGAGATCAATCACCCGCAGCCGCTGCCCCGAAGTGCTGGAACTGGCGGCGGACGTGCTCAAAATTCCCTGGTTCAGCAGAGCCTGCAGGGCGTTTTCAAAGGCGGTGCGCCGGCTGGCATTGCCCAGTTCCGCCACCAGCTGCTTGCGCAGCTCCGGCGCGAGTTGTCCCACGTCAGGCGCCGCTGGCGCGGCCGCCGCCGCGGAGGACTCCAGTTCGTGAAAAAATTGCTCATACGCCGCCAGAATCCGTTCGTTCGCCGCCGCCGACAACCGGTAAAACACCGGCGCACCGGTCACTGCCTCCTGCCGCAGCCGCCGGGTTTCCGCCCGATCCTCGTAACTGAAGTCCATGGCCGCCAGAATGGTGCGCGGCGCCCGCTGCCCCGGCACCAGATCGTACTCCATGGGTTGCCGCGAAGTCACCAGCGTCAGCAACAGCGCGCAGACCCCCCAGATCACCATCAACATGAAGATCGTGAACACCGCCGACTTGTCGGCGGCCTCGGCCAGCGGGGATTCGTTTTCAAAGGCGGCCGGCGGCAGCACCGGGTTCTTGTGTTCCGAACCCCCGCGCCCTCCGAACCAGCGGCGCAGCAACGCTAACATGATTCCGCCTCCGGCGTATACGCAGTGATGATCTTTTCGAGCAGAGCGTGGCGCACCACGTCCCCGGTTCCAAAGCGGCAAAAGGCGATTTCCGGGATCTGCTGCAGCGTCTGTTCGGCGCGCAACAACCCGGAGCGCTCGCCGCGCCCGAGATCGTTCTGGGTGGGGTCGCCGGTGATCACGCAGCGGGAATTGAAGCCCATCCGGGTCAGAAACATCAACATCTGATCGACCGTGGTGTTCTGCGCCTCGTCCAGAATGATGAAGGAACTGTTCAGGGTCCGCCCGCGCATAAAGGCCAGCGGCGCCACCTCGATGATGTTCCGGGTGATCAGATCGTTCGCCTCCTCCATCGACAGCATGTCGTATAACGCGTCGTAGAGCGGACGCAGATAGGGCATGACCTTGTCTTCGAGATTGCCGGGGAGGAAGCCCAGATTCTCCCCCGACTCCCGGGCCGGGCGGGTCAACACGATCCGGGTGCAGTTCCCCCGGAGGAACTCCGACACCGCCATGGCCATGGCCAGATAGGTTTTGCCGGTCCCGGCCGGACCGATGCCGAAGACCACATCCTTCTCGCGCATCGCCCGGACGTATTCGAGCTGCCGCCGGGAGCGCGGCAGGACATCGCGTTTGCGCGGGCTGACCGCAATCCGTTCGCTCCACAGCTCCCGCAGATCACCGCCCCGTCCGGGGTCCCGGAAGGAGCGGACCAGCAACTCAAAATCCCGCTGATCCAGCCGCTCGCCCCGGAGCTGATGAAAGCGGGAGAGCTCCTCCAGAAAGGCGCGGGCGCGGGCCACCGCCTCCTCGCCGCCGGAGAGCTCCACCCAGGCGTCGCGCGAGACGATCGCCACCCCGAACGCCTCCTCCAGATAGCGCAGATTCCGAACCGGATCCCCGGCGCAGGCGGCGTGAAAACCGAGCCCGTTCTCAAAAAAGAATTTCACCGTCGCCATCTCGCCGGAGTCCTCTGGTCGCACCTACAGCTTGGGGATGCGCAGCTTCATGCCCGGGCGCAGCAGATTCGGATTGCCGTTCAACACCTGCTCATTGGCTTTGAAGATCGGGAAATAACGCCGGCCATCCTTGTAGAATTTCTTGGCGATCAGCGAAAGACTGTCCCCCGGCTGCACCACATACTCCTCGTACTCAACGGCGACCGCCGGAGCCGGCTCCGCCGCGGGCTCCTCCGCCGTCACGGACTCTTCCGCCGCCGCGGGCTCCTCCGTCACCCCGGTCTCGACCACCACCGTCTCCTCGACGATCTCCTCTTCCGGGCTGATCTGCGTCGGATCCGGCTCCACATCGGGGTCGGCGGCGGGGGTCTCGGCCTCGACGCCCTCCTGCTGCCGACGGGTCTCTTCGGCCACATAGTCGGGGGACATGTTGTCGCGGATTCCCGGCGGCGCCAGCCGCGGCGCCCGCCAGGCCGGGTAACTCTTCTCCAGCATCGTCTGCCACTCGGCCTCGATCGAACCCGGCGGCGTCTGCGCCAATTCCGTTTCCACGCACCCGGCGGCACCCAGCAACAGCAGAGCGCCACCCACCAGTCCAGACCATGCTCTCATTTCATCCTCCGCAAATTATCGATTCCGAAAACCCTCTTCGCCCGCACCGTTCGGCCGCCGTTGCGAAGCGTCCTTCACTCCCGGATAATATAAACGCTTTCACGCGCAAAACAAGCGCGTGAAAGCATTTTTCCGGACTCCGGTCGAGTCCGGCCCCATCGGTCACCGGCTTACTCGAACTTCTTGAAGATCAAAGCGCCGTTGTGACCGCCGAAACCGAGGTTGATGTTCATCGCCACCTCGATCTTCTGCTCCCGCGCCGTGTTCGGGGTAATATCCAGATCGCACAGCGGGTCGGGCGTCACATAGTTGATGGTCGGCGGCACCACCCCGGTGCGGATCGCCTTGATGCAGGCGACCGACTCCAGTCCGCCGGCGGCGCCGAGGCCGTGCCCGGTGGTTCCCTTGGTGCTGCTGATCGCCACTTTGTAGGCGTGATCGCCGAGCGCCTGCTTGATCGCCATGGTCTCGAACTTGTCGTTGAGCTGGGTGCTGGTGCCGTGGGCGTTGATGTAGTCCAGCGCCTCGGCCGGCAGCTCCGCGTGACGCAGCGCCATGCGGATGGCCCGGGCCATGCCGTTGCCCTCAGGCTCCGGGGAAGTGATGTGATAGGCGTCACCGGTGGCGCCGTAACCGATCACCTCGGCCAGGATTTCCGCGCCACGCCGTTTGGCGTGTTCCAGCTCCTCCAGAATCAGCACCCCCGCGCCCTCGGACATGACAAAGCCGTCCCGGTCGGCATCGAACGGCCGGCTGGCGTGCTTCGGGTCGTCGTTGCGCTGGCTCATCGCCTTCATGGCGCAGAATCCGGCGAAGCCCAGCGGCACCACCGGAGACTCCGCGCCGCCAGCGATCACCATATCGGCGTCGTCGCGGACGATCTGCCAGTAACCCTCGCCGATCGAGTGACACCCGGTGGCGCAGGCGGTGACCAACCCCAAGTTCGGGCCCCGGGCTCCGGTCAAAATCGAGATGTTGCCGCTGGCGATGTCGCTGATCATCATCGGAATCAGGAACGGGGAGATTTTGCCCGGTCCGCGGTTCAGCAGGATCTGATGCTGCTCGCTCAGCGTCGCCAATCCGCCGATGCCGCTGGAGACGATCACGCCGACCCGGTCGCCGTCGACTTTGGAATCGGCGAAATTCACCGGCAAACCGGCTTCGGCCAGGGCGTCCATGGTCGCGGCCATGGCATACTGACAGAACAGATCCAGCCGCTTCGCCTCCTTGGGCGACATGTACTTCGTCACGTCGAAATTCTTGACCTCGCCGGCCACCTGCGTCCGGTACTCGGCGGGGTCGAAACGGGTCACCCGGTCCAGACCGCAGCGACCGTTCACCAGCGCGTCCCAGAACTCCTCCACACTGTTGCCAACGCAGGAAATGACCCCGGTCCCGGTGACCACCACCCGTCTAGATTTCATCTACCAAAACTCCCTTTCGCGAACATTAAAAATGGGCCACAACGCTTACGCCGTGACCCATTCCCGCCGAATTTTCACCGCGCCCGGCGCGGAGACCGGAGTCCCCGCGCCCGATTGACGGCACCGTTCGGCCAGCGCAATTTCAAAATTCAACTGCAGCCTGCGCCGCGGCGGGGTTATTCCTTGCTCTTTTCGCTGATGTACTTAATCGCCTCGCCGACGGTGGTCAGCTTCTCGGCGTCCTCGTCCGGAATATCAGCGCCGAACTCCTCTTCCAGCGCCATCACCAGCTCGACCTGATCCAGCGAATCGGCGCCGAGGTCCTCGATGAATTTCGCGTCGTCGGTCACCTGATCCTCGGAGACGCTCAACTGCTCGACCACGATCTTCTTCACTTTTTCAGCAACGTCAGACATCTTGGATGATCCTTTTTTTTGCTTGCTTTTGGTTTTACCATTCCAACCGGATTTTCATCAAATCACATGCTATTGCCCTATAAAATGCACCCGGTTCCGTCAAAAGTCAAATTTGTTTTGCAATTTTATCCGCTTTTTTTACATCTCACCCCCGTCCGCCCCCGCTTTTTCACAAAAAAAGCCGAAAAAAGCGCACCGCGGGGATGACAGAAGCGCTCCGGTGTAGTATAGTATTTAAAAGTTTCGCAACCGGCAACAGCTCCGGCCCGGAATCACGGTTCCGGGGCCGGGCCAACCAGTTTGAGGAGAAAAATCATGTCCGTACCCCTGCTCGACCTGACCGCCCAATACCGGGCCTTGAAACCGCAGATGATGAAGGAGATCGAGGAGATCTGCGACTCCCAGCGCTTCATTCTCGGTCCCAAAGTCGAAAAGTTTGAAGCCGAAGCCGCCGCCTACTGCCGGGTCCCCGGCGCCTGCGGCGTCACCTCCGGCTCCGACGCACTGATCATCTCGCTGATGGCTGAGAACATCGGCCCCGGTGACGAGGTGATCACCACCACTTTCACCTTCTTCGCCACCGTCGGCGCCATCGTCCGGGTCGGCGCCACCCCGGTCTTCGCCGACATCGACCCGGTCACCTTCAATCTCGACCCGGCCGACTTCGAGGCCAAAATCACCCCCCGCACCCGGGCGGTGATCCCGGTTCACCTCTTCGGCCAGTGCGCCGACATGGGCCGGATTCTGGAGATCGCCCGAAAGCATCGGCTGCTGGTGATCGAGGACGCCTGCCAGGCCATCGGCGCCGAATACGACGGTCGGCGCGCCGGCTCCATGGGCGACTACGGCGCCTTCAGTTTCTTCCCCAGCAAGAACCTCGGCTGCTTCGGCGACGGCGGGTTGGTCACGGTCCGCGACGCCGCCCGGCTGCCCAAACTCAAAAATCTGCGCAACCACGGCCAGAGCGGCACCTACGTTCACGACTACGTCGGCGGCAACTTCCGGCTCGACGCCCTGCAGGCGGCGGTGCTGTCGATCAAGCTGCCCTTCCTCGACGAGTGGAGCAGCCGCCGCCAGCACAACGCCGCCGAATACGAACAGTTGTTCCGCGACGCCGGATTGCTCGACACCATCACCCTGCCGGGCTTGGCCCCCTACCCGGTGCGCCACATCTACAACCAGTACTCCATTCTGGTCCCCGGCGGTCGGCGCGACGAGCTCAAGGCCCACCTGGCCGAACGGGGGATCGGCTGCGCCATCTACTACCCGATTCCGCTGCACCTGCAGAAGTGCTTCGCCGGACTCGGCGGCAAACCCGGCGACTGCCCGGTGGCCGAACGCGTCTCCGGAGAGATTCTGGCGCTGCCGATCTACCCGGAATCCACCACCGAACAGCGCGCCGAGGTGGTCCGGGCGATCCGGGAGTTCTTCTGATCGATGGGGCACCACGCCGAAATTTCGGGTGAGTTCAAGCCCCAGAGCTATCTCCGGCTGATCCGGTACGCCCGGCCCTACTGGTTCCGGCTGACCATCGGCATCGTGGCCGGACTGCTGGTCGGCAGCTCGCTCCTGGTCAGTCTGCTGCTGATTCCGCGGCTGGTCGGCGTGGTCGATCAGCCGCAGCCGGTGGCGCCGGGCGTCGTGACCCCGGCGGCACCGGAGGCGGAGGAGGAGGCGGGGTTGCCCGACGATCCCCAGCTGATCGCCATGCTTCAGCGCGGACGGGAGTACATTCAAAAATACCATCTTCCGGCCCGGCTGGAGGGGCGGACGCTCTATCTGGAGTGGCCGGTTCAAACCTCCTTTGAGCTGGTCCAGCCCGACGGGCGGCTGGCCTGGCAGATCTTCGGCTTCTACATGGCGGCGTTCGTGCTGGCCTGGGTGCTGAAGAATCTGGCGACCTACATCAACCGCTACTTCACGCGCTGGGTCGGCAACAAGGTGGTGGCCGATCTGCGCAACGAGATTTTTGAAAAGCTGATGGGCCAGTCGATGCGCTTCTACGGCAACATGGATGTGGGCCATCTGATCAGCCGCTGCACCAACGACACCTCGGCCATCGAGCAGTCGGTCTCGGAGACCATCGCCGACCTGACCAGCTGTCCGCTGCAGATTCTGGCCTGTCTGACCGCGATTCTGCTGGCCTGCCGGGAGTATCAGAACTACTCGCTGGTGATCATTCTGCTGCTGGGCGTGCCGCTGGTGGTGCTGCCGATCACCATTCTGGGCCGGAAGATCCGCAAGGTCTACCGCTCGACCTTCGCACGGATCGCCGACGTGATGTCCCGGATGCACGAGGTCTTCACCGGGATCCGGGTGGTCAAGGCCTATAATATGGAAGAGGAGGAGTACCGCCGGTTCCGGGTCATCAATCGCAAGTACTTCCGCGACGTGGTCCACGCCCTCAAGCTCCAGCTGCTGCTCTCGCCGCTGATGGAGGTGGTGGCGGTGGCTTCGACCCTGGTCTTTCTGCTCTACAGCTACAGTCAGGGTGTGACGCTGACCCAGCTGGCGGCGCTGCTGGCTCCGGCCTTCATGGCCTACCAGCCGATCAAGGACCTCTCCAAGGTGGTGACCTACCTCCAGCGCTCGATGGCGGCGGCCGACCGCTACTTCCAATTGATCGACACCCATACCGAATTGCCGGAAAAACCCGACGCCGTGCCGCTGACCGGCTTTCACGACCGGATCGAGCTGCGCGACGTGAGTTTCTCCTACGCCGAGCGCAAGATTCTCGACGGCGTCTCCTTCACCATCGCCCGCGGGCAGATGGTGGCGGTGGTGGGCGAAACCGGCTCTGGCAAGAGCACCATCGCCAATTTGATCGCCCGTTTCTACGACGTCGATTCCGGCGCCATTCTGATCGACGGGCGCGACGTGCGCGACTATCAGATCCGCTCGCTGCACGAGCAGATCGGGGTGGTGACCCAGGATGCGATTCTGTTCAACGACACCATCGCCGCCAACATCGCCTACGGCTGCGAGCACGCCACCCGCGAGGAGATCGAACAGGCGGCCCGGCTGGCCAACGCCGACCACTTCATCACCGACGGCCGCCACCCCGGCGGCTACGACGCCGAAGTGGGGGACAAGGGCTTTCTGCTCTCGGGCGGCGAGAAGCAGCGCATTTCGATCGCCCGGGCGATTCTGCGCAACCCGCCGATTCTGATTCTCGACGAGGCGACCAGCGCGCTGGACACGGTGACCGAAAAACTCGTGCAGGAGGCGTTGACCCGGGTGATGGCCAACCGCACGGTCTTCGCCATCGCCCACCGGCTCTCGACCATCCGTCACGCCGACTGCATCATCGTGCTCCAGAACGGCCGGATCGTCGAACAGGGCACGCACGAGCAGCTGCTGGCGCGCAACGGCAGCTACCGCCGCTTGTACGACACCCAGTATCAACAGGATTCGACTCCGGCCTGACGCCGGAGCGCACGTTTCAAATCAAGGAAGATCGATCATGGACCAACAGAAAATCGAAGCTCTTGACTACCACGCCCGGGAACCCCACGGCAAGATCCGGGTGGAGTCGACCAAACCGTGTCTCACCGCGCCGGAACTTTCGCTGGCCTACACGCCGGGCGTGGCCCGGCCCTGTCTGGAGATCAAGGAGCATCCGGAGACGGTCTGGCAATACACCTGGCGCGGCAACGCCGTGGCGGTGGTCAGCGACGGCACGGCGGTGCTCGGGCTCGGCAACATCGGCCCCGAGGCCGGGATGCCGGTGATGGAGGGCAAGGCGGTGCTGTTCAAGCGCTTCGCCGGGATCGACGCGGTGCCGCTGTGCCTGGGCCGGGTGTTCGACGAGAGGGGCCGGACCGACGCGGCCAAACTGATCGCCGCGGTGGAGACGCTGGAGCCGACCTTCGGCGGCATCAATCTGGAGGACATCGGCGCCCCGGCCTGCTTCGAGGTCGAACAGACGCTGAAGAAGACCATGAACATCCCGGTCTTCCACGACGATCAGCACGGCACGGCGATTATCAGTCTGGCGGCGATTCTCAACGCGCTCAAAGTGGTCGGCAAGAGGCTGGAGGAGTGCCGCTTCGTGGTGGCCGGGGCGGGCGCCGCCGGGATCAGCTGCAGCGAATTCTACATCCGGGCCGGAGCCCGGCGCGAAAACTTCCTGATGTGCGACTCCAAGGGGGTGATTCACACCGGCCGGACCGACCTCAATCCGGAGAAGCGGCGCTTTGCCGCCGACACCGATCGGCGCACGCTGGCCGAGGCGCTGAAGGGGGCGGACGTGTTTCTGGGCCTTTCGGTCGGCAACAGCGTGACGCCGGAGATGGTCGCTTCGATGGCTCCCGGCGCAGTGATCTTCGCGATGGCCAATCCGACGCCGGAGATCTTCCCGGACGTGGCGATGGCGGCGGGCGCGGCGGTGGTCGGAACCGGGCGCAGCGACTTCCCGAATCAGATCAACAACGTGCTCGGCTTCCCGGGGATTTTCCGCGGCGCGCTCGACACCCGCGCCACCGACATCAACGAGGAGATGAAACTGGCCGCCTCGCGGGCGCTGGCGGAACTCGCCTCGGAACCGGTGCCGCCGGAGGTGCGCGCGGAACTCGCGGTGGCCTATCCGGAGGATGCGGCCGCGGGCATGTTCGACGGCGGGAATCCGCTGTCGCGGACCTATGTGAGTCCGAAACCGTTCGACACCCGGGTGGTGCCGCGGGTGGCCCGTTATGTGGCCGAGGCGGCAATGCAAACCGGCGTGGCCCGGAATCCGATCGCCGATCCGGCGGCCTACGAGCGCGAAGTCGCCGCCCGGATCCGGGCGCAGAATCAACGCTGACCGGAGGTTGTCATGAAATTCGCAGCAGAGTGGATCTGGACCGATACCGAGAGCGTGAACGACTACAACGTTCTGGCGCTGTTCCGCCGGGAGTTTGAACTGGATGAAGCGACCCGGGCGGAGCTGCTGATCACCGCCGACAGCTGGTACCGGCTGCGGATCAACGATCAGTGGGTCAACGACGGTCCGGCGCGGGCCTATCCCGCGCACTACCGTTACGACCGGCTGGAGGTCGCCCCCTACCTGCGCAGCGGGCGCAACGTGCTGGAGATCGAAGTCCGCTACTTCGGCTGCGGCACCTTTCACGAAATTCCGGTCCGGGCCGGACTGCTGGCCCGGCTGGAGGCGGAGACGGTGACCGGGGAGCAGATCGCGATCAAGACCGACTCCGCTTGGCAGGCGGTCCGGCTCCATACGCTGCGCGCCGTCGCCCCCAAACAGTCGGTGCAGTTCCCGCCGTTTGAAATCTACGACGCCGCGGTGGGGCCGGAAAAATTCCGCTCGGCGGTCTCGCTCGGACCGGCCGGCGAGGGCCCGTTCGGCGAACTCCTGGAGCGCGACGTGCGGCTGCTGACGCGGCAGCCGTTCGCCGCCCGGCGGCTGGCCGCCGCCCGGGTGGTGGCGCCGGAGTTCCCGGTGGTCGGGCTCTATTTGAACCGCTGGTGCTTCCCCGGCACCAATCAGGTCAACAACTCCACCGTGCGCTGCTGGGCGCTGGGAATCAACCTGCGCAGTGCGGCGCCGCGCAAACTGCGACTGGTCTCCGACTATTTGCACTACACGCTGAACGGCGCACCGGGCGCGGGCAATCCGGGCCATGCGCTGGCACCGGGTCAGGCCGCCTTCGGCGAGCTGGAACTGCAGGCCGGAGACAACTTTTTCTTCGCCGTGCCCCGGGCCGCCGACGGCCACCGGGCGGATCACTATCTGGGCTTCCCGGATGGACTCGAAGGCGTGGAGCTGCTCAATCCGGTGACCGGCAAACCGGGGATCGCCTTCCAGTTGGAGCCGGAGCTCACCCGCGAATTTCACGACGCCCCGGGAGCCCACGACGGCAGTGCGGAGCTCGCCGCCGCCGCGCTCGCCCGGGTCCGGGAGTGGCTGGAACAAATCCACAGCGCTGACGATTTCGGGAAGCTCTCCGGCCGCCGACTCGATCTGAGTCCTGCCGAGCTCACCGGCTCGGAGGCGGCGGAGAACTTTGAATTCCGCCGTCCGCTCGACACCAGCTGCGAACTGACCGACGGGCCGGCACTGCTCACCGACGGGCCGGAGTTCGCCACGCTGCAACCCGCAAGCGGCGGCGATCCGGAGCTGGTGATCGACCTCGGCGAGCAGAATTGCGGCTACTGGACGCTGGAGGTGACCGCGCCCGCGGGAACGGTGTTCGACCTCTTCGGAATCGAATACCTCACGCCGCAGGGGGAACCGCAGCCCACCGGCGAATACCACAACGGGTTGCGTTATCTGGCGCGCGAAGGGCACCAGCGCTTCGTCTCGCTCCAGCGGCGTTCCGGGCGCTATTTGTTTCTGACCGTGCGCGGCCTGACCGGGCCGGTGAAAATCCACCAGCTGGGGCTGGTGGAATCGACCTATCCGGTGGAGGAGACCGGCGACTTCCAATGCAGCGATCAGGGGCTGGCCAAGCTCTGGGAGATCTCGCGGCGCACGCTCAAGCTGTGCATGGAGGACACCTTCACCGACTGCCCGCTCTACGAGCAGACCTTCTGGGTCGGAGACGCCCGCAACGAGGCGCTGTTCACCTACGAGACCTTCGGCGCCTACGACCTGGCGGCCCGCTGCCTGCGGCTGGCGGGGGAGTCGCTGGACTACACCGGACTGGTCGGCTGCCAGGTGCCCTCCGGCTGGGACGCGGTGCTCCCGGCCTGGAGTTTCCTCTGGGGCATTGCGGTCTACGAGTATTACTTTGAAACCGGGGATCTGGCGCTGCTGCGCGAACTTCAACCCCGGGTCCGGCAGAATCTGGACTATGCGCTGGCGCATCGCGACCGGGCCACGGGCCTGTTCCGGCTCGACGCCTGGAATCTCTTCGAGTGGAGCGCCACCGATTCGCGTCCCGAGATCATGATCTACAACTCCATGCTGCTGGTCGGTGCCCTGAACGCCGCCATCGCCGGCGGCACGGTGCTGGGCGAGGAGACCGCCGACTGGGAACGCGCCCGCGCGGAGCTGACCGCGGCGCTCGACCGGGTTTATGACCCCGGCCACGGGGCCTGGCCCGATTCGATCACCGACGGCGTGCCCTCGAAGGACTTCGCGGTCCACACCAGCATGCTGGCGGTGCTCTTCGGCCTGACCAACGCCGACAACCGCGAGGAGGTGATCCGCAACCTCGGTCCCGAACGGCCGGAGCTGATCCAGATCGGCTCCCCGTTCGCCAGCTTCTTCTTCTATCAGGCACTGGAGCGGTTGGGCGACAGCGCGCGGATTCTGAGCGCGCTGCGGCGCGACTACTTCCCGATGCTCGAACGGGGGGCGACCACCGTCTGGGAGGTGTTCGGCAGCTCGCCGGAGCGCGACGGCAGCGACTTCCCGACCCGCAGTCACTGTCACGCCTGGTCAGCCGCGCCGCTCTACTTCCTGCCTCGGCTGGTACTGGGCTTGACCATGCTCGAGCCGGGGGGCCGCCGGTTCGCGATCTCGCCGGTGATCGACGGTCTCGACTACGCCAGCGGCCGCCGCCCGACCGTTCACGGTCCGATCGAAGTACGCTGGCGCAAGGCGGAGGGGAAACTGCGGATCGAAGTTTCCGCTCCCCCCGGAATCGAGCTGGAGTACCGCTTCCACCCCTCGCATCAGGGCTGGCAGATCGAGCTGTCGGGTTGCAACCGGATCGATTCCGGGCTATAGTACGTCATGAGAACCAGAACGGAACAAAATGCAGAGCGAACGGGCGGAAACGGGTTCCGGTTCCGTTTCCGTTATCTGGTCTACTTCACGCTGGCGCTGCTGATGACGCTGGCGCTGGCCAGCTACACCCCGGTCGACGCGGCCGCCCTGTCCGGCGGGACCGATACCCCCCCGGACAACTGGATCGGCGTTTCCGGAGCTTTTTTCGCCCAGCTGGTCTTCAATTTGATCGGGCTGGGGGGCTGGCTGCTGATCGGCCTCCTCTGGCTGCGGGTGATCCGCGGCTTCCTGCCGGAGCCGGCGCCGCGCCGCTGGTGGCTGCCGGGGGCGCTGCTGATGCTGCTGGGCACGGTGATGCTCCTCGGGATGTCGCCGCAGGCCTTCGCCGAAGCCACCGACCGGCTCGGAATAGGCCGCGCCGACGCGCCCGACCGGGCGCTTCCCGGCGGGGTGATCGGGCAGTGGTTCTCCGCCCCGATGGTGGAGTTCCCCCCCTGCGGCGAGGGCTTCCTGCGCAAATGGCTGGGCGCGGTGGGGACCTTGATCATCGGCTGGGCGCTGCTCACTGGCGGCGCGATTCTGATCTTCCTCTCCGACTGGCTCAAACCGTTCACCCGGCTGGCGGAACGAGTGGCAACGCCCGCGCCCTCCGAACGGGATTCACGCACGGCGGGATCGGCAACCGCGCCCGAATCCGGAGTCTTCAGCAATGCCCGGGCCGCGCTGAACGCCCTGCGGGCCCGGCGGGGCGCCCCGCCGGCACCGCCGCCGGAGCAAAAGCCGGAGCTGGCGGAACCCGCCGTGCCGGAGCCCATCGTACCGGAGCCCGTTCCGCCGGCGCCGGAACCCGTTTCCCCCGCGCCGGAGCCGGAGTTGCCGCAGCCGAAACCGGCGGTGGCGAATACGCCTTCGGCCGCGCCCGACAACAGCAGAAGCGGGAAAGAACTGCTGACGGCGGAACCGAACACCCGGGTAGCCGAACGGGGCCAGGTGGCCACCGCCCCGGCCGGGGCCTCCCATTACGAGCTGCCGTCTATTTTCATGCTCAGCAAGGGGGTGGAGGCCAGCGGCGAGGATCTCGACGCCATTGTTCAGCGGCGTGACATTCTGCAACGTACGCTGGACAGCTTCAAGATCGACGGCAAGGTGACCAATCACATCTCCGGGCCCCGGATCACCCGCTACGAGATCACGTTGAGTCCGGGGGTCAAGACCTCCAAGGTCGAGTCGATCGCCGACAACATCGCCATGGAGCTGGAGGCCAAGAGCATCCGGGTGCTGGCGCCGATCCCGGGCCGCAACGCGGTGGGGGTGGAGGCGCCGAACAGCCGCTCGGAGGCGGTGTTCATGCGCTCGGTGATGGAGTCGGAGGTCTGGCAGAAGAGCAAGGCGGAAATTCCGATCGTGCTGGGGAAAAACGTGGCCGGGACTCCGGTGATTCTGGATCTGGCCAAGGCGCCGCACCTGCTGATCGCGGGCTCCACCGGATCGGGCAAATCGGTGTGCATGAACACGCTGATCATGAGTCTGCTGTTCAAGTTTTCGCCGGAGGAGCTCCGGCTGATCATGGTCGACCCCAAGGTGGTGGAGTTCGCCGGCTACCAGACGCTGCCGCATCTGATCACGCCGGTGGTCAACGACTCCAAAAAAGTTCCGATCGCGTTGCGCTGGGCGGTCAACGAGATGGAGAAGCGCTACCGGACTCTGGCCCGGGCCGGAGTCAAGAAGCTCTCCGAATACAACCGGTTGCCACCGCGCGAGGAGCCGCTGCTGGACGACGACGGCCTGCCGCTGCCGGAGAAGATGCCGGTGCTGGTGGTGATCGTCGACGAGCTGGCCGATCTGATGATGACCGACGCCCGCAAAGACGCGGAAACCTCGATCGCCCGCATCGCCCAGAAGGGCCGGGCGGCCGGAATCCACATCGTGATCGCCACCCAGCGTCCGAGTCGCGACATCATCACCGGCGTGATCAAAGCCAATCTGCCGACCAAGATCGCCTTTATGGTGGGGTCGTCGATCGACAGCCGGGTGATTCTGGATCAGAACGGCGCAGAGTCGCTGCTGGGCATGGGCGACATGCTGTTCCTGCCGCCGGGGACGCCGACGCTGGAGCGGATCCAGGGGGCCTGGGTGCAGGACGAGGACATCAAGAAGATCGTCGACTTCGTCTCGGCGCAGGCGCCGCAGAAGTTCGACAAACAGGTGGTGGCCGAGGAGTCGGAGAGCGAGGAGGAGCCCGATCCCGACGACGCCTACGACGATGAGGACGCCGCCGACGTGGCGCCGCTGATCCGCAAATACCTCCGCCCCGGGGACAGTGAAAATCTCCGCAAGGCGCTGGAAATCATTCTACTGGAACACAAGGCCAGCACCAGCTATCTGCAGCGCCGCATGGGAATCGGTTACAACCGGGCGGCGGAGCTGATCGACCAGTTGGAAGAGCGGGGCATTGTCGGTCCGCCCGGCCCCGGCGGCAGTAAGCGGGAAATTTTAGTGTTTGACGAAATCGAAGGGTGAAATCCATGGTTCAAGAACATCAGGAGCCGGAACCGGCCACTGAGCTGTCGCTCTTTTCCGATTCCGGAGATGACCACCATGCCGCACCTCCGGCGGCGGAGCCGGAAGCGCCGCCGATTCCCGGCGTGGCGGAGGCCTCGGCCATTGTCGAAGTGACGCCGCCCGCTCCGGCCGCGGCGGCCGCCCGGCCCCGAACCGCCGACTGGAGCGGGTTGGAGGCGCTCAGCTACGGCCCGTTTCTGCGGGAGCTGCGGCGCCGGACCGGGCTCACCAATCAGGAGCTGGAGCAGGAGACCCAGATCCGGGCCGCCTATCTCGACGCCTTGGAGGAGGAGGAGCTGTCGAGTCTGCCGCCGCTGGTCTATGTGCTGGCCTACGTCCGGAAGCTCTGCGCCTTTTACGGCGTTCCGCGGGAGAAATCGGATGACCTGACGCAGGAGCTGCGCCGGAATCTGGAGTGCGAATGTGAAATTCCCGAGGAGCTCTCCAAGGTGGTGATCGACCGCGAGCTAAGCGAAGAGAACGACCGGAAGCTCAAGCAGCTGCTGTTCTGTTTCGGCGGCGTGGGGCTGCTGGTGGTTCTGCTGCTGGTCGGATCGGTGATCTTCATGCTCTCGCGCCGCGCCTCCGAACAGGCGACGCCGGCGGGTCCCGGCGAGCCGTTCAACGAAGCTGCGCTGCTGGAACTGCAGACGCCGCCCACCCTGACGCCAGGTCAGCTGCCGATGCCGATCCAGTAGCGGAAATTGGACAAAGCGCCAAAGGGGTGCTATATTACACTATGATGAAACTTCTATTAATCAATGGTCCGAACCTCCAGTTGCTGGGGCGGCGCGAGCCGGAGATTTACGGTTCCGAGACGCTTCCGGACATCGTCCGCAAACTGCGGTGCGAGGCGCAGGAGTTCGGTTTCGAGCTCGAAGATTTCCAATCGAACACGGAAGGAGAGATCGTCAGCCGGATCGGAGAGACTTTGGGTGACCCCGAAATCGCGGGCATCATCATCAATCCGGCAGCCTACACCCACACCAGCGTGGCGATCCGCGACGCCTTGGCGGCGGCGGCCAAGCCCGCACTGGAAGTGCATTTGTCGAACATCCACGTCCGCGAAGAGTTCCGTCACCGCTCGCTGACTGCGCCGGTCTGTCTGGGGTGCATCATCGGGCTGGGCTCCTACGGTTATTCGCTGGCGTTGCGGGGATTGGTTCATCATCTGCAAACTTCGGACTCCGCGGTTGCCCGAACCGCCGACACCGTTTGAAAACCTCAACCAGGAATTTCAACTGAAATGAAAATCGAAGAAATCAAAACCATTGTCCGGCTGATGTCTGAAAACGATCTGACCGAGTTCAAAATCGAGGCGGACTCCTATAATCTGTGCATCAAGCGGGGCAGCACGACGGTGGCCGGCGCCCCGGTCATGATCGCCCCCGCCCCGACTCCGGTCGCAGCGGCCCCGGCGGCCGCAGCGGTCCCGGCTCCGACGCCGGAACCGGCGGCTCCGGCGGTCACCATCGATTCGCCGCTGGTCGGGACCTTCTACCGCTCGCCCTCGCCCGACGCCGCGGCCTTCGTCAAGGTCGGCGACAAAATCACCCCGGACACCGTGGTCGGCATCATCGAGGCGATGAAGGTGATGAACGAAATCAAGGCCGAAAAATCGGGCGTGATCAAAGATATTCTGGTCGAAAACGGTCAGCCGGTGGAATACGGCCAGCCGCTGTTCGTAATTGAGTAAGGCCGGGCCGGGCCCGGCCCGCCCCAGAGAAAGAGCAACTTGCCATGTTTAATAAAATTCTGATTGCCAACCGCGGCGAAATCGCCGTGCGGATCCTCCGGGCAGCCCGGGAAATGGGGATCAAAACCGTGGTGGTCTACTCCCGGGCCGACGCCGACAGTCTGGCGGTCAAACTGGCCGACGAAGCGGTCTGCATCGGACCGGCGGCCTCCAACGCCAGCTATCTGCTGATCGACCGGATCCTGGCGGTGGCGGCGCTCTGCGATGTGGATGCGATTCATCCCGGCTACGGTTTTCTTTCCGAAAATCCCTACTTCGCGGAGGCCTGCCGCAAGCACGGAATCGCCTTTATCGGGCCGACGCCGGAGGCGATGCGCGCGCTGGGCGATAAAGCGGTCGCCCGCGACACCATGAAAAAGGCGGGCGTTCCGACCACCCCCGGCAGCGACGGCGTGCTGATGAGTGAAACCGATGCCCTCAAAATCGCCCACCAGCTGAAGTATCCGGTGATCATCAAGGCGGTCGCCGGCGGCGGCGGTCGCGGCATGCGGATCGCCCACAACGATGCGAGTCTGATCGCCGGGTATCACGCGGCCCACACCGAGGCGGAGAACGCCTTCGGCAACGGGGCGCTGTACATGGAAAAATTCATCGTCAATCCGCGGCACATCGAAGTCCAGATTCTGGCCGACAACTTCGGCAACGTGATCCACCTGGGGGAGCGCGACTGCAGCGTGCAGCGACGCAACCAGAAACTGATCGAAGAGGCGCCCTCCCCGGCGCTCTCGGCCCGGGCGCGGGAGAAGCTCGGGAGCTACGCGGTCAAAGCGGCCAAGGCGGCGGGGTACACCAATGCCGGGACCATCGAATTTCTCCACACCGCCGAGGGCGAGTTCTACTTCATGGAGATGAACACCCGGATTCAGGTGGAGCATCCGGTGACCGAAACCATCACCGGGATCGATCTGGTCAAGGAACAGATCCGGATCGCGGCGGGCGAGCGGCTCAAGCTCCGGCAGAAGGATGTCCACTTCTCCGGGCACGCGATCGAGTGCCGCATCAACGCCGAGGATCCGTTCAACAACTTCGCCCCGAGTCCGGGCAAGGTGAGTCTGATCATTCCGCCCGGCGGCATGAACGTGCGGGTGGATACGCACGTCTACTCCGGCTACACCATCCCCTCCTACTACGACAGCATGATCGCCAAACTGATCGTGCACGGGAAGAACCGGGAAGAGGCGCTGGCGGTCTGCCGCCGGGCGCTGACGGAATTCACCATCGAGGGGGTCAAAACCACCATTCCGTTCCAGCAGCAGATCATCTCCAACAAGGATTTCGCCGCCGGGCGTTATGATACCGGCTTTGTCGAACGTTTGAACCATGAAGGGGCGGCCGCGCGCAGCCCGGAGAAGGAGGAAGTCAAATGAGACAACAGCAGAACGCGAACGCAACGGGCAAGCCCGCGGCTCCGGCGGAGAGTCAGAAGATCACCGAAGAGACCGGGATGGGAGAGATCCAGATCCACGAGAACGTGGTCGCTTCGCTGGTATTGCGTGCGGTTCTTTCGGTGGACGGAGTGACCCGGCTGGCGGGCAGTTCGCTGGTGGACAACATCGCCGAGATCGTCGGCAGTCGCCGGATGCAGGAGCGCTCGATCTCGATCGATCTGCAGCCCGAAGGCCGGGTGGCGATTCAGGTCAAAGTGAACATGCGGTTCGGAGCCAAGATCCCCGAAGTGGCGCCGGTCATTCAGAAGAAGGTGATCGAGGTGGTGGAAGAGGCCACCGGCATGACGGTCACCAAAGTGAACGTGCTGGTTCAGGAATTCGAGGAGGATCCGGAGCGCGAACCGGAGGATGAGGGCGGCAACACCGCCATGCCGATTCCGCCCACGGTGATCGGCTGAGCGGATGACCCCCGTCGGAAAACCTTTGACCGGGAGAGAGGCAAATGAAGATCGAATACTGGCGGAACTGGTTTCAAGCCCTGCTGCAGGATGAGTTCAACAGCGGTTACGTCGCCGGGTTGGCGGTGGCATTGCTGGTCATTGTGCTGTTTCTGTTGCTGCGACTCATTTTCGCCATCCGCTACCGCACCCGCGGCACCAAGTCTCTGACCGTTCCTTCCGCCACCGGCGACGTGGTGATCGAAGCCGGGGTGTTGATCGCCGCCGTCGGCGCGATCACGCGGCAGTTCCCGGCATTGACCGTGCGTGAGGTGAAGCTCTTCCAGCAATTCCGGGGACGGCGCTATTTGCTGGAGCTTTGTTGTGCCTTTGATGCCCAGACCGGAGACCAATTCCCGGCTTTGGCGGAGCAGGCCAAGCGCGCGCTCTTCACCGGCTTGACGGAGCTGTTCAATATCCGAAACCTCACCCGGATCAAAATCCGGCTCCGCGACTTCACCCCGCCCGGCGCCCCGACTCCGGCGCAGCTGGCACTGGAGCAGAAACTGACGCCCGACGGGAAGCTGAAATTCCCGGCTCCCGAGCCGTCGGAGGAAGAAACTTCGTCCGATGTCTGAGTTGATTCTGGCCTCCGGCTCGCCGCGCCGACGCGAATTGCTCGAGCGCGGCGGTTTTGTCTTCCGAGTCGAAACCGCGGCGGTGCCCGAACTGGGTTCGGCACCGGATCCGCGTGAACTCCCGGTCCTCAACGCGACGCGCAAAGCCCGCGCCGTGGCCGCCCGGAACCCCGACGCCTGGGTACTGGGGGCCGATACGGTGGTTCTGTTTCAGAATCAGGTGATCGGCAAACCGCGCGACCTGACCGAGGCCGGGGCCATTCTCCGGCGCCTGGCCGGGGCGGAACACGAGGTCCTGACCGGGGTCTGTCTGTGCGGTCCGGGCGGCCGGGAGGAGACCTTTACCGCCGCCACCCGGGTGCGGTTCAAACCCTGTTCGCCGGAGACGATTCAGCGTTATCTGGCGCTGGTTCCGGTGCTGGACAAGGCGGGGGCCTACGCCATACAGGACCACGGGGAACTCCTGATCGCCGGAATCGACGGCAGTTGCGACAACGTGGTGGGGCTTCCCACTGAAGAACTTTTTCCCCGACTGGAGGCCTTGCGTCGTGAGTACCGCTGAAGAAACCGTCGTGCTAACTTCGATTCCGGAGCGCCGCCGCTGCTGGGTGCTGTTCTACGAGTTCTGCAAAATCTCCACCTTCGTGGTCGGCGGCGGACTGGTCATCATCCCGGCGGCACAGAATGTCTTCGGCCGCCAGCGACACTGGGTTGACGAGGACAAAATGGTCGATCTGGTGGCACTGACCCAGTCGGTGCCGGGCATTCTGGCCTGCAATGCGGCGATCTTCATCGGCTACCATGTGGCCGGATTCCGCGGTGCGCTCTCGGCGCTGATCGGCTCGGTGCTGCCGCCGTTTCTGATCATCAGCCTCATCGCCTCCGGGCTGACCGCGATCGGGACCTCCCACCCCTGGGTGCAGGGGGCCTTTACCGGCACCATCAGCTGCGTCACCGGCATGGTGCTGGCGATGGTGATCCGTACCGGGAAACGGACTCAGCGCAGCGTCTTCGCCTGGTGCGTGGGACTCGGCTGCTTCGTCGGAATGGTCTACTTCAACCTCAATCCGGCCTGGCTGATCCTCGCCTCAGTGGCGGCCGGAATCGCCTACACCGGCTGGGTGCTGCGGCGGGGAGGCGTCCGGAAATGAGCTATCTGGAACTCTATCTGGTCTTCCTGAAGTTCGGAATTCTCTGCTTCGGGGGCGGCTATATGCTGGTCCCGCTGCTGACCGCCGATCTGGTCGAAAACCGCCACGTCCTCGCGCCGGAGGCCTTCCGGGACCTGGTCTCCGTGGCGCAGGTGACGCCGGGACCCGTCGCCATCAATACCGCGACCTACGTCGGCTTTCTCCAGCACGGCATCCTCGGCGCGGCGCTGGCTACGCTGGGCATCATCACCCCCGCGCTGGTGCTGGTGATCCTGGCCATCAAGCTGCTCAAGCGCTACGAGAGCACGGTCTGGATTCAGGGCTTCCTGACCGGCATGCGGCCCGCCTCCTGGGGTCTGATTCTGGTTTCGGTGGTGGTGTTCGCCGATCTCTCGGTCTTCAGCGGGCGCTTTCCGCGGGTGCTCGCCGACTTCCAGAACTTCGGAATCCGTCCGGCGGCGCTGCTGATCTGCCTGGTGGTGCTGTTCTTCCAGTTGCGGACCAAAGTCTCGTTCTACTGGCTGCTGGCCGGTTCGGCGGTGATCGGCGCGTTGTTCTGCCGCTGAGTCAGCGACAGAACTCGGGGTCGCTCTTGAGCAGGTCGTCGAAGTAGGCGATGGTCGCAACCAGCCCCTCACGCAGCGGGGTGGTCGGGGTCCAAGCCAGCAGTTCACGGGCCCGGGTGATGTCCGGCCGTCGCTGACGCGGATCGTCGGCCGGGAGCGGCTTTCTCACAATCCGGGAGTGCGACCCGGTCAGCTCAATCACCAGCTCCGCCAGTTGCAGGATGGTGAACTCTCCGGGATTTCCGAGATTCACGGGCCCGGTGATCTCCTCCGGCGACGCCATCATCCGGATCATGGCCTCGATCAAGTCGTCGCGGTAACAGAAACTCCGGGTCTGCGTACCGTCGCCGTAGATGGTGATCTCCTGATTCCGCAACGCCTGAAGGATGAAGTTGCTGACCACCCGACCGTCGTTGGGGTGCATCCGGGGCCCGTAGGTGTTGAAAATCCGCACCACCTTGACTGGCAGAGCGCACTGCATGTGGTAGGAGAAAAACAGCGTTTCCGCGCAGCGTTTGCCCTCGTCGTAGCAGGAGCGCGGACCGATCGGATTGACATTCCCCCAGTAGCTCTCGACCTGGGGATGGACTGCGGGATCGCCGTAGACCTCGGAGGTGGAGGCCTGGAGAATCCGGGCGCCGACCCGCTTGGCCAGTCCCAGCATGTTGATCGCACCGTGCACGCAGGTCTTGACCGTCTGCACCGGATCGCGCTGGTAATGAATCGGCGAGGCCGGACAGGCCAGGTTATAGATCTCATCCACTTCCAGATAGGTGGGAAAGGTGACGTCGTGCCGTACCAGCTCAAACCGGTGGTCGTCGAGCAGATGGTAGATGTTCCTTTTGGAGCCGGTGTAGAAGTTGTCCAGACAGATCACCTCGTTATCCAGCTCCAGCAGCCGCTCGCACAGGAACGACCCCAGAAAACCGCCGCCCCCCGTCACCAGAATCCGTTTTTTCGCCATCTTGTTTCCGTCGTTTCCTTCAAAAAAAACGGCACCCGGAATTTGGGTGCCGCTTCATTCAACGCGCCATATTCTGTTCCCCGAAAGGGTGCATCTCCCACTGGGCCGGACGATTGTGCGGCAACCGGGAAATCCCCCGCCGTTCATGCTCGGTGCAGCCGGCCAGCAACCACACCAGCAGCAAGGCCAGTGCCCACCCTCCGCGGCGATACCTACTTCCCGGTAATGCGCGCCCAGGTCGTGGCAAACAGCTCATAATCCTGCATCTCAATCGCCTGGAAAACCACGCCTGCGGTCAGCGCCAGGAAACTCAGGATAATCATCACTGTGAAAAACTTGGAGCGGAACATTGTCGTTTTCCTCTCTTACTGGGCCGCCGGAGCCTCTTCCGCCGGAGCCACAAACACCGTGTCGCCCACTTCAATGCTCTTCCCGTCGGGCAACGGCTCACCGATCGAGCAGTCACCGCTGACGTTGGTCAGCCGGATGGTCGCCACATACTCATCCTGATTGCGGGCGACCCGCATCAGCATGCCGTTTGCGTTCTTGGGATTGAGTTTGGCGGTCTTATTGCCGAAGGCCTGCTCCACTACCGTATTGGAACCGAGATCGATGGCGACGAAGCCGAACTTACGATTGACTTCGATAACCTTCCCCACGACCGCCTGGCGCGCCTCGGGCGAACCCGGCGCCCAGAGCTCGGGAATCACATCCTCGACCTTCAAGCCCAGCAGCACCTTCAGCTGGTTGATCTGAGCATTGAGCTTCTTGGCCTCCTCGTTCTTCCGGCCGATCTCCTCATCCTTGCTGCGCACGGTCTGCTCCAGCGAAGCGATCTTGCGGGTCGCCTCCTGCAACTGGCGGGTGGTCTCGTTCAGCTTGTTCTTCAGCCCGTTGACCGCGTCGGAAATCTGCTTGAGCGATTCGCTGAAATGCTGTTCGTCGAAATTGGGAACCGGTGCGCCGACCACCACCGCGATCGCCTTCAACGTGGTCTGGTAGCCCTGGAACTGAGCCAGAATCGAGGCAATCTTGTCGTCAAAGGGTTTGAAGGCCCGATTGACATCGCCGTTGCGCAGCGCCGCGCCGTCGAGGGTCAATCCGGCCCGTTTGGCGGTCGCTTCGACCGCCTTGACCAGCTGGTCGCGGCGGTTGCGGAAGGCGGTCACTCCGGCCACCACGTCGTCGGTATTGGTCTTGGCTGAGACCAGCTCCCGGAACTGCTCCTCGGTTCCGAGGGGAGACAGCTCAATGATCGAGCCGATGCGGCGAACCGCGTCGGCCAGCATATCGCGCTCGGTGATCAGCTGCCGGGCCTGCTCCGCAAGTTTCGGCAACCGGGAGTCCAACTCGGCGAAGTTCTTGTGGTTGAGTGCCTCCGGAGTCAGTTCGGCGCCCACCTTGGTCCCGCTGCCCTTGTCCATCTCGAGCGCGGTCTGGTTGACTGCCGCGGCCATCTTTTCCCAGCCGGTCAGCAATTGGGCGCGCTTTTCATACAGCAGGAATGAAAACACTGCGCTAGCAACCGCCAGAATCAGAATCAGAATACTCAAGATTACGTTGACAACTTTCATCGGATCACTCCACCCATATTGTTACGTTTTCACCGAACAGCAAGACTCCACACCTAACAAAGTAGCACTTCCAAAATCATTGTCAAATCGGAAGTCCCCCTTTTTCCCAAGTTTTTTTCAAAAAAACCGCCTTTCGCCACTTACAGCACAACCCGGACCCCGGGAACCGCAGCCAGGTCCCGGGCCAATCCTTCCAGTTGAGCTCTGGAAACGATCTCCAGTTCGGAGGTCGCCAAGGTCCGGTATGTGCCGCTCCGCGATCCGGCGCCCGAAGTCAGCTCCGGGGTCAGACCCCACCGCTGAAACACCTCTCGCAACGCCGCTTCGGCCGCCGCGACAGCTGCCGTTTCAACAATGATCCGAAATTTCCAGCTGACCGGAAATTTCAGCTCCAGAGGTGCGCCTTCCGGACTCATCGCGTCTCCTCCCAGTAGGGGGACATGCGCCGCAGATTTTCGATGATCGGCGGCAAGGTCGCCGCCACCTTCTCGATCTCGGCGCGGGTGTTGAACTTGGAAAGGCTGAACCGGATGGTGCCGTGAGCCGCGGTGTAGGGCAGCTCCATCGCCCGCAGCACGTGCGAGGGCTCCAGACTGCCGGTGGTGCAGGCGCTGCCGGAGCTGGCGCAAATCCCGAACTGATCCAGCTGCAGCAGAATCGCCTCGCCTTCGATGAACTCAAAACTGATCGACGCCGTGTTCGGCAGCCGGTGCTCCCGGTCGCCGTTGAGCCGGATTTTCGGGATCGCAGAACTCACCCGCTGCTCCAGCAGATCGCGCAATTCCGCCAGCTGCCGGACCTCTTCGGCCATGCCCAGACGCGCCAGTTCGCAGGCCTTGCCCAGTCCGACGATCGACGGCACGTTTTCGGTGCCGCCGCGCCGTCCCTTCTCCTGATGTCCGCCCAGCAGGAAGGGCCGGAAGCGGGTCCCCCGCCGCACATACAGCGCGCCGACCCCTTTGGGCGCGTGCAGCTTGTGGCCGGAGAGGCTCAGGAAATCGATCTCCGAATGGTCCAGATCGATCGGCACCTTGCCGACCGCCTGCACCGCGTCGGTGTGAAACAGCGCCCCGCGCTCATGCGCCAGGCGGGCCGCCTCCTCCACCGGGTAGAGGTTGCCGATCTCGTTGTTGGCCCACATCAGAGACACCACCGCAGTATCCTCATCGATCAGCTCGCGCAGCGTCTCCAGCCGGATCCGCCCCCGCTCGTCGACCGGAATCAGTGACAGCGCATAGCCCCGGCGTTCCTGTTCGTGGGCCCAGGCCAGCACGGCGGGGTGCTCCACCACCGAGGTCACGATCCGGCGCCGGTCGGGGCGGGCATTCAGCGCGGCGTTCAGCGCGGTGTTGTCGCTTTCGGTGCCGCAGCTGGTGAAGATGATCTCCGAGGCGTGGCCGTCGCGATCCCGGTAACCGGCGCCCAGCAGCTCCGCCACCCGGATCCGGGCGCGTTCCACCTCGGCCATCACTTCGCCGCCGAAGTGGTAGATACTCGAAGGATTGCCGTAGCGCTCGCAAAAGAACGGTTCCATCTCCGCCAGCACCGCCGGGTCGACCCGGGTGGTGGCGTGGTTGTCCAGATAAATGACCTGCTCCATATTCCGCCTCGCCTGAAATTGCCGAAAAGAAAAAACAGTACCGCGCGGAATCCGGAACCGAGTCCCGCGCGATACTGTTTAAGATACCGCCGAAACGGCTGCTTGTCAACCGTTCCGCCGATTATTCCACTTCTTCGAGCACCAGATCGTCCACCCACCAGACGCCCTTGGCCAGACGGAGCTGGACCTGAATCATGCCCAGCTCATCCCCTTCGCGGGTGGTGACTTCGGTTTCAAACTTCTGCCAGTCGAAGTCGCCGGTCAGTTTCTGGGTCTTGAGGATGCCCTTGTTGTCCTGCCAGAAGGTCTTCTTCCCGCCGGCGGAGAAGCCGAACCAGAAGCCGTGCCCCTGCGGCGGAATTTCAATCCCCTGCCCCCGGATCCAGCCGCTGAACCGGTACTTGGTTCCGCCCTTCACCGGGATGTCGTAACGCAGCACCTTGACGATGCTGCCGGGATTCTCATTGAAGATTTTCAGCGCATACTCGCCGCTGTGCTTGACCGCGGCATCGCGCTCGAAGTGGGCCTTCGGCTCGACCTGCCGCTCATCCTCCACCCCGCCCCGGTTCCACACCGGGACCAGGTTGTCCTTCGCGGTGATGTTGCGCAGTTCGCCGGTGGCGGGCTGCCACTCCTCGAAGCCGCCGTTCTCCAGCAGATTGACCGATTCCGCCGCCGCCCAGCACAGGACCGAGCAGCTCACCAACAAAGTTCCGACCAGTTTCTTCATGGTCCCCTCCCCGATTTACTCCTCTACCTTGACCAACTCCAGATCATCCACCCAGATCGTGCCGGTGGCGTTGCGCAGCTGAATCTGCACCATCGCCTGCTGGTCGGTCGGACGGGTGACGACCTCCGTCTCGAACTTCCGCCAGTCCCAGTCTCCGGCCCAGTCCTCGGTCTTGATCTGCCCCTGGTTGTCGCTCCAGAAGGTGGCGTGGCTGCCCGCCGTAAAACCGCCGTAGATGCCGTGCGCGTTGGTCCGGTCCACGCCCGCGCCCTTGATCCAGCAGCTGAACCGGTACTTGGTGTTGCCGGTCACCGGGATATCGAAGATGCTGACCACCGGAATCGCGTCATGGGTCCGGTTGGTGATCTTGATCGAATACTCGCCGCCGTGTTTAACCGTGGCGTCGCGTTCCACCAGCGTGGCCGGATTGCTCTCGCGCTCATTCCGGATGCCGCCGGTACGCCCCAGATCGAGCGTCAACTGATCCTTCAACTCCAGCCCTTTGGCCGGTTCGGTCTGCTGTTTCCAGTTTTCCAGACTGCCGTCGGCCAGCATATTGACCGGTTCGGCGGCGGCGTTCAGCAACAGGCCGCAACCGGCCAGCAGACACCAGGTGATTTTTTTCATCATTCTCGCTCCTCCTCGTTGTTCCCGCCCCGACCGACCGTTTCCGGCGCGGCCGGGACGTCTCTGATTACGATTACTCCGCGGGGAAGAGATCCAGCCGGACCTCTTCGATCTCGAAGTTGTGAACCTCTTTCAGCGCCCGGCCGTTGTACTCGGTGCCGAAGGCCAGCTCCAGCCGATTCTCCGCGCCGAACTTCAAAGCGTCGGTGATGTCGATGTCACAATAGCGCCCGAGGTGGTGGTGATGGCGCCGCACCAGCGAACCGTTGACCCACACGCCGAGCACCGAATAGGGCGCGCCGACCTCGTAGAAGCGGATCCGGTACTTGCCCTTCCAAGACTCGGGGATGAACACCGACTTGGCCGGATGCATCACCCGTCCGCTGCCGGGGATGGTCAGTGCGGCGGGATTTCCCTTGCCGTCGCTGCCCTCCCAGACTCCGTTCAAGCTCAGCGACTCCTCCGGCGCCTGCCGGTGGTTCAAATAGACGTTGCCCACGATTCCGGTGTACTTTTCGCCGTTTTTGATCTCATAGGCCAGCACGTTGTCGCCGGGCTGCAGCAGCCGGGTCACGTCGAACTCGTTGAAGTTGTTCTTGGTGAAGCCGTGCAACTCCTTGCCGTTGAGCACCATCCGGGTCGGATTCAGATACTGCGGGCCGGACCAGGCGCCGGAGATGAGCCGGGTCATGCCGCTCTGCAACCAGGCCGGATCCACCGTGAAGTGCTTCCGCACCCAGACCGGCGTATTCTCCTTGGCTCCCCAGAAGTTCAGAACGTCCAGCGGAGCCGGCGTCCAGGCGGAGTCGTCGAACTTGACCGCGGTCCAGTCGCCCTCCGGCGCGGTGTTGGTAAAGCACGCATCGTCCGAGAGATCCAGCGTGGGCTCAGCCCATTTCCCGCTGTCGTACACCGAGAAGTCCCGGGTTGAAGGCACCAGCTGATGCCACAGCTCCTGCTGCCGGCTCCACCAGTGGGCCACGGCCGATTCCGGCTCGAAGACCTCGGCGGCGAGCACCATGACTTCGCGGGCCGGGAGTTCAACCTGAAGCGAGGCCACTCCGTCCTTCCAGGTGAAGGGCTGTTCCTTGACCCCGCCGACCGCGTAGGAGACGATCTTCGCCGGCTTCTGCGGCAGCCGCAGCGTGATGGTGGGTTTCTGCACGCCCTTCTCGTTCCAGTTGACCAACACGGTCACGAAATCGAGTCCGTTGTTCGAGCGGTAGGGCTGCGGCCAGATCAGGCGGTCATTCGATTCGCAGAGCGCCTGCGGGACTCCGGCGCCGGCCAGCAGATCGGCCACAAACGCGGTCTCGCTCTCTCCCGGCCACCACAGGCCCTGAACGTCGGCAGCGTCACGCCAGAAGGCGCTGCCCAGGGTAATCACCAACCCCTTGCCCAGTTTGCGCGCCACGATCGCGGGCTTTCCGTTCTCGTAGGTGGCCAGCACGGTGCAGTCCTTGCCCGGCTCCAGCTCCACGCTGTAGGTGTTGAGGTTGTTGGTCATCCAGTCCAGCGACTTGCCGTTGTCGTCGAAGGTCTTCCCGGCATGGGCCCGGAACAGGGTCTGATCCGGGGCAAAGGTCACCTTGCCGCCCAGCGGCCGGGTCCGGATCACTTTGCAACCGGTCAATTCCGAAATCGGCCAGCTGTCGGGCGCGGTGCGGGTGTTGCGTCCGGTGAAGGGCAGCGTCACGAACACCCCGCCCTGCTCCACGTAGTTCTTCAGTTCAGCCACCACCTGGGGCTCCATGGTCTCGTTGCCGCAATCGAAGATCAGCGGATAGCCGTACATCTTGCCGTCGGTCACGCCGCAATCATCCAGATAGAGCATCGACTGCCCCAGCGTCTGGAGCGTGCCGCGGCCAATATCCCAGTTCCAGGGGCTGTTGATCATCCGCGCCGAGGTTCCGACCTCCGGATACGGCGTCAGCGGATTGTTCAGCGTGTTCCAGGTGGAACGGTAAATCAGGACCTGCGGTCCGGCGATGTCGTATTTGCCCATCCGGTGCAGCACGTCGCGCCGATCCTGCCACCACTTTCGGATTTCGGGATTGCGCGAATAGGTCTGAATCATGAACACCGGTTCGTGCCCGTCAAGACCGGCCAGGAAGGTCCGGCGGAAACCATCGGCCTGCTGCTCAACGGTGGCGGAGGGACCGGCCAGTTCACTGGTTGCGGGCACGCCGTAGAGCTTGGCATAGCGCTTGTACCACGGATAGTACCACATGCCCTCGCCGGTGAAGTGCGGCCAGCCGCCGTAGTTGTAGGCCAGTCGCAGCCATTTTTCACTGCCGAAGCCCTGCGGGGCCATGAACTTGATCGGTTTGTCGGGGTCGACCTGACGCATGGCGTCGAGGATGTTGGCCCAGGAGTCGAACTTGGCGTCGGTCCGCCAGGCGCTCCACAGTTCCCAGAGCTTGTTCTGAGCCGCCCCCAGATAGGGGAAGACCCGCGGCGGCTCGGTGGAGAGGAAAATCCGCCCGTTCCAGACGCCGCCGTGCAGCTGAATGGCCAGATCGTTGCTGCCGTTCTTCAGCGCCTTGGTCACGTCCAACGCGCCCCAGCGGCCGACTTCGCCGATCTTCCCGCCGTTCAGATAGAGCTGATGGTAGCGCTTTTGGATACCGGCGGAGTGAATCCCGTCGAAGCTGACCGGGAAGAAATACAAATAGACCGGCTTGCCCTGCGCCAGTTCCGGTGAATAGTTGAAATTGCGCCGGAACCAGATGGTGGAGGTGTGCTCCCGTCTGCCGTTAGGGTAGAGCGAATACATCTTTTCGTCGCCGGGCATCTTGATCGGCTGCCATTCGCTGAGATCGGCGTCGGGCGCGTACCACTTCTCCTTGACTCCGGGGTAGCGTTCAGCGTAATCCTGTTTCCACCACGCCTCGTCAGCGGGCGACCGGTCGAGTTCGCGCCGGTAGAGCCATTCGCCCTGCAGCGGCACGATCTCGCCGGGCAATCCGGCGAAGGTGGCGAATTCGGGGATCGGAATCTGCTCATAGGTCTGGAACGGGGAGTTGCCGCGCCGGTACATCTCGCTGGCCTCGGTCAGAGTCACCCCGTGCTTCTTGAGGTAGTTGATCCAGCTTTCGCGGGCCCAGCGGGAGTAGTCGCTGTGCATGTCGTACCAGTCGTCATGGGTGAGTTCGCCGTGGGGATGCATCCAGCCCCGGGTCTCCGGGGTCTGGTGTTTGATCATCATCTTCTGGGTCAGCCGCGCCAGATAGTTCTGCAGATCCGTGGCGTACCAGCTCAAATGCGGATTGGCCTTCCAGAACATCTCCAGTCCGTGCCAGCCGCTCTGGAGGAACCAGGCGGGCTGTTCCATGTACTCGGGGAAACGCCGCGCGGTCCAGTCGCTGCCGCCGGCGTTGACGTAAACCCGATGCGCATAGGGAATCTGGTGTTCCCGGGCATATTTGGTCTTCCAACGCCGCCCGGAATTGGCCAGAATGCCGTCACTGGAGTCGAATCCGGCGTAATCCAGCCAGTTGTCGAAGTGCATGTTCATCTCTTTCAGAAACTGCAGATCTTCGACCGGGTCCTTGACGTCGTCCCGGTTGCCGTCGAAGGCCATCCACTCGTGGTGGTTCTCGAGTCCACCCACGCCGTAGACGCCCCAGGCGAAACGCTTCATGTACTCGGGGTAGGTCCCGGTGGCGACCGCTCCCGCGGCGGCCTCGGGCTTCGACTCGAAATAGGCGGCGAGGATTCCCCGGTCGACAGCGCCGTAGATCATCGTCTCCGTACCGTTCCGGGTCACGGCGAAGGCCTGGCCGCCGGCGGTCAGGAACAGCGGAACTTCGGCGCCGCCCACCTTCAGATTTTCGCGCTTGACCTCAAACGAATCCTGCAAATCCCCCAGGAATTTCCCGGCCACCAGATCGGCAGCCTCGGCATTTGCGGCCTGGAACCGGATTACCGCCACCTGCCCCGCTTCGGAGCGATAGGTACCGAAGGTCACGTCACAGGGGCCGAACCCCCGCAGCTTTTGCCCGGCCGGCACCTTGAGTTCCGAGACCGGCTGCCAGACCGGCGCGGCGCCGAACGCGGCGCACCCCAGCCCGACGGCGGTCACCGCGGCCCAGAATGTGGATTGTCTCATGCTTGTTCCTCTCCTTCCTCCTGCTTCATGTGGTCGCAAAAAACCGGGAATGGGCTGACGCCTTCCCCCCTTTCAACCTTCTCTTCGGGTTCTTCTTTCAAAATAGCACCGCCTGCCGGAAACGGCAAGCGGCGACTCTCTTTTTCAGTCGAACTCAGAAAAACGGGCATTCGCTGCGCGTCGACCGGTCCTTCCAGATTCCCCCCGGAGCCTCCAGCCAGCCCCAACCCACGGAGTTCCAGCTCGGCTTCCCGATATAGACGTAGTAGAGGTTGGAGGGCACCGCCAGCCCCTCGCCCCAGCCGTTTCCCTTGAACACCGCGCGGTTCTCGCTGGCTACGTTGCCGGCGGCGGTCAGCACGTTCCCCTGGCGATTACCATGGGCCATCAGGGCCCGGGACCACTTATTTTCCACTTCATAGAGACGGTCAGCGATCAACATCTTCCGGCTCGCCGGCACCGGGCCTTTGGATAGATTGGAGAAGCGGAAATAGCTAACCGGCTGCTGGTCGCTCTCCTCCTGTCCGGTTCCCAACGCCACCGCATACGAGATCGCACCGCGGCTACCGTTTCCATCATACACGCCCTCCGACATCAGCCGAGGCACATCGAACGGCACACTCGGGCAGAACAGCACGTCAGCCTTCAGCCGTTTCCGGGCGTGGTCCCAGGGAGTGTCCCCATTGCAGTTTTCGGTCTCGATTCCGAGATACTTGTTGGCGTAAAACAAATAACTCTCCCCTTCATTGTTGGAGCCAAGCCGTTGACTGGCAACCAGCGAGTAAGGCCGTCCCGGCAGGTAGTCGGCGAAGTCCGAACCGTAGGTAGCCAGCGCCGTGTACTGCTGTTTCAGGTTGCTGATGCATGCGGCCAGCTTGGCCTTGTCCCGCGCGCTGTTCAGCGCCGGGAGCAGCATGGAGGCCAGAATCGCGATGATCGCGATCACCACCAGCAATTCGATCAGGGTAAAACTCTTTTTCAGGCTTTTCACTTCACCACCTCCAGTGTTGGTTTGATGTTTCGTTTCGCCTTGT
>CASFRF010000073.1 GCA_949297015.1 uncultured bacterium
CCTTCCAGCGTGAAACTGGTGCGCGTCGCCTCGTCCACCGTGTTATTAAGCAGAATTGTCGGGCCTGCCGGGTCGCCTTTGTCTGTGATCAATTGACCTAAATTAGCACCGGCGATCAATCCGATGTTGCCGGCGTTGCCGGCCGCGGTGATCGACGAGTTGGTGATAGAACATCCCTGAATGGTATTCTGGTAGTGTGCGATTCCGCAGATCCCACCGGTACGGTCGTAACCGGTAATGTCGATATTGTCGACCAAACAATCGGAAATCGTCACGTTGCCTTCGCCGCGGTAGCCCCAGATACCGCCGACGTAGGAGCCGCTGTTCAGCGCTTTGATGTAACTGCCATCTTCCCCGGACACCGTGCAGTTGTCCACCTTGCTCACATAGCCGTTGCCGCCGATGCCGCCGATGTACCACCACCCCTCGATCTCAATCTGGCCGGTGACGTGGCAGTTGCTGATCTCCGCCCCGGTAAAGCCGTAGCCGACAATCGCGCCGACATACAGCGAACCGGTGATGTCGACGTTGTCGATCGTCAGATTTGTGATCTTGGCGGGAGCGTTCGTGTACCCGAAAAGGCCGACGCCGCAATTCGCGGAGGTGTTGTCCAGCTCTTTCGTGATCTTCAGATTGCTGATGGTCTTCCCGGCGCCGTCGAACGTCCCCTGAAACACGGCCCCCGACTTGCCGATCGGCGTCCACTCCTCATTATCCAAGTCGATCGAAGTGGTGAGCTTTACGGTTTCCCCGTGGAAGCTGTTTCCGGCGTTGACCGCGGCACTGAACAGCTTGAGCTGGTCCGACGAACTGATCCCATAGACTCCCCCCACCTTCTCCAGCGTGACGCCGCTTTCAGGATCGGAATAGGCCCCGGTGCTCGGATCGAAAGAGATAGCCATAGTCTGTTTCCTTTACCTTACCTTGTTTCCATCACTTCGATTTTTGTAAAACAATCGCTCGGCACCGGGCTGACGCCCCGGCCTCGCACCTCGGACCCGAAAGTCCGTTGATTCCGCTCTCCGCTCCGGGCCGGATCCGTACCACCGCTCCGCCCGGAAAACACAAAAGCAGCGCGGCGCTTCCGGGAAGCGCCCGTGCTGCTTTTCGATTGTGACGCGTATTTCAACTTCCCGCCGCGTCCGCCGACGCCCGGTTGCTTCATGCTCATAGCCGCAGTCTGCCCTCCCGCTGATACCGCCCCTGACTGCTGAGAAACACTTCCCGCCGGAAAAGACGGCGGAATCCGGTCCGGACCTTCCGGACCACCTGCCGCACACCGGCGGTAATGGTAAGACAAATCCGCGCCAGCCGAGCGCCGTCGCTCAGGAACCGGTACCACCCCGTTCCCTCCTCCGGAACCACCCGCAGAATCAGGGAAGCCGTGTCCGCCAGCACGCTGCGCATATCGATCCGGGCCGCAAAAAGCGACGGCTCGCCGGGCATCGGCAAATACAGGAAAGAGCCACCGCCGCCGTCCGTCGCCCGGACCGCGGTGCACACTCCGGGAATCCGGCCGGCAACCCACTTGAACTGTGCCTGATTCACACCCATTCGCAGCTGTACAACTCCATATCGAGGGCCCGGAATTGCGGAGAACCGCCCGAAGTCACAGCTCCCGGACCGAAATTCTGTCCGGCACTGCGCTCTCCGCAGAAGTTCATCCACACGCCGGCTCTGCCGAGCGCCCCCCTCCTCTCCATGTTCAGCAAACGACCGCGCCGGAAGACCCTCTTTCGACCGTCGCGGACAACCTCTCCCGGCACCGCTTTCCATTCGCCCGCCTTCCTTCCGGAATCGAGCTTGGCGATGCTCGGGAAAAACCAGCATACAATAACTCTTATTTTAGTTTATTCCACTTTTTTTAAAATTGCAAATCATCTTCCCGGTTTTTTTTAAGAATTTTTCACTTTTTTTGCGCTCACCGCTCTCCAAACACAAAAAACGCGGTCCGGACTCGACGTCCGAACCGCGCAGATCACCTCCCGAACGCTCAGAGCAGCCCGGTCTCCTCGGGCAGCCCGAAGCGGAGATTCAGACACTGAATCGCCTGCCCCGAAGCCCCCTTGGTCAGGTTGTCAATCGTGGAAGTCAGAATCACCTTGTTGGTGTGCGCATCGAGCCGGTAGGAGATTTCGCAGCAGTTGGTCATGAACACATACTTGGTGTCGCTGGTCCGCTCCGGCGGCAGCACCCGCACAAACTGCTCCCGGCCGTAGGCCTTCTCGTAAACCGCCGCCAGCGCCTCGTTGCTGCACCCGGGCATCGCGTCCAGCACAATGGTGGAGTTGATCCCCCGGTTCATCGGCACCAGATGCGGAATGAAGTTGATCGCCATCTCCGGCACTCCCGCCGCGGCCGCCAGCTCCTGCTCGATCTCCGGCAGATGACGGTGACCGGTCACGGCATAGGCCCGGACACTCTCGTTGCACTCCGGGAAAATGTAGGGCAAATCCACCTTTCGCCCCGCCCCGGTAACGCCTGAACAGCTGGCGATCACCACGTTCCGGGTGCTCACCAGTCCCGCCGCCAGCAGCGGCGCCGTGGGCAGAATCGAGCTGGTCGGATAACATCCGGCGCAGGCGATCAGATCGGCCGTGCGCAGCTGTTCGCGATAACGCTCAGGCAGCCCGTACACCGCCTTTTTCAGCAGCTCCGGCGCCGGATGCGGCACTTTGTAGTACTGCTGATACCGGGCCGGATCGCGCAGCCGGAAGTCGGCCGAAATGTCGATCACCTTGACTCCCGCCTCCAACAGCGGAATCGCATACTCCGTCGCCGTGCCGTGCGGCAGCGCCAGAATCGCCGCCTCGCAGGTTTCGGCCAGCTCCGCCGCATTCGGCGCCACAAAGTTCAGCTGCAACCCGGTGAACCGGGGAAACACCGAACTCACCGGCTGCCCGGCATTCTTGCGCGAAGTCACCGCCGCAATCTCCACCCCGGGGTGACGCAGCAGCAACCGCAACAACTCCTCCCCGGCGTAGCCCGAGGCGCCCAGAATCGCGACACGAATCTTTTTCATTTATCCAACTCCCGTAATCTGGATCGACACTTCCTGAAAAACAAAACAGCGCGGCCACGCCGCGCTGTTCTTCCGTCCTGGAATTCCGTTCCGAAACTCAGCGCTTCGAGAACTGGAACCGACGGCGGGCACCCGGCTGACCGGATTTCTTCCGTTCCTTGACCCGCGAATCACGGGTCAGCATACCCGCAGCCTTGAACGCCGCACGCAGCGACTCATCCAGCTTGACCAGCCCCCGGGCCAGACCGTGACGCAACGCCCCGGCCTGTCCGGCCAGACCGCCGCCGGTCAGATTCGCCACCACGTCCACCTTGCCCTCCAGATTCGCCACCTTCAGCACCTGGAAGATGTAGCCGCAGAGCGCATCGCTCGGGAAATACTCGCCCAGCGCCTTGCCGTTCACGCTCATCTCACCGGTGCCGGATTTCAGCCGAATCCGCGCCACCGCGCATTTCCGACGCCCGGTGGCCAGAATTTCCATCGTCTTATTCGCCATTTCCGCTTACTCCATGGTAACTTTGGTCGGCTTCTGCGCCGCGTGCGGATGCTCCGCCCCGGCATAGACCCGCAGCTTGCTGAACAGAGCACGCCCCAGACGGCCGTGCGGCATCATGCCCCAGACCGCGTCCTTGATGATCCGGGTCGGATCCTTGGCGCGGACTTCGGCAGCGGTCAGCTCATGCAGTCCACTGCGATAACCGGTATAAGTGGTGTAGATCTTCTTCTCACTCTTGCGCCCGGTGAAGACCGCCTTCTCGGCGTTGATCACGATGACGAACGCACCGGTGTCGATATGCGGAGTGTACGTCGGCTTGTCCTTGCCGCGCAGCGCGTTGGCGATTTTCACCGCCAGCCGCCCGACCGGCGCTTCGGAAGCGTCAAACAGCAGACACCCCCCGTCGATCTCACCGGTTTTTGCCAGATAAGTTTTCATGTTGCTCGAATCCGAATGTTCGTGTTTACACTTCTTCCCTGCTCTACCTGACGGCGCCTCGCACTGACGCCGCACGGCTCCCGGCCGAGATGATCGGGGTCGGCCCGGAGATCCGCATTCTTATAACATAACACCGTTTCGGCGCATTGCAACCCGCCGCGCCGTTTTTTCCCGAAAAAACCGGCTAAAACGAGACGCTGACCTCGCCCGACAGATGCGTCGGCGGCGGCATCAGCCGGATTCCCGGCTCCTGCTTCCAGTCCCGCTGCCACTTCATGAACAGCAGCGGATCGGTCCGCCCGCCCCATTCGTTGAGGTCGATCACCAGAATCCGCCCGTCGCCGGTGAAGTAGATGTCCATCACCAGCGTGGAGAGCGGAAGCAGCCAGCGCAGCTCCTGAAAGAACGCCAGCGCCCGCTCCCAGTACTGCTGCTTGACCCCCTCCAGCCGCCGGAAGTGACGGATCAGATGGTACTGACTCATGCCCACGAGCTCCCCGTCCAGAATGAACAGCCGGAACTCCCGCGTCTGATTCATCCGCCGGAACGGCTTCAAACAGATATACGCCACCTCGCCGTTCCGCGCCGCGTTGCGGACCTTGGCGCTCGAGGCCAGATAGCGCCAGGCGCTCTCCGGCGAGTAGACCGCCCCGCGTTTGTGGTAAAACCGCTCCGTATCGGTCGGCGCACAGCTGTCGACACAGACAAAACAGTTGCCCGGAATCGCCGCCATCGGCTCCCGCAACGCCGCGATCACCTCCCGCCCGGCGGTCCCCTTCTTCGGCTCGGCGTCGCCCGCGGCCAGCGCCGCAATCCCCTCCGGATGCAACTTCACAAAAGAGGTCAGAAACGTATAGTTCGACAACACCGGATACCACACCGGCAACCGCAGAAAATCACGCTCTTCCATCGTCCGCCCCCTGCTTTTCCAAACTCCGGAGCACCACCAGCAAGTAGATGATGAACCCGAAAACATAGACCGTCTCATAACTCAACAGCGGCAGATCCAGCGCCACAAACGCCGTCCCCACCATCATCGCCGGAAACGACGTGTAGATCGCCGTCACCCAGAGCTCGCGCCCGCTCAACACCGGCCCCCGGCCCACCCCCGCCAGCCGGAACACCAGTACAAACAGCGATACGCAGATCACGGTCTGCAGAAATTGATAGATCCCGTAGGCGCACCAGATCCCCAGCGCCAGAAAACTGCGGGTCGAATGGATCAGCGTCTCCACTTTGAAGGTCCGCCCCGAGAGCGCCTCCGGCCAGCGCCGAATCGACGCCCCTTCCAGCTCGCGCTCGATCAATTCGTTGAGTTCCCCCGCCGCCACCGGCTGCGGCACGCCGCCCGCATGACCGGGACGCCACACCGAAACCAGCGTCCGCCCCTCGCTGTTCAACACCGAAAGCAGACACCCGGGATACCACAACACGTTGTAACGCTGCGCCGCGAGCTGTTCCGACTCCGGCCGCGCCGTCGGATCCGCATAATAAAACAGCCTCCCGCCGGCGGGCAGCTCCACACTCCGGGAACGCTCCGGCTCCAGCATCGGCCGCAACCCGGCCTCCGAAATCTGCAGCCCGCCGAATTCGCGCTTCAGCGTCGAGCCGACCCGCATCAGTTCCGGCGTCAGCCGACTCATCACCCCCCAGGTACTCAGCCCGCCCAGCACCGCCGCCAGCACCGCCAACTGCCAGAGCGTGCGGAACACCTTCTGATGCCGCAGCCGCTGAAACACCGCGGTCCCGCGGCAAGTTCCGATCAGCGCCGCGGCCAGGTTGACGTAACGCGGCGGCGGCACCGACGGCTCAACGCCGGGTCGTTCGCTTGAACTCATGCTTCTCTCCGAATCTCTGCAGCCGCCGGAGCTCCGTCCGGAGCTTCTCCTGCGCCGAAGGCGCCACCCGGTCCACGAACAACACCCCGTCCAGATGGTCGAGCTCGTGCTGCAGACAACGAGCCAGCAGCCCGCCGCACTCAGTTTGAATCACCCCGCCGTCCAGCGTCCCGCTGCGCAGCACCACCCGGTGCGGCCGCACCACCGGCGCGAACAAGTCGGGCAGCGACAGACACCCCTCGTCCCGCTCGACCAGCACCGAATCATCATAGCTGACAATCTCCGGATTGACCAGCACCAGCGGCATCCGGGGCAGCAACTCCAGCTCTCCCGGCGTCGGAAATTTCTCCATCGATTCGGGAGGAACCCCCAGCACCACCAGCCGCAAGGCCCGCCCGACCTGCGGCGCCGCCAGACCGATTCCTTCAAAGGCGATCATGGCGCCGAGCATCTCCTCGGCCAACCGCCGAATTTCGGGCGTCACCTCCGGAATCGGCGCCGCCACCTGTCGCAACGCGGAACTGCCGAGCGTCTCAACCCGATAGGTTTTTCGGGCACCAAACAACATTCCCGCTCCCGGCTTATTTCCCGGCCGGAGCCGCCGGAGCCTCTGCCGCCGAAGCCTCTGCCGCCGGAGCCTCTGCCGCCGAAGCCTCTGCCGCCGGAGCCGCCGTCTCCGCGGGCAGCGGCACGTCCTCGGGCAGCCGGGTCGGATCCTCGTAGTAGCCGACGGTGTTCATCGCTGCCGCCGCCTCCAGCTGAGCCTTGGCGTTGTGGACGTGGATGTAGGAGCTGGCCAGCTGGGTTTCAGCGTCCACCAGGTCGCGCTGCGCCTCGTTGAGCCGGGTCAGCTCGGCGGTTCCGGCGCGGTATTCGGCCTCGACCAGATCGCGCTGCTTGGCGGTCAGCTCCAGGGTCTTGACGTACAGATTGACCTGCCGCACACTCTGCAGATAGTTGGCGTAGGCGTTGCGCACTTCCGAAACCACGGTCAGCCAGGTGTTCGCCACCTGATAGTGCGATTCGGCCAGCAGCGCCATCGCCTCGCGCGACTGGTTGTAACGAATCAACCCGTTGAACAACTGCCAGTTGGCCTGCAGCCCGTAATCGACACTCCAGTTCTCACCATAGTTGTGGGCATAGTCGGTGTTGCCGTAGTACCGGGTCAGATTGGTGCCGAATCCCAGGTCGGCGTAGGCCGAAATGGTCGGCGAATAGGCGCTGTAGGTCTGCTTGAGCTGGTAGTCGGCGATCACCATCTGCTCGCGCAGATTCTTGAGATCGGGCCGGTTCTTCAACGCGGAATCCAGATACAGATCGACGCTCGGCAGCTCCCGCAGATACTCCTTGTCGATCTCCGGGAACTGAACGTGCGACGGCAGCGTGCCCTCCGGATAACCCATCAGCACCGCCAGCGCGTAGACCGCCACCTCCAGCTGATACTGCGCGGTGATCCAGTCCCCTTCGGCGGTGTTGACGTAGATCTGGAAGTTCAGCACATCGCTCAGCGGCACCGCCCCGGCCTGATGCTTGATCTCGGTATCCTGCAGACTGGTCCGCTGGAACTTCATGTTCTCCTGCGCAATGCGCATATTCTCCTTCTGCAGCAGGATCTCATTGTAGGCGTAGGCCACATTGCGGATCAGCACCCGGCAGTCATCCTCCTGCAGCAGCTTGGTGGCATTCTCCGAAGCCTCCGCGATCTTGGCGGCAAAGTAGCGCGCCCCGCCCTCGAACAGCACCCAGTTGGCCTGCAACCCGGCGGAGGTGAAGAAACTGTTGGTCCGGTTGGCCCCGGAGGAGTTCACCCGATGCTGGTTGATGGTGTACTGATCCCCGATCCCGAACGACGCATCCAGCGTCGGCGAAAACGCCCCCAGCGCCTGATAGTAGCGCATCTTCGCGGCGTTCACCGCGTAGTAGGCCGAAATATAGTTCGGGTTGTTCTTGATGGCGATGGCCTGCGCCTGCGCCAGCGACAACTCGGTCACCTCCTCCAGCAGCTTGTCCGCCTCGGAACTCTTGCGCTGGGTAAAGGACGTACTCTCGAAATCCACCGGCGGCGGCGTGTAACGTTCGACGCAACCGGTCAGCAGCAGCGCTCCCGCCGCCAGCGAACAGACAACTTTTCCCCTCTGTCTCATCTTCATTTCTCCGGATTGATGTTGATAATTCTTAAGATAGCTTCCATTCGGTCAAAATACAAATTTTATTTCGGATTTTTTAATATTTTTATTTTGGTCCCATTCGCAACAGCGTACAATCGCCGGAATCGGGAACCGTCACCAGTTCCAGTTTGCCCTGACGCAGCAACTCGTGCAACTGTCGTCCCAGCTCCCAGTACAGTTCGTTGTACTGCGGCAGTCGATCCGGATTGCGTCTGGAATCGAAAAACAGCACATAGTCCACGCCGTGGCGGCGCAGCTGCGCCCAGGTCTCCGCCGCGGTCGCCGGCAGCGGCGTGAGCAACAGCTCCTGAAAACAGGGGGACCCCAGCAGATAGGGCCGCGGCAGATAGAGTCCGCGCCGTTCGGCCACCAGCAGTACCCGCGACTCCGGCGGCGTTTCCCGCGCCAGATAGTCGAGCGTGGCCAGCAGCGGCCGGTCGCGGGTGGTGTATTCCAGATAACGCCGCGGCGAGGCGGCGAAGTCGCGGCGCGCCCGGTAGGCCAGATAAAAGTGTCTGTAAGAGAAGCGATCCAACGCCACCGAAACGGCCGCCAGCACCAGCAAGCCGAGCAGCGTCATTCGCACCGCCGTCGGGTGTCGCCGTCTCCACCCGGCCAGCGTGCGGCCCGCCGGCAGCAGCAGCAGAAAGTAGAGGGGCAGCAGGAACCGCCCCTGCGGCGAACTCAGCGCCCAGAACCCGTAGAGAACCAGCGCCAGCAGCAGCTGCAGCCGGGTGGCCCGACTCCAGCCCCGGCCGAGCCAGCGCCCGGCGACCGCCAGCACCACCAGCGCCAGAAAGGGAAACCCCAGAATGACGCCGTCGAACAGTTTCTCGGAGAAGGCTGCGAAGCACCAGCCCAGAAACACCGTGCTGACCGGTCCCAGCCCGTAGTAGTAGAGTCCCATCTGCCGGTGACACTCCTCGACCAGGGTCGCCGCCGGCGTCCCCGGCACCAGGCTGCCGCCGAAGGGATACACGGGGTTGCCGGTCGCCAGCCAGGCCCGGGAGTAGAAGATCAACCCCAGAGCCAGTGCCGTCAACACCCCGGGCCAGAGCCACCGCCCGCGATTGCGCCGGAGTCCGCCGACTCCGAGCGCCAGCGCCACACCCAACCCGGTCAGTTTGACCGCCAGCGCGCCGCCCGCCAGCAGCCCCAGCGCCGCCATGCCCCGCCGGGTCAGCGGGGTTCGCAGCAGCACCAGTCCGGCCAGCAGATCGAGCACCAGCCAGGGTTCGGCGTAGACTTCGCGATTCATCGCCGCCACCGCCGGGCACACCATCGCCACCACGGTCAGTACCGGGGCGATCCGGCGCCCGGAGCACCGGGCCAGTTCGGCGTAGAGTCCGAGGAACAGCACCCCATAGAGCAGCCACTGCCAGAGCCGGGCAAAGCGGATGCCGCCGAGCCGGTAGCCGGGCAGCAGTACGAACTGCGGCAGCGCCGGAAACGCCGAATAGGGATTGTCCGGATTCACCGCGCAGCTTCCGAGCTGGAGCCAGCGCAGCGGCAGGGTCACCTGATAGGTCTGCTCATCCCAAGCGTAGGGCAGACAGAGCGCCGACCCCAGCGTCAGCACGCAGAAAATCACCACCAGCCCCGCCCCCACGCGGTGACGCCACAACCAGGCCCCCGCCGCCGCCCGGCGCCGGTACCAGCTCCAGACGCCCCCCGCCGCGGGCAGCGCAAACAACAGCGCACTCCAGCCGGGGGCGGCGGTCAGGATCAGCCGCTGCGCTGCGAAGGCGACCACGGCCAGCAGATTGAGTCCG
>CASFRF010000074.1 GCA_949297015.1 uncultured bacterium
TGCGCCACCAAGCCGCCTGGCCGCTGAACAGCGAGCCGAGCACCCCGCCGCCGGCGGCAAGCAGAATCAGCGCCGCGGCCTTCCCGTATGGTTTCCACCCGGACATCATCGTTGCGTTTTTCTCCATCGTTTCCGGTCCCCGAGATAAAGTATACTGCATGGCGGACGTTTTGGCAAGTCTCCGGCGCGGGAAAGCCGGATGTTCGAGGGCGCCGGGGTCAGCGCCGCCCCGGCCACCGGAACCAGCGCCGCCAGCCGCGACTCCGGGCGGCGGGGGTGGCCCGGGCCGTGAGCGGCGGCAGGTTCTGCAGCAGCCGCTCCGGATTCTGTCGGAGCAGCAGCTCGGCGTAGTCCGCGCCGTAGTCGGCGGTCAGCGCCTCCCGACAACGGCTCAGGTGAAAGGTGCGGTGGGGACCGTGGGCGTCGGAGGCGAGGTAGTGCGCGTACCCATGCTCCAGCATCCGGCGCGCCTGACGGCGACAGCTGCTGCCGTTCAAACCGAGCACGCTGTCGACATTGAGCTGGAAAAAGACGCCCAAGCGCTCCAGTTCGGCGCAGGCGTCGAGCTCGTCAAGGTAGCGCTCCGGATGGGCCAGCACCAGCTGGAAGCCCCGGCAGCCCAGCTCGAAAAACAGTTGTTCCAGCGACCCCGGCAGCCGTCGGCAACCGAGCTCGACCAGCAGAAAGGAACTCTCGCCGAGCGGACGCAGCGACGACTCCTCTCCCCGCAGATGGCTGTATCGGTACTCCATGCCCGGCAACAGGCGGATTCCGCGCTGTTCCGCCGCCGCGGTCAGCGCTTCGGGGAAGGCCGCCAGCTGCTCCAAGGCCCGACCCGAGTCGTGCGGCGTGCAGACAATGGTGTGAATACCGTCCTGAGCGGCGGCATCGAGCATCCGTTCCGCCGCCGCCAAGTCCGGGGCGCCGTCATCGACGCCGGGCAACAGGTGGCAGTGCAGGTCGATCATCCGGCGTGGTGGGCCCTCTTGGACTTCGACGATTTGGAAGACTGATTTTCGCCGTAGCCGTACCCGTACCCGTAGCCGTAGCCGGCGTTCTGCGCGGAGTAGCGGTTCAGCACGACGCCGAGGAGATTGGCGTCCACCTTGCGCAACTGCTCCACCACCCGGCGCGCCGCCTCCACCGGAGTCCGGCGACTGTTGGCGATCAGCATGGCGCCGTCGGCGAGCTTGCTCAGCAGCAACGGATCGGCCATGTTCATGCAGGGCGGCGAGTCGAGAATGATGTAATCGTAGCGTTTTTCCAGCTCCCGGAGCACCCCGGAATCGCGGAACAGCTCCAGCATCCGGGTCGGGTTCGGCGGGATCGGACCGCAGCGGATCACCGACAGCGTGGTCCCGAGCACGTTGGGATGGATCACCTCATCAATGGTCTTCTCCCCCAGCAGGAAGTTGACCAAGCCGGGCTGGCGGGGCAGATTCAGGTAATCGTATTCGATTTTCCGGAGGTCGCAGTTGATCAGCAGCACCTTCTTGGAATTTCCGCTCAGAGTCAGCGCGAGGTTGAGCGAGGTGAAGCTCTTCCCGTCCTTCGGGAAGGAGCTGGTCAGCATCAGGATCTGAGCCGTGTTCTTGTGCGGCAACGAATACTGCAAATTGGTCTGAAGCAGCAGGAAGTCTTCCACAATGTGGTTGAACCGGTAATTCTTGCGGTCGGTCGGCAGACAGGCCAGATTGGGGTTCTCCTTGGAAGAGCACAAGCCGATGGTGCCGAGGGTCGGAAGATCGAGTTCATCCTTGACCACCTCGGAGTTGCGCAAGGTGTAGCGGAAGAAATCGAGGAAGCAGAAGACTCCGAACACCACGCCTCCGCCCAGCAGGAACGCCAGCAGCGTGGCGAGGAAGGTTTTCGGACTGACCTGCCCGAGGATTTCCGCGTCGTCGACGATCTGGACCCGGTTGGTCTTCATGATGCTTTCCAGCGATTCGGTGAAGACCCTGGCCAGCGTTTGAGCCGCGGCTTTGGCTTTCGGCGCCGAATGGCTGTAGACGAAAATTTTGATGAATCGGGTTTTGGGCTGAACCAGCGCATCGAAGTGGTAGGGAATGTCCGCCAGTTCCGGATGTTCCGCATTCAGCAGCTTGGTGCTCTCCTCTTGGATGCTCCGGCTGGCCAGCAGCTCCTGATAATCGTTGACCAGCAGATTGGCCAGATTCAAATCCTGGATGGTAATCCCCTGGGCGTTGGGGGTTCGATAGTTTCCCTGCTGGGGCGCCGTGGTGATGCTCTGATCCCCCCAAGCGAACAATTTGATCTCGGCCTGGTAGGTCGGCCGAATCAGGAAAAAGCAGACCAGAAACGTGATGACGGCACAGACCACCCCGGCGCCGAGAATCCACAAGTAGTGTTTACACAAATTTCTCCAAAAGAAGAAAAAGTCGATTTCGTCCACGCGTCTCATCGAATTTTCTGGTTACTCCCTGATGAATATGGTTTCTTAACGTGTCGCGCCACCCGGCTCCGGGATCCCTCCCCGCCCGACTTAAAAGCATAACTGAATAAATATACACTTGATTCAGAGGAAAGTCAAGCTTTCTTCGATTCCCACTCGGACTCTGGCGATTGCCCGGCTCTTCCCGCTCATCGGTTCCGGTCCGGTTTCTCCGGTTCCGGACCGGTCAGCTGTTGCTGAATGAGCTGCTGCGCCATCGACAACTGCTGCTGGGTCATCAGGTCGCCTTCGGAATTCAGCGGCAGCTGCTGCGCCAGCGCGGCCTGTCGGGCGGCGACCTCCTCCATCGACTGCTTTCCGAACAGACGGACCAGCCCGGGTCCCTCTCCCGCTTTCGGCTCGTCGGCGGAGTCCCCGGAGGCCAGTGGCAGACCCGAGGGCCCGTGCGCATCCTCCAGATAGAGGGTATACGGCGCTTCCGGTTCTCGCGCGCCCGGTGCCGCCATCACGCCGCAGAACACCTCGCCGGAAAAGCGGACCGGCGGCTGATTCGCGCGTCGAATGACCTCGAGAAGCGTCCATTTTTCGATTTCATGCTCCAGCTCTTTCTGGATCCCGGCGGGCAAATTGCCGTTGGTGGAAAAGGCATAGATTCGGTAACTGCACCCCTCGAAGCGGAGTCCGGCCACCGGCCAGTTTCGGGCCAGACCCCGGCGGGTGGCCGCTTCGTAGCGTTTCAAACACTCCGGCGCCCGGTCGCCGAAGATGGTGCGGAACAACTCCCGGCGGAACTCGGGATCTTCGATTTTCGCTTCCAGTCGTTGACGGTTCATAGCTTATGGTCTCCCCGGTTTGCTCTGCTTTCCGTATTTATTGAAAAAGTATAGCCGCCCTGCGGCAAATGTCAAGTCCGGTCCTGCTCACTCCCGGCGCCCGGTCAGCGAGATCCGGGGATCGGCCGCGACGTAGAGCAGGTCCGCCAGCAGGATGCCGCCCAGCGTCAGGATTCCGGCGAACGCGAACAGCGCCATCTGCAACGGATAGTCCCGGCTGGAGAGCGCCAGCATCGATAAAGAGCCCATCCCCTGAATGTTGAAGATGTATTCCACGATGATGCTGCCCGCCACCAGTGTCGGCAACAGGCCCCCGAACAGGGTGATCAACGTGATCACCGCGTTGCGGAAGGCGTGGCGCCAGATCACCGTGAATTCGGAAAGCCCCTTGGCCCGGGCGGTGCGGATGTAATCCTCGTGGATAACTTCGAGCATGCCGTTGCGGGCGAAGCGCGAGAGCGCGGCGAAGCCGCCGTAGGCCAGACACAGCACCGGCAGCGCGTAGGCTTTGAACAGCGCCCAGAGATACGCCCAGGTGTCCAGCTTGAGCAGATCCGCGGGCCCCGGACTGCGCAGCGGAAAGAACGGAAATTTCCCGCCGTCGCAGAAGAGACTCTGCAGCAGCAGCCCGACCCAGATCACCGGCAGCGAGTAGAGGATGAAAAGCCCCAGCGCGATCAACCGGTCGCTCCAGCGGTCAACCCGGAGCGCCGAGTAGACCCCGAGCGGAATCGCCAGCAGATAGGTGATCAGCACCGCCCAGACGTTCAGCGCCACGGTCACCGGCAGCCGGTCCAGAATCAGTTCGGTGACCGGTCGTCCCGGATCGACCGAGGCCGAGGTCCCGAAGTCGCCGTGGAGCACGTCGCCGAACCAGTAGCCGAAGCCCACCCAGATCGGTTGATCCAGATGCAGTTTGTCGCGCAGCGCCTGATTGCGGGCGAACACTCCGCGCCCGGAGTCGAGCGCGTTGGAACCCTGATCCGACCCCAGCATGGTGCTGCGGGTCGGATCCCCCGGCGCCAGACGCAGCAACACATAGCTGACCAGCAGAATCAGCAGCAGCGTGAAGACCGCCAGAATCAGGCGCTGCGCGAGATAGCGGATCACGCTCCACCCTCCAGCGCCCGGAGTTTCTCCTGCAGCAGTTCGTCCAGATACTCTTTGCCGTAGAGGGTCTTCATCTGCTTGAGGTTGAAGTCGTAAAAGAGCTGGGCATCGGGCTTGGTCACCAGCGGACCGGAGGCGAGTTCCAGGGCCAGGCGCCGCCGGTCGCGGTCGCGCTCGAATCCCGAAAGATGGCGAATCAGCGTGCGGGGACTGAGCTCGCTGAACTGCTTCTGCCCGAAGGCGTCGCAGTAGTCGGCCGCGATGGTCGAAATCAGATTGCGGTTCGGGTGGCGCATGCCGTGAACGGCGAGAAAGTCCTCCACCATCTCCAGACAGCGGATTTCATCGAAAATCGGAAACACCAGACTGCGCCCGCGCGACAGAATGCTCGGCGGAAAGAAGTAGTTCGAGGCCATCACCACCAGCGTGTTGGCCGGCGGCGAAAAGGTCCCTCCCACCCGGGTCCGGAAATGGTACCAGTCGATCCGGTCCGGGTCGAGATCGTCGAAGAACACCACGAATTTCCGGTCCGGTCTGCCGGCCAGTTGCCCGAACAGCTCCGGCAGTTCGCTGTTCAGCACCTCCGGCGGCGGCAGAATCAACGTCAGCTTTTCCTGAGCCAGCACGTTGGCCAGCGTGAGCTGGGTTTTGCCGTGGCCCGGCAGGCTCGAAATCAGCAGCGGCACGTTGCTCCGGCCCGCGGCAAAGTCGGCAAAGTGCTCCTGAAAACGCTGCCGCATCCCCGGAAAGCCGAAGAAGCGGTCGAGCGGCCGGACCGGGCTGAGCTCCATCGGCGTAAACGCTGACCCCAGATAGCGGAAAACCCGTCCCCCGCCGAAAGGATCGCGCTGACGCAGCCGGTTCAGCAGTTCAGCGTCCTCCGCGGCCGCCGGGCCCGTTTGCGTCAGCAGCCGCCGGGCGGTCGGCGACAGCCGGGGATCGGCACCCGTCAGCGCCAGCAGCTGCCGGGGCGAGTCGAGCAACGCCCGGAGGTGGGGAAGGCGGAAGTTCAGCTCCGCTTCGTCCAGCGCCGGGTCGTTGAGCCGGACTCCCGCCGCATTGCGCGCGACACCCAAGCCGCGCTCCAGCAGCGGCCGCAGCGGTCGACCCCCGCAGCGGGCGGCCAGCCGGTTCAGATGATCGACCGCGTCCGCCCGTCCGGGCGCCGCCGGCGCCGCGGCCGCCGCGAGCAAACTCAGCCAGGCCAGAAATTCCGGTTCGCCGGCCAGCTCCGGCAGCGGCTGCAACGAGCCGTCGGGCGCGGGTTCGCTGCAGAGCATCCGCAGCGCCTCCCGGGCGGCCCGGAGCGGATCGTTCGCCGCGGCCATCCTTTATTTCCCCTGTTGTTTGGCCCAGGAGTCCTTGAGCCCCACTGTCCGGTTCCAGACCGGTCGTTCCGGGGTGGAATCGGGGTCGAGGCAGAAGTAGCCCTGCCGTTCAAACTGAACCCGGGACCCGACCGGGAGCGCGGCCAGCGCCGGTTCCCCCTTGAATTCGCGGATCTGTTCCGAAGCGGGATTCAGCTCCTCCAGGAAATCGACCTCGCCGGTACCCGGTTGCTCCACCGAGAACAGCCGGTCGTAGAGCCGCGCTTCACCGGTGATCGCGTGGGTGGCCTCCACCCAGTGGATGGTACCCTTGACCTTGCGCCCGTCGGGGGCGGAGCCGCCGCGGGTCTCCGGATCGTAGGTGGCGATGAGCTCCCGCACTTCACCGCGCTCGTCGGTGATCACCTCCTCGCAGCGGATGAAGTAGCCGTAGCGGAGCCGGACTTCGCGGCCCGGCGCCAGACGGTAATAGCCTTTGGGCGGCTCCGGCATGAAGTCGCTGCGTTCGATGTAGAGTTCGCGCCCGAAGGGGATGCTGCGGGTTCCGGCGGCGGGATCCTCAGGATTGTTGATTCCCTCCAGATACTCGATTTTGCCCTCCGGATAGTTGCGGATCGTCACCTTGAGCGGATCCAGCACCGCCAGATAGCGCGACGCCCGGCGGTTGAGATCCTCGCGGATGCAGTGCTCCAGCAGCGCCAGATCGGTCAGGCTGTTGAAGCGGGTGACGCCGAGTCGGGCGCAGAACTCCCGGATCGCTTCCGGCGTGTAGCCGCGGCGCCGGAGTCCGACCAGCGTCGGCATCCGGGGGTCGTCCCAGCCGCGGACCCGGTTTTCGCGGACCAGCTGCAGGAGTTTGCGCTTGCTCATGACCGTGTAGGACAAATTGAGCCGGGCGAATTCGTACTGATGCGGCCGCGGGTCAAAGCCGAGGTTCTCCAGGACCCAGTCGTAGAGCGGCCGGTGAATGTCGAACTCCAGCGTGCAGAAGGAGTGGGTGATCCCCTCGAACGCGTCCTCCAGACAGTGGGCGAAGTCGTACATCGGGTAGATGCACCAGCGGTCGCCCTGCCGGAAGTGGTGAACCCGCCGGATCCGGTAGAGCACCGGATCGCGCAAATGGATATTGGGGCTGGTCATGTCGATCCGGGCGCGGAGCACCTTGGCTCCGTCCTCGAACTCTCCGGCCCGCATCCGGCGGAACAAATCCAGATTCTCCTCCACGCTCCGGCTCCGGCCCGGGGGTTCGCTCCCGGGGGTGGTGGAGTCCCCGCGATATTTCTCCCACTCCTCGGGGGTGAGGTCACAGACGTAGGCGAGGCCCTTGCGGATCAGCTGTTCGGCGCAGTCGTACATCCGCTCGAAGTAGTCCGAGGCGTAGTAGGGCTCCGGCCCGAAGTCGGAGCCCAGCCAGTGGACCGCGTCGATGATCGAATCGACGTATTCGGTATCCTCCTTGGTCGGATTGGTGTCGTCGAACCGCAGATGACAGACGCCGCCGTTCTCGGCGGCGACGCCGAAGTCCAGGCAGATCGCCTTGGCGTGGCCGATGTGCAGGTAGCCGTTCGGCTCCGGCGGGAACCGGGTGACCACTTTCCCGCCGTAGTTGCCGGCGGCCCGGTCGGCCGCCACGATCTCCCGGATGAAGTCCGTGTTGTTTGCTTCCGTCATGATGAACTTTCCGCTCGCTTTCTGAAGTTGTTTTTTCACTTTTTAAGATAGCCCCCGACCGCCGATTTTTCAACCCCGATTCCGGCGCCTGAAACTTGTAAAAACGGATTGTCGCGTTATATTAGTCTGATTCAGGGGGGGCGACAGAGTATTGAATCAAAAGCAAAAGGCGCGAGAGAGATGACTTTGACACGTTTCGGCATCCGGGAATGGGGCTCCGGCTTGATCGTGGCGGCGCTGCTGCTGATCGGGACGATCTTCCTGATCCGGCACGGCTGGCGGTTTACCGGGTGGACGTTGTCCGCGGTGGTGGTGCTGCTGTTCCTCGCCCTGGCGGCGTTCTTCCGCAACCCCCGGCGGGTGCCGCCGGAGGATCCGGAGCTGCTGGTCGCCCCCGCCGACGGCGTGGTGCGCGACATCGAGGTGGTGGAGGACTTCACCCAGGAGCCGTTCACCGGGCGGGCCCGCCGGGTCGGCATCTTCCTTTCGGTGCTCAACGTGCATGTCAACCGGGCTCCTGCCGAGTGGTCGGTGGTCAGCAAGGTCTACCGGGAGGGCTATTACCTTGATGCTCGCAATCCCGACTGCGCCCGGGTCAACGAGGCGATGACCCTGGCCGGAACCGGTCGGGTCGCGGACCGGACCTTCCCGCTGGCGGTGCGGCAGATCTCCGGCGCCATCGCCCGGCGTATCGTCTGTCCGGTGGAACCGGGGCGGAAGCTGACCCGGGGCCAGGTCTACGGTATGATCAAGTTCGGGTCCCGGACCGAGCTCTATGTGCCGGAGGAGGGCGTGGAGATTCTGGTCAAGGTCGGGGACCGGGTCTACGGCGGCCGAACCGCGATCGCCCGGGTCTGCCGATGAAACAGCAATTTCGGGAACTGATCCGGGAGAACCGCTGGTTGAAGTGGGTCCCCAACAGCCTGACGTTGTGCAATTCGCTGTGCGGCTTTGCGGCGATTCTGGTGACGCTCCGCGCCTACGAGACCGGCGATACCCGGCTGCGGTTGCTGGTCTTCGGCTGGAGCGTGTGGCTGATTTTGTTCGCCATGGTCTTCGACGCGCTGGACGGATTTGCCGCGCGCATCTTCAACGCCGCGAGCCTGCACGGCATTCAGATGGACTCCTTGGCAGACATGGTGACCTTCGGCGTCGCCCCGGCCGCGCTGGTGGCCATCATGACTCATTCGCTGCGCGGCAGTCTGGAGCGCTATCAGGAGGTGCTGGTCTATGTGCTCGCCTCGGTCTATCTCGGCGGCGCGGCGCTGCGGCTGGCCACCTACAACGTGCATGCGCTGCTGGAGAAGAAGAGTTCCGACAAATTCACCGGCTTGCCCACCCCCGGCGGTGCGGCGGCGATCGCCAGCGTGGTGCTCTTTGCGCGCAGCTGCTCCTTTGATCTTTATACGCTGGTGTTCATTCTGCCGATCTATGCGGCGGTGCTGGGGCTGCTCATGGTCAGCAAGATCCCTTATCTGCACGCCGGGAAGTGGCTGTTTTCGATCCGGCGCAACCGGAAACGGCTGGTACTGTTGATGGTGATGCTGCTGGCGGTGGGATTTTTCCGCAGCGCGGCGCTGCTGGTGATCGTGACCGGATATGTGCTCTCCGGTCCGGCGGCGCTGCTGGTGAAAGGTTTGACTCGAAAGGGTGAGCAATGCGTTATGTGATCACCGGCGGGGCCGGGTTTATCGGCAGTCACCTGACCGAGGCGCTGCTGCGTCAGGGCGATGAAGTGGTGGTGGTGGACAATTTTTCGACCGGCAGTCGGGCCAATCTGGCGGCAGTGGCCGGACATCCGCATCTGACTGTGGCCGAGGACGACGTGGTGACGCCCTCGCCGGTGTTTTCGGGAATTCTGCGCAGCGCCGACGTGATTGTCCATCTGGCCGCGGCGGTGGGGGTCGAGCTGGTGGTTCACGACCCGGTGCGGACCATCGAAACCAACGTGCGGGGCACGGAAAACGTGCTCAGCGTGGCGGTGGACAACCGGATCCGGGTGATCGTCGCCTCGACCAGCGAGGTCTACGGCAAATCGACCCGCGAATATTTTTCCGAACGCGACGACCTGCTGATCGGGCCGCCGACCCATTCGCGCTGGGCCTACGCCTGCAGCAAACTGCTCGACGAGTTCTACGTCATGGCGCATCACCGTTCGCATCAGCTGCCCGGGACCGTGGTCCGCTTCTTCAATACGGTCGGGCCCCGGCAGATCGGCCGCTACGGCATGGTGCTGCCGCGCTTTGTGGAGCGGGCGCTGCGCGGGCAGCCGCTTGAAGTCTACGGCTCCGGGGAACAGACCCGGTGTTTCTGTCATGTAAAGGATGTGGTGCGGGCGTTGATCGGACTGGCCGGAGAGCCCGCCGCGGTGGGGCGGATTTTCAACATCGGCAGCAACCGGCGGATTTCGATCCGGGCGCTGGCCGAGCTGGTCCGGGAGCGCGCCGGAAGCAGTTCGCAGATCGTGACCATTCCCTACGATCAGGCCTATGAAAAGGGTTTTGAGGATATGTTGCACCGGGCGCCGGAGCTGACGGCGATCCGGGAGTTGCTCGGCTGGGAGGCGGAGTGCTCGCTGGAACAGATTGTTGACGATGTAATCGCCGAAAAACGGGCGAAACGGTAAGGAGTCGGGAAGATGGCTTTGTGGGGTGGCAGATTCAGTGCGGAAACCCGCGACGAGGTGGCGGAATATACGGAGTCGATCTCCTACGACCGGCGGCTTTACCGCTGGGATGTGCGCGGCAGTCAGGCGCACGTCCGGATGCTGGCCCGGCAGGGGATCATTCCCGCCGCCACCGCCGAGGCGATTGCGGCGGAGCTGGAGAGCATCGCCGGACGCATCGAGCGCGGCGATTTCAAGTTCAAAACCGAGCTCGAAGACATTCACATGCACATCGAAAGCGCCCTGATTGAGAAGCTCGGCGCCGAGGGGGCGCGGGTCCACTCCGCGCGCAGCCGCAACGATCAGGTGGCGCTGGACATCCGGCTCTATTTGCGGGACGAGGTCGATCAGCTGAGTTCCGGAATCCGGGAGTTTCAGCTGGCGCTGGTGAAGGCCGCCGCCGCCGAGCCGGAGGCGATTCTGCCGGGCTTCACCCATCTGCAGCATGCGCAGGCGGTGCTGTTTGCGCACCATCTGCTGGCCTACGTCGAAATGCTCGATCGCGACGCCGAACGGCTGGCCGATTGCCGGCGGCGGATCAACGTCATGCCCCTGGGCTCCGGCGCGCTGGCCGGTTCGACGCTGCCGATCGACCGCGAGTCGGTGGCCGCGGAGCTCGGTTTCGACCGGGTCACCCGCAACAGCATGGACGCGGTGGCGGACCGGGATTTCGCGATCGAGCTGGTTTCGGCGCTGGCGATCTTCACCATGCACGTCTCGCGGTTGTCCGAGGATCTGATTCTGTGGTGTTCGCAGGAGTTCGACTTTGTCGAGCTTGACGACGCCTTCTGCACCGGCTCGAGCCTGATGCCGCAGAAGAAGAATCCCGACGTCTGCGAGATCTCCCGCGGCAAGACCGCCCGGGTCTACGGCGACTTGATGGCGCTTCTGACCATGTGCAAGGGGCTGCCGCTGACCTACAACCGCGATCTGCAGGAGGACAAGGAGCAGATCTTCGACGCGCTCGACACGGCGAAACGGATTCTGCGCGTCTATCCGCCGATGATCGCCACCATGAAGATCAAAAAGGAGCGGATGCGCGCGGCCGCCTCCGATCCTGCGCTGATGGCCACGGACCTGGCCGAAAAACTGGTCGAGCTCGGCGTGCCGTTCCGCAGTGCGCACCACCGGGTGGGCAGTCTGGTCAAGTACTGCCGGGAACACGGGAAACGTCTGGATCAGGTGACTCTGGAGGAGATGCAACTCTCCATCCCCGAAGCCACGGCCGAGTTCCTCACGATGTTCCAGCCCGAGGCCAGCGTGGCCAAGCGGGAGCTCACCGGCGGCACCGGCTACCGGGCGGTCCGGAGTCAGCTGGCGTTCTGGCAGCAGCGGCTGGAGCGGGCGGACGAACGGTAAAACATGGCGCACAGGCGCTTTCAGGATGAAGGGAAGAGAAAATGATCATCGCGGTAACCAGTGAAAACAATCAGGTTTTCGGCCACTTCGGGCGGACGCCGGAGTTCACGGTGTTCGAGGTGGAAAACGGCAAAATCGAGCGCCGGACGGTGGTGTCCACCAACGGCACCGGGCACGGTGCGCTGGCCGGATTTCTGGCCGATCGCGGCGTGGAGCTGCTGATCTGCGGCGGCATCGGCGCCGGCGCTCAGCAGGCGCTGTTTGAGCAGGGAATCAAGCTGGTCGGCGGCGTCTCCGGCGAGGTGGACGAGGTGATTCGGCGCTATCTCGACGGCACGCTGGAGTTCGATCAGAACTTCCAGTGTCACGACCATCATCACGGCTCCGAAGGGGAGCATCACTGCAACTGTGGGAGACACTGAAAATGGCTGAATCCTGTTCCGGCAGCTGCTCCAGCTGCTCCTCCAATTGCGGGTCCTGCGGACAGGGCCCCGATCGTTTCGCGGAGAAGATGGCGAAGATCAAGCACTGGGTGATGGTGATGTCCGGCAAGGGCGGCGTCGGCAAAAGCACGGTGGCCGCGCTGCTGGCCGCCGAACTGGCCCGCGAGGGGGCCCGGGTCGGCCTGCTCGACGTCGATTTCCACGGCCCCAGCCAGCCGACGCTGTTCAACGTGCAGCATCTGCGGCTCGGCGCCCGCAACGGCGAGATCGAGCCGCTGGAGACGGCGGGGGTGAAACTGGTCTCCATCGGGCTGCTGCTCGACGAGTCCGACCGCGCGGTGATCTGGCGCGGCCCGGCCAAGATGGGCGTGATCCGGCAGCTGGTCGAGGAGGTCGACTGGGGCGAGCTCGACTATCTGGTGCTCGACTTCCCGCCGGGGACCGGCGACGAGGCGTTGTCGGCCTGTCAGCTGTTCACCGGCGAGAAACGGGCGTTGGTGGTCACCACGCCACAGGAGGTGGCGCTGGCCGATTGCCGCAAGTGCATCGATTTCTGTCATCAGCTGGAGTTGCCGGTGGCGGGCGTGGTGGAGAATATGAGCTTCTTCGTCTGTCCCGACTGCAAGAGCGAACACTACATCTTCTCCCGCGGCGGCGGTGACGCGCTGGCCGCGCAGGCCGGAGTCAAGGTGGTGGCGCACCTGCCGCTGGATCCGGACTTCCTGCAACAGTGCGACCACGGCAATCTGCCGCTGGCGCTGACCGGTGAGACCCGGATTGCCGAGGGGGCCCGGGCGCTGGCCGCCGCGGTCCGGCAGAGCTTCTGACCATGCCTGAAATTACGCTGATCCGGCACGGCTCGCTGCCGGCGGAGGTGACCGGGCGGCTGGTCGGCCAGTGCGAGGTCCCGTTGAGTGAGCTCGGGCGGCGCGAGGCGACGGCCATCGGTCGCTACCTGGCCCCGCGCCGGTTCGACCGGATCTACACCGGCACCTTGCGCCGGGTCCGCGAAACCCATGAGCTGGCCTCCCGCGTCGCGCCGCAGCTGGCGGCCTGTACGGAGGATCCCCGGCTCAATGAGTTTCACTTCGGCGACTGGGGGTTGCACACCCCGGCGGAGATCGAGGCCCGGTATCCGGGCGAGTTCGGCCAGTGGAAGTTCGGGAATTTCTCCTTTGCCCCGCCGGGTGGCGAGTCGATGGCGCAGTTCGCCGAGCGGACCCGGGCGGTGTTCGCCGAGATTCTGGCGACGGGGGCGGAGCGGATTGCGATCTTCTCCCACGGCGGCGTCATCATGTCGCTGCTCTGCGACTGGGTCGGACTGAGCCGCAACGAGGCGTTCCGGTTGCACGTGGTGCGCGGCGGCGTGGCCGAATTGACCGACGCCGGAGAACTCCGGCAGATCCGGGCGCTGCTCTATCCGCTGACTTTCTACTCAGAGTGAATCGCGGCTCAGCAGTTGCCGGGTCAGCCGCAGCGTGAGCAGCCAGCCGACCGTGCCGGCCAGCACGTCGGTCAGCAGTCGGCCGACGAACAGCAACGGCAAACTGTGGAAGAGGAGCGCCAGCAACGAGAAGGGGATCAACAGCCCCAGCACCCGCAGCGCGTTAAGCCAGGCCGCCACCTGCGGTCGATTGCACCCGGTGTAGAAGAAGCCCGAGAACCGGTGAATCTCCTGCAGCCCGAAGCCGAAGGAGATGATCCGCAAATAGAGCACCATGATCCTCATCACTTCCGGGTCGTCCGAGAAGAACCGGACCAGCAGCGGCGCGAAGACGAAGTACAGCCCCGCCACCCCCAGTTCAAACAGCAGGATCAGCCGGAAGGAGAGGCGCTCGCAATCGTAAATCCGGTGGTAGAGCCGGGCCCCGAAATTCTGGGCCACCATCGGCGTCAGCGAGATGCCCAGCGCCATCGGGAAGATGAAGGCGATGATCTCCAGCCGTCCGGCGGCCGCGGTGGCGGCGACCGCGTCGTTGCCGAATTCGGCCACGATCCGGGTCAGCACGCAGCTGCCGATCGGCATCATGAGCATGCCGATCATCGACGGAATGGCGATCCGGATCACCACGCCCCAGAACAGCAGCAGTTTCTCCCGGACGATGGCGGCCAGGGCGAGCAGCCGTTTGCGCCGGAGAATCGCCGCCACCGCCGCCAGTCCGGCCAGCTGCGACAGCACTGTGGCCAGTGCCGCCCCTTCGATTCCCATCGCCGGGACTCCGAAGCCGCCGAAGATGAACCAGGGGTCGAGCACCACGTTCAGCGCGAGTCCGCCGAGCATGATCAGACTGGTGGCCCGGGGCGAGCCGCTGGCGATCACCAGATCGTTCCCGGCCATCATCAGCGAGCTGGTCAGGCACCCCAGATACCAGATCACCATGTAGTCGCTGATATAGGGCATCACTTCGGCATTGGCGTTGAACTGGCGGAAGGTCCAGGGAATGGTCAGCGAACCGGTGATGCCGATCGCCACCGAGACCAGCGCGATCAACAGCAGGCCGGAGCTGACCAGACTGGCGGCTTTGCGCTCCTTGCCGCCGCCCAGCGCGTGGGCCACCGGGGTCATCACTCCGATGCCGAGCCCCCGGAAGACGCAGCCGATCAGCATGATCACCGGAAAGGTGAAGCCCATCGCCGCCAGCGGCAGCTTGCCGAGTTGAGAGACGAAGAAGGTGTCCGCGAGATTGTATCCGGAAATGGCGATGGTTCCCGGCAGCATGGCGATGGCGGTCCGGATCATCATTTTGCCGATGGATCCGGAGGTGAAGTGATTATTTCCTGACATCGGATTCCGTGGGGTGAAGTTGGTTGAGCAATGCCCGTGAAGCCTCGTTCAGGGCGTGAATTTCAGATGCGCCGCAGGCGGCCAGATGGCGGTCGATCTCCCGGTGGAAGCGGTCCTCGATCGAATCCAGATAGTGACGGATCTCCGGCTCGACTTCGATGATCAGTTCCCGGCGGTTCTCCTCGTTGCGTCGGCGGGTCACCATGCCGCAGCGGACCAGCTTGTCCACCGCCGCGCTGGCGGCCGACTTGGAAAGATTGGTCCGGGCCATCACTCCGGCCAGCGAACAGGGCGCAATCTGTTCAATCGCCAGCAGCGTGCACATCTGGCGCAAGGAGAGCACCCGCAGCAGGTCGTCGCTGCGGTTCTCCTCCCAGTAGTCGGCGATGCACTCTCCGCGCAGCATCACCAGTTCCCGGTGCAAAGTCAGAAAAGCATCCAGTTCTCTCATCGGAAGATTGATCCGGTTTCCTTGATTATTTGGATTTGTAATATAGTTCTATTTTAGGAAAGTTCAAGGTTCATGGATATTTTTTTTGAACGAAAAGTGAGCTCCGGAGCGGTTCCCGGAAAGAACAGCCCGACCGCTGTTCAGAACGGCGGCCGGGCGACGGGGAGGACGGGGGTTATTCGGGTTTGACCGAACGGGTCATCAGTTCGCGGATCGCACGGGCCGGATCCTTCTGCTCGAAGAGGACCGCGTGAATCTGATCGATGATCGGCGTCTCCACCCCGCTCAGGCGGGCCAGTGCGTAGGCGCCGAGCGTGGTGGGGACGCCTTCGGCCACCACCAGCCCCATGGCTTCGAGGATCTCCGGCAGTTTTTTCCCGCGTCCGAGCTCCTCGCCGACGTGGCGGTTGCGGCTGTGGCCGCTGGTGCAGGTGACGATCAAATCGCCGATCCCGCTCAGCCCGGAGAAGGTCTGACGGGCGCCGCCGAGTGCTTCGCCCAGCCGGGCCATTTCGGCGATGCCGCGGGTCATCAGCGCCGCCTTGGGGTTGTCGCCGAGCTTCATGCCGTCGTTGATGCCCGCCGCCAGCGCCATCACGTTCTTGAGCGCGCCCCCCAGCTCCACCCCGACCACGTCCGACGAGGTGTAGACCCGGAACACTTCGTTGCTGAACAGCTGTTGCACCCGTTGCGCCGCCTCCGGCACCCGGCTGGCGGCCACCACCGCCGTGGGCACCCGGCGGGCCACCTCCTCGGCGTGGCTGGGGCCGGAGAGCACGACGTAGGTCCCCGCGCCCAGCTCCTGCTCCACCATTTCGGAAATCCGCAAAAAGGTGTGATTTTCAATGCCCTTGGCCACGTTGAGCAGCAACTGGCGCGCCGGCTGAAAGCAGGGCTTGAACTGTTGGAGCACCTGCCGCAGATACTGGGTCGGCGTCGCCAGCAGAATCAGTTCGGCGTCGGCCACCGCTTCCGCCAGCACGGCGCAGTGGCGCAGTTCCGGAGCGAGTTTGACTCCCGGCAGAAAACGGCGATTCTCCCCCTCGCGGTGCATGGTTTCCAGGTAATCGGGGAAGGGCCCCCACTGGGTCACTTGATGGCCGTTCTGAATCAGCACCAGCGCCAGGGCGGTTCCCCAGGCGCCGTCGCTCAACACCGCGATCTTCATTTCTCCTCCTTGCCCGGACGGGGGCTGCGCACAAATTTCTGTTCAGTTCCGGCCAGCAGCCGCTGGATGTTGGACCGGTGCTTGAGAATCGCCACCGCCCCCACCGCATAGAAAAACAGCTGAATCGGCACCGAGGGTTCGCCGCAACTGAAGTAGAGCACGGTGGCGGTCAGCGGCATCATCACCGCCGCCACGATGCTGGCCAGCGAGACGATGCGGGTGGCGAAAAAGGCGATCAGCCACCCGGCCAGCGCGGTCAGCAGCGCCCAGGGGGCCAGCGCCACGCCGACCCCGGCCGCGGTGGCCACCCCTTTGCCGCCCTTGAACCCGAGGTAGAGCGGATACATGTGCCCGACAATCGCCGCCGCGCCCACCGCCAGCGGCAATTCGCTTTCGGGCGCAAGCTGCCAGGCGGCCAGTACCGGCAGCAGGCCCTTGACGAAGTCGCAGACGAAGCAGAGCTGGCCGGCCCGTTTCCCGATCACCCGGGTGACGTTGGTCGAGCCGATGTTGCCCGAGCCTTCGCGGCGGATGTCCCGGCCGTGATATTTGCCGATCAGGAACCCGAAGGGGATCGCCCCGATCAGGTAGGCGAGCAGAATCATCGCAAAAAATTGTATCGTCATCGGAAGGGAGCCTCTTTACATTCCCGATTGCCGGATTATGTTATTAACATAGGCCGGGAAGCCGGCATTTGCAAATCAACTTGAGGTTTTTCATGCTGAAAAAAGCGGACTTGATCATCGGTTCCGGCGAGCGCTCGGCCGATCTGCGTTACGCGACCGGGCTTGCCACGCCGGATGATTTTCTGTACTTTGCGGTGGATGAAATCCGGGGCGCGGTGCTGTCGCCGCTGGAACACGATCGGGCGTTGCACTCCGTGAAACCCGGGGTTACGGTTTTCGCCACCGCCGACTTTCCCGGACACAGCTTCCCGGAACTGGTCGCGGTGCTGGCCGAACGTTATCGAATCGGCAGGTTCGAGGTGCCGGCGGACTTCCCGCTGGGGCTGGCCGAGGCGTTGCGCGGCAGCGGCCTGACGCTTCAGGTCCGTTCCGGGATTTTCTTCCCGGAGCGGGAATTCAAGGATGACGCCGAAACCGCCGAGGTGCGGCGCGGGGTTCAGGCGGCGGCGGCGGGCGCCCGCCGGGCCTTTGAGGTGCTGGCCGAGGCCACCATCGAAGCGGATTCCCGCCTGTTCTGGCGCGGGGAGGCACTGACCAGCGAGCGGCTGCGTTGCGAGATCGATCAGGCGCAGCTGGCGGCGGGGGCCATGCCCGGCGGCACCATCGCGGCGGGCGGGCGACAGGGGGCGGAGCCGCACCACACCGGTTCCGGACCGCTCTACGCCCACACTCCGATCGTGATGGATATCTTTCCGCGGCTGATCGATTCCGGCTACTGGGGGGATCTGACCCGCACCGTGGTCAAGGGGCGCGCTCCGGAGATTGTGCGACGCGCCTTTACGGCCGTGCGGGAGGCCCGGGAGCAGGCCAAAGCGCAGCTGCGTCCCGGCGCGATTCCGGCTGAAATCCATCAGAACGCGGTCCGGCTGCTGGATCGCCACGGATTTCGCACCGGCTGCGAAAACGGACGCAACTTCGGGTTCTTTCATGGTCTGGGGCACGGGCTGGGGCTGGAGATTCACGAGGCGCCGCGTCTCAGCCCCGGCAACACCCGGCCGCTGCGCGGCGGCGAAATCGTCACGGTGGAGCCCGGACTCTACTATCCGGAGTGGGGCGGCATCCGGCTGGAGGATGTGGTCCGGATCACGCCGGACGGCTGCGAATGCCTGACCGAACTGCCCGATCCGCTGGAAATTCCCTGAGCGATCCTGTCACACTGTGCCAAATTGTCCCGGTTTGAGTCAGCGAAGCGGGACAGCGGCCCGGGAAAACCGGGATTTTCCGGGTTTCGACCGGTTGGCACGGCTCCTGCTGTATTCTCTTCCGAAATGCTTGGGGCGCGCCCCGGTCACGGCCGGCGGCGCGGTTGGGAGCCGGATTCCGGCGGCGAACATTCAGAAAGGGGAGATGAAAATATGGGTAAGATTTTAGGTATTGACCTGGGGACCACCAACAGCTGTATGGCGGTCATGGAGCACGGCGAGGCCAAGGTGATTCCGAACGCGGAAGGCGCGCGGACCACGCCGTCGATCGTGGCGTTCACCAAGAACGGCGACCGGCTGGTCGGGCAGACCGCCAAACGTCAGGCGGTGACCAATCCGAAGAACACGATCTTTTCGATCAAGCGGTTCATGGGCCGCAAATTCAACGAGACGGAACAGGAGCGCGAGCATGTGCCGTATGAAGTGGCCGCTGCTCCGAACGGCGACGTCTGCGTCAAGATCGGCGACAAGAGCTACTCGCCGCCGGAAATCTCCGCGATGATTCTGCAGAAGCTGAAGGCCGATGCCGAAGCCTATCTGGGCGAGAAGATCACCCAGGCGGTGATCACGGTTCCGGCCTACTTCAACGACACGCAGCGTCAGGCCACCAAGGACGCCGGCAAGATCGCCGGACTCGAAGTGCTGCGCATCATCAACGAGCCGACCGCGGCCGCGCTGGCCTACGGGCTGGAGAAGAAGACCGACGAAGTGGTGGCGGTCTACGACCTCGGCGGCGGCACCTTCGATATTTCGGTGCTGGAGATCGGCGACGGTGTGTTCGAGGTCAAGGCGACCAACGGCGACACCCATCTGGGCGGCGATGACTTCGACCAGGCGCTGATCGATTATCTGGCCACCGAGTTCCAGAAGGAGACCGGGGTGGATCTGCGCAAGGACAGCCAGGCGCTGCAGCGGCTCAAGGAGGCGGCGGAGAAGGCCAAGTGCGAACTCTCCAGCAGCATGAGCACCGACATCAATTTGCCGTTCATCACCATGAACGCGGACGGCCCGGTGCATCTGAACATGACGGTCACCCGCGCACAGCTGGAGAAGCTCTGCGATCCGCTGCTGGAGCGGACCCGGAAGCCCTGCGTCAACTGCATGAAGGACGCCGAGGTCAGCGACAGCCAGATCAAGGAAGTGATCATGGTCGGCGGTATGACCCGGATGCCCAAAGTCCAGGAGACGGCCAAGAACATCTTCCACAAGGAACCGCACAAGGGCGTGAATCCGGACGAGGTCGTGGCCATGGGCGCGGCGATTCAGGGCGGCGTGCTCGGCGGTCAGGTCGAGGATGTGCTGCTGCTGGATGTGACTCCGCTGTCGCTGGGTATCGAGACCATGGGCGGAGTTTCGACCAAGCTGATTCCGCGCAATACCACGATCCCGACCAAGAAGAGCGAGATCTTCAGCACTGCGTCGGACAATCAGCCTTCGGTGGACATCCACGTGCTGCAGGGCGAGCGGGAACTGGCGCGGGACAACAAGTCGATCGGTCGCTTCCGGCTCGACGGGATTGCGCCGGCGCCGCGCGGGGTGCCGCAGATCGAAGTCACCTTCGACATCGACGCCAACGGCATTCTGCATGTGAAGGCCAAGGATCTGGGCACCGGCAAGGAGCAGCAGATCACCATCACCGCGTCGAGCGGGTTGTCGGAGCAGGAGATCGAGCGGATGGTCAACGAGGCCAAGAGCCACGCGGCCGACGACCTGGCGGCCAAGGAGAAGATCGAGGTTCACAACCGGGCCGACTCGCTGGTCTACCAGACCGAGAAGCAGCTCAAGGAGCTCGGGGACAAGGTTCCGGCCGAGGTCCGGGCGCCGATCGAGAGCGGGATTGAAAAGCTCAAGAAGCAGCTGGAGACCGACGATACCGAGGCGCTGAAGGCCACCATGCAGGAGCTGGAGCAGTATCTGATGAAGCTGGGCGAAAGCGTCTATCAGCAGCAGCAACAGCAGGCCGGCGGCGCGGCGGGCAATCCGCCGCCGAGCGGCGGAGCCGCGGGCGGCTCCGGCAGCAAGCCGAACGACGACGGCGTGGTCGATGCCGAGGTCGTGGACTGAGGAGTGGTTTCCGCCCCCCGGGCCGGAGCGGTCCGGGGGGAGCATCATAAGCGTTATTCCCAAACCAAAAAAGGAGAATTGTTAGAATGACGGAAGTGAAAATCAAGCCGCTGGGCGATCGTGTCCTGCTCGAGATCTGCGACTGCGCGGAACAGATGAAGGGTGGCATCCTGATCCCGGATACGGCCAAGGAGAAGCCGCAGGAGTACAAGGTGGTGGCGCTCGGCACCGGCAAGAACGACGACAACGGCAAGAAGATCCCGTTCGACGTGAAGGTCGGCGATGTGGTGCTGACCAGCCGTTACGGCGGGACCGAAGTCAAGGTCGACGGCAAGGAGTACAAGGTGGTGGCGCAGGATGACATCCTGGCGGTGCTCGGCTGAGCGGACACTACAATCGTTTACAGATAGTTTTGAGAGTAAGGAGTTTCAGAAACCATGGCGAAACAACTGGTATTTTCCGATGAGGCGCGTCGCGACATTCTCGAAGGCGTGACGCTGTTGAGCAAGGCGGTCAAGGCGACGCTGGGTCCGAAGGGCCGCAACGTGGCGCTGGACAAGAAGTTCGGTGCTCCGGTCATCACCAAGGACGGCGTCACCGTCGCCAAGGAGATCGAGCTGAAGGACCCGTACATGAATATGGGCGCCCAGATGGTCAAGGAAGTGGCGAGCAAGACCAATGATGTGGCCGGCGACGGCACCACCACCGCCACGGTGCT
>CASFRF010000075.1 GCA_949297015.1 uncultured bacterium
TTTTTACGACTCGGGATTCGATTTCCGGATCCACTCGATTTTTGGGATTCGGTCTGTTCAAGCGGACAATGTCACGAAGCGCAAGTTCGCCACCTTCCTCATAAAGCTTTTTGAAACGGTAAAAACTGTCTCTGGAATAGCTGAAGACTTTACACGCTCGGGTTACGCTGCCAAGTTGGCGACTCAACTCCAGAAGGCCCAGTTTCGGTTTGATGATTTTTGCCTCGAGATTCATCTGATCTTCCTTGCTCTTTTTGATGCTCTTTAATATAGCATCTTTTCCTTGTTTTGTCAGATGAAGTCTTATCTTTTACAGCTACTTCGAGCGCTTCAGGGAACTCGTCAACTCACTGTGACCGCCGCCGGAGCGGCGGCGGCGGCGCGGGTTACTCGATCTTCTCCGTCGTCCAGTGGTTGATCTCCACCGAATTCCCGTTCGCGTTCAGGCAGTCGAACTCCCGCCGCCGGAGCTTCCCCTCCCGATCCTGAAACAACACCACCGCCCAGCCCCGCTCCAGAGTCAGCTCCTGCAACGTGATCTCTTTCCCGATCAGATGGTTGGCGATGTTCTCTCCGTTTTTCCAAACACACAAATTGCTCTCCGTCCCCACTCCGAAGCTGGACACCACTTCGTAATTCGTCGGCTCCACCACCCCGATCCGGTAGACCTCTTCCCCCAGCCGGAACTCCCGGCAGAAGGGAACTTGCAACTGCCCGACCGTCTCGAATTCCGAAGCCCCCTCCTGCAACTTGTCCAGCGGAATCCACAAGTCCAGCTCGCCGTGCTGCAGGACCGTCTCCTTCCCCTGAAACCGAAGCGGAGCAGAACGCAGCTCCCGAAAGACCCGCTCCACCTCGTCCGGAACCGTCAGCTCCAGAAAGCGATTCCGCAACCGCGCCTCCTCCCGCAGGTTCTGCAGCGTCGGCGCGATGCTGCCGTCGGTGATGAACGCCTGATTGCGCTTTTCCACCCAACGCAGCCAGCAATCCTGATCGCGCAGCAGCTCCGGCCACTCCTCGCGCGGCCGCCGGTTCAGCTGATAGTTCAGCGCCGCCAGCATCCGCTCCCGCGCCACCTCCACCAGCCCCCCCGTGGCCCCATTCATATCCACCTGCGTGACCGCCTCCTGCAACGCCGTTTCCGCCGCTTTCCGCTCCGCCGTCTCCCACTCCGGAATCTGCGTGCAGCCGACGCTCCCGAGCAGCAGCACCCCCAGCACACTCCATGTCCAGTTCATGTTCCCCGCGCCTTGTCTTGGTTGTCTCGTTTGCGGATCTTTCCCGATAAACAGCTATTCAATAATATAGCAACCATGCTCAACGACTGCAATCGTTGAAGTCGCGATTTCCGAATTTTTTTCCGCACCCCGGAGCCGACAGCGCCTTTTTCCGGTTCTTCGCTTGCGGACTCCGGGTTTCCGGATTATATTCATGCAACCAAATTCAGGCTGGAGCGTTATGGAATTACTGACCAAACTGCGGACGTATGTCGCCGGGTGCTATCGTCCGGAGGAATACCCCGCGCTGAGCGAACAACTCGAAACGTGGGGGCGGACCCGGCCGCTGGCCGGACTCCCGGTGCTCGACGGCACGCCGGTCTTCCGCAATACCCTGACTAAATATCTGCCCCTGCTGGCGGCCGGAGCCGAATTGACCGTGGCCACCTCGGACCGGATCCCCTTCGATCCGGCGGTGGTGGAGCAGCTCGCTGCATTCGGGCTTAAGCATGTGCACAACTGCCGGAGTCGCGGCGAATTTGCGCTGATTCTCGACTGCGGCGGCGTTTATGCCGAATTGGAGCCCCGACTCGGTTTTGTCGAACTGACCCGGTCCGGAGCCTACCGCTTCGAGCACTGCGACCGGCCGGTGATTCTGGTCGATGACAGCCGGATCAAGACCATTGAAACCTGTCTGGGCACCGGCGACGGCTTTCTGCGCGCCATGGCTCAGCTCGGCTACGGTCGGATGAGCGGCCGCCGGGTGGTGATTTTCGGCTACGGCAAAGTCGGGCGCGGCGTCGCCTATTATGCGCAGCGGGCCGGGGCGCTGGTCACCGCGGTGGACGACCCGGAACGGGTTCAAACGCCCCCCGCCATCCAGCTGATCGACCGGCGCGACACGGCCGCGGTGTTGTCCGCAGTGCGCGACGCCTGGTGCGTGGTCTCCGTCACCGGCATTGCCGGAGCGCTGGCCGATCCGGAGCTGGCGGCGACGCTCAACGCCGGAACTCAGCTGATCGCCAACATGGGCGTGGAGGACGAGTTCGGGCCGCTGGTCCCCGCCTCCCGGGTGCTCTGCGCCAAGCGGCCGTTGAATTTCGTGCTGGCGGAGCCGACGCAGCTGCGCTATCTGGATCCGACCATGGCGCTGCACAATGCCGCCGCCGCAGTGTTGGCGGAGTCCCCGCAACCGCCGGGGCTTCGGCCTCCGGACGAGGCGCTGGTCTGCCATTACTGGGCGGTGGTCGAGCGGGACGGACTGATTGCCGGGGAACTGGCCGGGGCCGGTCTGCAGGAGGCGCGGTCATGAGCAGCATCCTGATCCGGAAGGCGGAATTGCTCGACGGCTCCCGCGCCGATCTGGAGATCATCGACCGTCGTTTCGGCCGGATCGCGCCGGGGCTGACCGGCGACTTCGAGACGGTGATCGACGGCTCCGACTTGCTGGCGCTGCCACCCTTCTACAACACCCACTGTCACGCGGCGATGACGCTGCTCCGGGGCATCGCCGATGATCTGGAGTTGTTCGACTGGTTGCAGCACCATATCTGGCCCGCCGAGGCCAAACTGACCGCCGATGCCATCTATTGCGGAAGTCGGCTGGCGGCGCTGGAGATGATCCGGACCGGGACGGTGTTTTTCAACGATATGTATTTTCATCCGGCCGAGACGGTCCGGGCGGCTGAGGAGCTGGGGCTGCGCGCCGCCGTCGGTATGATCTGGCTGGATACGGTGCCGGAGTCCTCGCGCGAGCAGTTCCGGCGCCACAACCGGGAGCTCTGGGAGCGACGGAACGAACTCTCCGACCGGATTCAGCTGACTCTGGCGCCGCACGCGGTGTACACGGTGTCCGAAGCCTCGCTGCGGCGATTGGCGGAGATCTCCGAGCGTGAACAGCTGCCCGTGCACATCCATCTGGCGGAGACCCGGCGCGAGGTCGAGGAGTGCCGGGCTGCTCACGGCGGTCTCTCGCCGGTCGAATATCTCGACCGGCTGGGGCTGCTCACACCGCGGACGCTGGCCGCGCACTCGATCCACCTTGCCGACTCCGATATCGAACGGATGATCGCCCGCGGCGTCACCTTCTCCTACATGCCCTGCAGCAACTACAAACTCTCCTCCGGGCGCTTCCGGTTCCGGCGCATCGCCGACGCCGGCGGCCGGATTACGCTGGGCACCGACGGCTGCGCCTCCAACAACAACCTGTCCATGTTCGACGAGATGAAGTTCGGAGCTCTGGGGGCCAAGCTCGAGGCCGATCGCTCCACCGCCTGCAGCGCGCCCGAGATTCTGACCGCGGCCACGCGCAACGGCGCGCTCGCCTTCGGGCTGGATGCCGGACGGCTGGAGCCGGGCGCCGCCGCCGACCTGCTGTTGCTCAAGCGCAACGTCTCCTTGATGGTGGCCGATCACAATCCCGTCTCCAACGTGGTCTATTCGGCCGACTCCAGCTGTGTGGATACGGTGATCTGCGACGGCCGGATCCTGATGCGCGGCGGCGTGGTCCCCGGCGAGGAGGAGATCATCGCCGCCGCCCGCGCCTGCTGCCGGAGATTGCGGGAATGAGTCCTTGGCCGAACCGGCTGCGCCGACACTGGCCGCTGGTGGTGCTGCTGCTGACGCTGGCGGCGGCGCTGCTGCGGCTGGAGTCGCTCAACAACGCCCTGGAGTACGACGAAATCTGGACGCTCGAGGGCTATGCCGGAAGTTCCGTCGCCGCCATCTTTCAGGATCTCGGACTGCCCAACAACCACCCGCTCAATTCGCTGCTGGTCAAGCTGATGGCGCAGTTCTCCACGGCCTTCTGGTGGCTGCGGTTCCCGGCCTGGCTGGCCGGGGTGCTGACGATCCCGGCGGCGGGCTGGCTGGCCTGGGCCTGGTTTCGTCGCCGTGCGACGGCCTGCTGGTGCATGCTGCTGCTGACCTGTTCCGCGCCGCTGGCGGGCTACGCCCAGCAGGCGAGGGGGTACAGTCTGCAGTTCTTCTGCTGCGTGCTGTTTGCACTGGGGCTGGCGCTGTCCGGAAAATTCCGGCCGCGATGCTGTCGCCCGCTGCCCGAAATTCTGGTGTTCCTCGGCGGCGCGGGGGGCGTGTTGACGCTGTCCACCTCGGTGCTGTTTCTGGCGGCCGCGGTGATTCCGGCCTGGCCGGCGTTTGTGCGACGCTGGAGGGATCCCCGGCAGCGCCGGGGCCTGTGGCCGATGCTGGGGGTGTTGCTGGCGGGCGGAGTACTGAGTCTGGGCTGGTATTGCTGGAATTTCCAACAGTTCCGGCAGGCGCAGCAGTGGGGGACGGTGCTCGACTCCGGGGCCGCGCTGGGAATTTGGCTGTATGAGGTCCTGACCTGGCTCGAGCCCTGGCCGCTGCTGCTGGCGGCGCTGGCGGCGGGACTCGGGTTCCGCCGTTGCCGGTGGCTGCTGGCGGCGACTTTGCTGGTGCTGGCTTCGGCGCTGATCTTCCGGGCCGGACCGCCCCGGGCCTACCTGCCGCTGGTCCTGCCGGGTTCGCTGCTGGCCGCGGTCGGAATCGACTGGCTGTTGCGCCGTCTCCGGGCGAACCGGCGGCTGCAGACGGCGCTCGGAGCGGTGTTGGTGCTGGGGGTGTTCGTCGCCTTCCGGCAGGGGGTTGTGCAACAGCGTAATCCCGATTGGCGGGCCTGGTTCCGGAGTGCGGCGTCGCTGCCGCCGGGGATGTTGACTGTGTTCCCGGCCAACGCCTCCCAGCCGGTGGCTTGGAACAGCCGTCCGGAGTCCTACCGGGATTTCTTCCGGCGTTTGAGTTACCGGGGGGAGGGCGAACGGGCGGTCGTGCTGGTCGGATGCCGCGGATTGAACGGAACGGACCGGTATGGCGGTGAGCGCGTTCAACTGCTTCCGGATGACGGGCGGGAGGCGCTGCAGATCGGTGCGTTGGAGGGGTATTGCTACCGGCTGCGGGAGCTTTCCGGCCCGCCGGACGAGGGACACGCTGTGTTGGCACTCATCACCCCGGCGCCGACGGCCGAGGCCAATCGGGCGGCCCGGCTGGTGACCGGGCTCGGGGGTGGCGAGTGGTTGCTGCTGAATGTCTGGTTTGTGGCGCCGTTGCAGTTGCCGCAGGGGGAGTTCCGGGGGTACCTGCTGGGCACGCGCTGGGAGGCCGGGTGGAAATGGAATCCGGATGCGGCCCTGACGGAGGTCCCGGGTCGCATCCGGTTCTATCAGTTGGAGTAGGTCGGCTTCAGAGCTCGATCAGCAGTCGGCAGACCTGCGCCGGATTCCGAGCCCAGAAGGCCAGCGCCTCACCGGCCTCGGCGAAGGGAAAGATCCGGGAGATCATCCGCTCGGCCGGAATTTTCCCCGCCTGCATCAGTTTGATCACCCGCCGGAAATTGACCGGCAGGGCGTTGCGTGAGCCCTGAATGTTCAGCTCCTTCTGGACAAAGAGCTTGGTTTCATATTCCACCGGCTGTTTGGCGTACCCGATGTAGGTCACGCTGCCGGCGAAGGCCGCCAGTTCCACCGCCGCCCGGAAGGTCTGGGGCAGACCGACCGCTTCGATCAGCGCATCCGCGCCCCGGCCGCCGCTGAGGCGGTCCACGGCGGCGGTCAGATCCTCGCGTTCGGAGTTGATGGTGTGCGCGGCGCCGAAGGCCCGGGCCAGCTCCAGCTTGGCGTCGTCGATGTCGACCGCCGCCACCGTCGCCCCCTTGGCCGCGGCTCCGGCGATGGCGCCCAGCCCCACCGCGCCGCAGCCGAAGACCACGGTCAATGCGTCCTCGTTGACTCCGCTGCGGTCGGCCGCGTGATTGCCCACGGTCAGGGGTTCGACCAGGGCAATGTGAGGCTGCGTCAGCCCTCCGGCGGCGAACAGTTTGCGATAGGGAACGCTGATCCGCTCGGTGATCGCGCCGTCCCGCTGGACCCCCAGCGTCTGGTTATAGCGGCAACAGTTCGGGCGATCGGCCAGACAGGCGCTGCAACTGCCGCAGCTGGTGTAGGGCGAGACGGTCACCGCCTGACCCACCGACCAGTCATCGGGCACCGCCCGCCCCCTGGCGGTGATGACCGCGCTGATCTCATGTCCCGGAATCCGCGGCAGCGTGACCATGGGGTTGCAATTGCGATAGGTGTTCAGATCGCTGCCGCAAAGCCCCACATACTTTACCTCCAGCAAAACGTCCTCCGGACCCATTTCCGGCTCCGGACGCTCCTCGAAGGCGGTGGCGAAGGGACCGGTGATGACAAAGGCTTTCATGATGATTCTTTCTCCCTTACCTTTCCAGTTGATAAAAGCGAATGGCGTTGCCGCTCCAGAAGGCCGCCTGCTCGGTCGGTGAGAGCTCCTGCACCAGCGCTTCGACCACCTCCCGCCAGCGGGCGTAGCCCCCGGCCACGGTGACCACCGGCCAGTCGGAACCGAACATCAGACGCTCCGCGCCGAAGCACGCCAGCACGGTCTCCAGATAGGGCCGCAGCTGTTCCGGCGTCCAGCTCCGGGGATCGGCCTCTGTCACCACCCCCGAGAGTTTGCACCAGACGTTGGGGCGCCGGGCCAGTTCCCGCAGGTTCCGGGCCCAGGGTTCGCGCACTCCGTCCCGGATCCGCGGTTTGGCGATGTGATCGACCACCAGCGGCTGATCGGGATGTCGATCGACGAATTCGAGCGCCGCCGGCAGCTGCCGTTCAAAGATCAGAAGGTCATAGGTCAGATGGTACGCCGCCAGCTGCGCCACGCCGCGATTGAAGTCGTCCCGGAGCAGAAACCGGTCGTCCGGCTCGTCCTGTACCACATGGCGGAGCCCCTTCAGCTTCCGGTGCCCGGCGTAGCGTTCCAGCAGGGCGGGGAACTCCGGCGCGGCCAACGGCAGAAAGCCGACCACGCCCCGGATCGGACTGTCCGGTTCATTGGCCAGAGCCAGCAGCCAGTCGGTCTCCGTGATGGTCTGGCGAGCCTGAATCGCCACGGAGCCGTCGATCCGGTTCTCGCGCAGCACCGTTTTCAAATCCTCCAGCAGAAAATCCCGACGCAGCGAGGCTTGGTCGTCGGAGATCCAGCCGTAGTCGCTGGCGTTGTAGCGCCACAGATGATGATGACTGTCGATTCTCATAATTCCACCTCGATTACGCGTTCCCGATACAGCTTTTGCCAGAACTCCCCCGGCGAGCGGTGTTGCAGATACGCCGCGTTGCCGACAATCCGTTCCGGATGGGAGGTGTTCAGCGCGGTGGCCAGAATGCCGGGGAGCCGCATGCCGAACTCGACCGCCACCGCCGCCGGATCGAGCCGGTAGTCGGCGCAGCACTGCAAATAACGGTCGCGCCGCGCGAACAGCTCCGGTTCCTGTTCCCGAGTGATCTTCCGGTAGTCGAAGATCTCGCCGCCCAGCAGAAAACCGGCGTTGAACACCGCCGAGTTGATGATGCCCACGCCGTCGCGGCGCAGCTGAGCGATGAAGTCGAGCAGCTCCGGCGGATGGCGCAGCACGGTGGGGGCGCAGGCCAGCATCACATAGTCGAACTTCACCTCGCGGTAGAGTTCCTGAATGATCCGGTAGTCCTTGGCCCCGATCCCCACCGCCCGGGTCTCGCCCGCGGCTTTGAGTTCAAACAGCGCCCGGTAGGCGGCGACGATGTCGCGTTTGGCCACCTCCCGCGCCGCCGGTGTGCGTCCGGCCAGATACTCATCCGGGTCGTGAACCGAAAGCATGGCAAAGTCGTAGCCCGGCCCCAGCAGCTCCCGGCCCTGCCGGTAGCAGTCCAGAATGCCGGAATAGGAGATGGTCTGCGTCGCATCGTAGTCCAGTCCCTGCCACACCCCCGGTTCAAAAGTCGGCTCCGCCCCCGGCGCGGACAGCGGCACCCGTTTCCAGCCGAGTTTGTTGCTGATCAGAATCTCCTCGCGCCGGATCCCGAGATCGCGCAAAGTCCGGCCGATGCACTCCAGCGCCAGCCCGGCCCCGTACTTCCCGGCGCTGTCGATGGCCGGCGGGGTTGCGGCCCGGAACCAGTTCCGGGCCAGCTCCAGCTTGGTGGCATAGGGCAGCGCCCGGTAGAGGTTGCCCAGGCAACTGGTGCCGAAAACGATTTCGGGAATGGTCAGGCCGTCCCGGGTCAGGGTCACGTTTCTGGCGGGCATCTTCAGATCTCCTCCTCTTTTTTTCATACTATAACGCCGTTCTCCGAAAATACCCGCCGATCCCCCCGATTAACGTTAATTTAACGTATAAAAAGACGATTTTGAGCGGAATCAGGAGAGGAAAAACGATATTCGCGATTGTTTCTTCGCAGACGCGCGGTATATTACCGTGACCTTGGCGGGAGACTCCGGGCGTCGAGGCGGAGGCGAATGCGGAGCGAGGTGAAATCATGGTGACGTTGCGGGAGGTCGCGGCGGCGGCCGGCGTGTCGCTGATGTCGGTGTCGCGGGCGATCCGCAATCAACCGGGCGTGAGTGCGGAGACCCGCGAGCGGATTCTGGCGCTGGCGGCGGAGCTCGGCTATGTGCCGCCGCGGTTCGCGCTGGAGCTCGCCCCCGGAACCCGGCAGACCCGGATCGCGGGGGTGGTGATCCCCCAGCTGGAGCATACCATTTTCCCGACGATGCTCAACGCCATGGAGCAGGTTCTGGGCGGCGGCGGTTCCCGTCTGCTGCTCTGCTGCAGTTACGGCAATCCACTGCGCGAACAGCACGACATCGCCGCCTTGCTGGAGGACCGGGTGGATGGCCTGATCTGGTCCCCGGCGACGCTGAACGAGAGCGTTCCGGCGGCCCGGCAGATCCGGAAACGGCAACTGCCGCTGGTCTTTCTGGATCGGAAACTGCCGGGCATCGCCGCCGAGGCGGTGATCTCCGACGACTTCGGCGGCGCTCTCCGGGCGGTGACTCATCTCGCGGCTCAGGGGTGCCGCCGGATCGCCATGCTGACGACGGAGCGGAGCAGCTGGGTTTCCCGGGAGCGCGAGCGCGGCTATGTGCAGGCGCTGGCCGGGGCGGGACTGGCGCTTCCGGCGGGCAGTCCGCTGCCTTGCGGCGACACGACCGCGGCCGGTCGGGCGGGGATGGCTCAGTTGCTGGCCCGGCCGGAGCCACCCGATGCGGTGTTCGCATTTAACGACCCGCTGGTGATCGGCGCGTACATGCTGCTGCGCGAGCGGCGGATG
>CASFRF010000076.1 GCA_949297015.1 uncultured bacterium
GGCCACCTCCTGGAACCCATCCCAGTTCTGAAAGTGCAAATGTGCGTCGATGATCTGCATCGTGCAGCCGGCGTGTCGCCTCCCCCTTCTCAGATGGTGATCCGGGCGTGAATTTCGGGCAACTGCTCCGGATCGCGCGCCACCAGCAGTGCGAAGTGCAGCGCGCCGGGTGCGGGGGCGAGCTCCACCAGCAGCTCGACGCCCTCCGGCGGCAGAATCCGCGGCGCCGAAGCGCAGTTCCACCAGCGGTGGGGCGAGGGCGCAAAATCGGTGGGCTCCCCCCGCCCGAACTCCTCGTCGCCCAGCCAAGCCCGGCGCGCGACGTTGGCGTGGGGGATCAGCCGGACCCGTGTCCCGGCCGGATTGGTCACCCGGCAGCGCAGAAACAGCTTTTTCCCCGGTTCCACCCGCTCCGAGAGCTCAAAGACATCCACCGGCGAGCGGAGTTCCGCCCAGTGTTCCGAGTTCTCCGCGTCCCGGCGGCAGGCGAAGGCGCCGACCCGCACGCTGCGCTGAAGATCGGGCCCCGGCTCCGGCGTCGGCAAGTGATACGGTTCGGAGAGCTGCGGCAACGCGGGCCGACTGAGCAGCTGCTCCCGCAGCCGCAGCAGACGGTCGGTCAGCTCCTCCACCGTGGCCGGGGGGCGGGCGCAATCCACGCCGGGGCCGACCACCAGCCGGTGATCGAGCGCCCGGCCGCAGCGGCGTTTGAGCTCCTCGGCGCCGAGCAGGATCCCGGCGATGGCCCCGGCGGTGGCGCCGGTGCAGTCGGTGTCGTACCCCAGATTGATCGCGGTGATCAAGCTTCCTGTGAAATCCTGCGCCGCGTAGCTCAACCCCGCGACGATGAAGGCCAGATTGAGCAGGGCGTGCGAGAAATTTCCGCGGTCATAGCGCAGCATGAGTTCCGTGCGCAGCTCGTTCAGCGGCACGCCCCGGCGGTGGGCGGTCAGGACCCGGCGCACGGCGCCGGGCAGCTCCGACTCGATCGGCACGAAGCGCAGCGCGGATTCGACCAGCCGGGGAAAGTCGGAGTCGAGAAAGGCGCGGCTTTCGAGCGCGGCCAGGAAGATCTCCCCGGCGATGCCCTCGGTCCCGTGGTCGACCTGCGCGTCGAGCGCGGCGTAGTGCGCGGCCGTCGCCGGGAGTCCGGGGGCCAGGCAGGCCCAGATTTCACTGCGGATGGGACTGCCCATGCAGTCGGCGAAGAAGTTGTTGAAAACTCCGGTCCGGGGCGGTTTCAGACCGCGCTCCAGATTGGCTTTGGCGATGCCGTATTCGTCGTAGGGGTAGCGGATCCGGGTGCGCCAGAAGTCGGCGAAGTCGGCGGTGCCGAGTTCCACGCCGCGCTGCTCGAGGAGCTCCAGCCAGACCAGCTGCAGATCCAGATCGTCGTTGGGGCCGACCTCTTTCGGGAGCCGCCCCGGGGGCAGCGGGACCGGGTTTTTCCGCCCCTCCAGCGGAGCTCCGAGCGCGCCGCCCAGATTTTTGCCCAGCCAGCAGCCGAGCATCCGGTCCCGATACTCCGCCGGGGTCATGACTAGTTCCCGTAGACGGAGAAGTCGGCGAAGATGGCGTAGACCGTGGCGACCGTCAGCACCAGAATCACCGAAATCGGCCAGAGGTAGCGGAACGGCGTC
>CASFRF010000077.1 GCA_949297015.1 uncultured bacterium
GGTCTGGCGCGGACGGAGCCGGCTGGAACTGCCGCCGGGGACGACTCCGCCCGCGGTCGCGGTCCGGCGCCTCGCCGCGGGGCCGGTGGAGCGCAGCTATCAGGTCACGTTGACCTTTGCGGATCGCCGGTGCTGGGTCTATACGCTGACCTTTCACGCCGGGGAAGCCTACTGTCTGGTGCGGGAGCGCTCCTTCCGTCCGGCGGAGCCGTCCGGCTGGGTGCTGGGGTTCCCGGAGTTCATCGACCAGCGCTGTTTCCTGAACTGGAATGCGGAAAACGGCTCCCGGCACTGGCTGACTCCGCGGGCCGAAGCGGCGGAGCTGGTCCGGCTGCAGGAGTCGGTGGGGTGGTGGTTCCCCAATCAGGTGTTCGGAGTCGGGCTGACCTTCGACCGGAAGCTCTCGGGCGACTATGTCGGGCTCTTTTCGCGGCGGCGCGGCGAGTGGCTTGACGACGACTTCGCCGAACTGACCAACGGGCCGTTGAACGGCAACTATGAGCTTGACTGGCCGTATCCGGAGATGCTCGGCTCGACCATTTCGATGCTGACGGTGAACACCACGGCCGCCGGTGAGGTGCAGTTCCGCTTCGACGCCTTCAACGGCGAACGGCAGTGGGGGGTGTTCATCTCCGACTTTGCCCGGAACGACGGGCCGTACCGTGAATTGAGCCTGATTCAGCACAAGAACTCCTCGCCGCGGCTGGAGGACTTCCGGAGCTGGCATCTCGACGCTCCGGAGCGGCAGCCGCGCCCGCTGCTGCTGACCACTCCGGAACAACTTGTCCGGCTCCGGGCGGCGGCGCAGCAGGAGCCGGAACGCTCGCGACTGGCGGCCTACGCCGCCGGTACCCGGAAGGACAGTACCGGGCTGACCGACCTGATCCGGGCCGACGCCGGGCGTTTCTGGCAGCTCCGCAACCGGCTGCTGAACAACGCCCGGGGGCGCTCCCGGCTGGTGCTGCTGGGAAGGGAGTACGGCGACGTGTACAGCCCGGTGGGCGGGCGCACCATCGCGCCGATGGCGGCGGCGTTCGATCTGTTGCTGCCCAGCGGCGCCTTCACCCCGGAAGAGGAGCGGCTGGTCCGGCAGTATCTGGTGCTGATGGCCCACATGTATCTGGAACCCGACTTCATGAATTACCGCTACAATTCGCGCAACGCGAACTTTGAAGCGGACCGGGTCAATCTGATCGGCACCATCGGGCTGCTGTTCCCGGACAATCCGGATTCCGGGCTGTTCCTCCGGCACTGCGTGGAGCGGATGCGGCAGTCGCTCGAAGCCTACTGCACCCCGGGCAGCGGCAAGTGGTACGAAAATCCGGCCTGCTACTATCTGCATGCCGCCGAGTGCCGCTTGAATTTGATCTATCAGCTCTGGCGGCAGCAGCGGTTCGACGCCGGGAGCATCGACCGGCTCAAGGATTTTCTCCGCTGGGGCATTCTGCTGCTGATGCCGAAGGGTCCGGCGGACTACGCGGCCTGGACCCGGCCCGGAGACTGGTTCCAACAGGCGGAAGTGAGGTGGGTCCCGCCGGTTGGAGACCACGCCGGTGTGGGGCATCCGCTCAGCGATTTCTACTGGCTGCTGGCGCCGATGTACGAGCAGAGCGATCCGGAGTTCGCCGCGCTGCTGCGCTGGGCCTGGCAGGTCACCCGGGTCCACCGGCCCGGAGCGCCGCGCTCCCATCTGCTGCAAAGTTGCGAGACTCCACCGCCGGAGCAGCCCGATTTCCCGGCGCCCCGGTTGACCAGCCGGCGGCTGGAGGGGTACGGCGGAATCATCCGGGATCACTTTGGAACGCCGGATGAACTTTACATCCTGTTCAAACTGGGGCCGGGCGGCTACCGCTATCACCGCAGCGAGGGGAGTTTCATCTACTTTGCCGGGGGGCGACCGCTGGTCTACGACGGCGGCGAGGCCGGGGAGACCTGGCGGCATGCGACGCTCTCGTTCTACGACACCCATCAGCCGCCGGCGGCGGGTCATCTGGAGCGGGCGGTGTTTCTCGGCGAGGTCCGGATGCTGCAGGGGGTCACGCCCGCCGTCATCAAACCGGGGGAGCCGGTCTGGCTCAGCGACGACTGTCATCATCAGCTGGTGGCAGAGGCGCTCCGGAGATTTCAGGAGCCGGAGCCGGTGAATCACCGCACGCTGCTGAGCGTCGGCGACGATTATCTGGTGGTGCACGACGATCTGCGGCTGAAGGATCCCGCCGTTCCGGTTTACTGGCATTTGCCGGTGGTGGCGGAGGCGGCGCAGGTCACCGGGCCGGGGCGCTGGTTTTTTCAGGGCCGGTTCGGGCTCGATCTGGAGTTGACGCTGGCCGGAGCGGATTTTTCGGAGAGCGGGGTGGAGACCATGCCGCATCTGGAGTACGGAAAGACTCCGCCGTTCACCATGAAGCATCTGCAACTGAAGCTCCGGAATCCCGGTGTGGTCACGGCGGTGCTGCGACCGCGGGGGACAGGGGATCCCCCGCTGGCGGCGGAGCCGCTGTGGGGTGACGGCCGTCAGGTGGGCGTTCGTCTCCGGTTCGGGGAGTTCGAGGATCTGGTCTTCATCAACCGGGTTCCGATCCATTACCGGGCCGGGGAGATCGAGTTTCGGGGGCGTTACGGGGTTATCCGGAAGCGCGGCGCCGCGCTGGAGTTGACGTTGCCCGACGCGGGGGAGATCCGCTGCGGCCGCCACCGGCTGGAAAGTTCCGGTGAACCGCAGCAGCGTCGGTTTGAAAACGCCGGGGACTGAAAACGGGGGGAGGGGGGCGGTCCCTGCCGGGAACGGCACGCCGACGGGCCGGGGAAGCCGGGAATCGGAATCAAACCGGTCTGTTTGAAAGCAGTCGACTTTCCCGGCCAAAAAGCGAAGGTTGGAGGCTCCCCAGTACTACAACTGTCACCAACTGGTTCCACAGCAAAGGGAGTACAGCGGCTAGGAGTTACTCCAACCTTCTATTATATTGTACATAAAAAGTGTCCGGATGTCAAGCCTGTTTTGCAAAAAAAACGCGAATTTTTTTAAAGATTTTCCCTTCTGAGCGAAGGCGGGCGACGAAATTCCCGGCGGCCGGTGAAATCTCTGCCGCGCCGGAGCCGTGCAAAAAACAAAACCTCCAAAAACCGCAAAGGTTTTTGGAGGTTGGCGTTATAAAAATAACGCTCGCTTTAGCGCGATTCCACAGGCTGCAATTGCCAAAGAAAGCCACCGTAAGCGAGCTTTGTGATATATTATAGTCGATAAATGTCCCGATGTCAAGCCTGTTTTGCAAAAAAACGCGAATTTTTTTAAAGATTTCCCCTTCTGAGCGAAGGCGGGCGACGAAATTCCCGGCGGCCGGTGAAATCTCTGCCGCGCCGGAGCCGTGCAAAAAACAAAAC
>CASFRF010000078.1 GCA_949297015.1 uncultured bacterium
GGGGACCGGAAACGATGGAGAAAAACGCAACGATGATGTCCGGGTGGAAACCATACGGGAAGGCCGCGGCGCTGATTCTGCTTGCCGCCGGCGGCGGGGTGCTCGGCTCGCTGTTCAGCGGCCAGGCGGCTTGGTGGCGCACCGGGCTGTTTGCGGCGGGGCTGGTCGCGGCCATGCCGGCACTGCAACGGCTGCGCTCACCGTGGACGGCAGCGGCACTCGGACTGGCGGCGGCGCTGCCTGCCGCCATCGTCACCGTTCTCCAGATCCGGAACGGGGAGCAGCCCGTCTGGGCGCCGGCCCTCTTCCCGTTCTGCGCACCGTTATCGATTCTGCTGCTGGGCGCGGCGACCGCGGTGCTTCACCACACCCGGGTTCGTCGGAACTGGAGCGCCTGGCTGCTCTTTCCGCTGTTGCTGGCCGGAGGTGCCTTGGCCTTTGTGGTCCGCAGTCTGCCTTACGCGCAACTGCCCTCGCTCATTCCGATCATGGTCTCGGCGGCGGTCTTCTCCGCCCTGCCCCTGGCGCTGATCCTGAGTCTGGGTTCCGCCGCTTGGCTGAAGCTTTCCGCGCCCCGCTTCACCAGCTCCGGCCGGGGCCTGGCGGAGGGTACGGCTCTGCTGGCCGTGGTGCTCTGGATCCCGGGATCCGCGTTCTTCACTTCCGCCGATTCACGATTTTTCCACCACTTCCGGAGCGATCAGGAGATGGCCTCCGCTTTTTCAGGAACCTTCCAGCTGCATGACCGGCAGGTCACCTTTGCCGACGGAACCAGATATTTGCAGGAGGCTGAGCCTCCCGCAGCCGAAGAGCTCGTGCTGGCCGACGGCACCTATCGGGTGGCGGACGGCTATGTGTGGCGCCGGCGGGCGGCGGCTGCCCCGGAACGGCTCTTCCGGGGGACCGCGATCGCCCGTCACCCCGACGGCAGCTTGATCTACTTTGACCGCGATCGCTTTCTGCGCTTCCGGGATGGGGCGTCGACGCTCTTTCATCGGCCGCGTCCGCTGCTCCCGGGCACCCTCCGCGGCGTCTGCCTGGACGCGAACGGCACAGTGCTGTTCTATCTGTGCCGCCTGAACTGGGCGCTGTCTCAGCACTATTTTCTGACCGCAGTCCGGCTGGACGACGGCCGGGAACTGACCCGCATGATGGGCTGGTCCGGTCAGGAGCTGACCGGCAATCTGCACTACCAACCACCTGCAACCGGGGGTATCCCCCAGGAGGAACAACCATGACCCGGATGATTGTCTGGACGGCGGCACTGCTCGGCATGCTGCTCAGCGCCGGCTGCGGCCCGCTCTGATGGGCAAGCTGCTGAACTGTCTGAAGCTGAACTGGCGGATGCTCGGCCACGCGCTGCACCACCGCTGGCTCGGCCCGATTGATTACGCCGCGGGATACGACCGCCTGGCCGCAGATTACGACGCCAACTGGCTGAACCGACTGCGGCCGGTCACCGACCGACTGTTGGCGCTGACGCCGCCGGAGGCAAGCCGGATTCTGGATCTCGGCTGCGGCACCGGTTACACCACCGGCGCGCTGGAACGGCGCTATCCCGGTGCGGAGCTGACGGCGGTGGATCTCTCGGCGGGTATGCTGGCGGAGGCGCGGAAACGGGGGATCTCCGCCCGGCTGGTTCAGGCGGATTTGTTGACGTACCTGATGGCCACGCCACCGGCGAGCTGCGACCTGATCGTTTCCGCCTGGGCGCTCGGTTACAGCCGGAGTTCCCGGGTCATCCGCGCGTGCGCCCGGGCGCTGCGGCCCGGCGGCACGCTGCTCTTTGTGGTCAATCTGCGCGACACCCTGCCGGCGGTCTTTTACGCCTACCGGCGGACGCTGGCGCGTTTCCCGCGGCGGGCTGCGAAGGCCCTGTGGCCGCGCTTTCCGGCGAGCGCGGCGGAGCTGGCCGGGGATTTGCGCCGGAGCGGTATGGCCATCACCTTTTCGGAAGAGGGAGAGATCTCCGCGCAGCCGCCGGAATGCGGGCGTCTGAGCTGGCTCCTGCGGACCGGTATCCTCGCCGGGTTCGATCAGGTGCTGCCGCTGGCGGAGGATCCGGAAGTCGGCGCCTATTTTGAGTCGGAACTGGACCGGAGCGCCCGGCCCTTCACCCACCACTACGCCATGTTCCGGGGGGTACGGCACTGGTGAGCAAATCCTGGAAAATTCTTCGCATGCTTCTGGACCCGGCCATCCGGCGGGCGCCGCTGCACCTGATGCGCGAGCTCCGGAAACGCGGAGTCCGACGGCTGCCGCCGGAGCTGGACCGGGAACTCGCGCACGGCGGCGGCCTCCGCACGTTCCAGCTGCTGAGGCGTTATCTGCGCAGCGAAAATCCGACCCGCCATCAGGGGCGCTGGGTGCTGAACTCGTTTCTGCCCCCCTTCCCTTCCGCGGCCTATGACCGGATGTTCGAAGCGATGCTTTCCGGACGTCGACTCAGTCCGGTTTCCTCGTTTCTGGCGGTGACGGCGGAGTGTCCCTACCATTGTCGGCACTGCAGCGCCAAACTCCGCCCCACCGGGACGCTGCCCACCGAGCTCTGGAAATCCGCGATCGACCAGCTGGTCGAGCTGGGCGCGGCCCTGATCGGGTTCACCGGCGGCGAGCCGATGTGCCGACGGGAGCTGCCGGAGCTGATCGCCTTCGCCCATGACCGGGGAGCGGAGACGCTGCTGTTCACCACCGGCATCCACTTGGACGACGCCCGGGCCGAGGAGCTGCGACAGGCGGGGCTCTGGGGGCTGGCGGTGAGTCTGGATCA